>DATDOY010000228.1:0-9862 GCA_035293045.1 Acidimicrobiia bacterium
TTTCAGCGGATCCCGGTGGCGACTCGGATCGCAATCCCCACACGCGCCAACCGCTCTAACGTGACGAGCGGACCAATCGAAGGTGTGCGACTGGAGATGAGCGGGTGGAGGAGTCCGAAGCGGGGGCGGGGGCTGGCGCTCCGGTCCGAACCGAGGGGTTGACGCGGGAGTTCGAGACCTCAGAGGGCCCGTTCCGAGCACTCAACGGCCTTGACCTCGCCGTCGCCGCGGGCGAGTTCGTCGTCGTCATGGGTCCCTCAGGGTCCGGAAAGACCACGCTCCTCAACCTCCTCGGCGCCTTAGACACGCCCACTGCCGGAGAGGCGTGGATCGGTGGTGTCGCCCTCTCCGGCCTCACCGAGCGCGAGCGCACGTCGCTTCGAAGAACCGGCGTCGGGTTCGTGTTTCAGCAATTCAACCTTGTTCCGCACCTGAGCGCGATGGAGAACGTGGCCCTGCCGCTGGTCATCGACAATCGCCCTCGGGACGAGCGGATGGACCGCGCCCGCGATCTCCTGGGACGCGTGGACCTTGGCGCCCGTGCGGACGCCTTGCCCGCCACCCTGTCGGGCGGCGAGCAACAGCGAGTGGCGATCGCCCGGGCGCTCGTCCACGAGCCTGCGGTGGTGTTGGCTGACGAGCCGACGGGAAACCTCGACTCGGCGACCGGACTCGACGTCGTCGCGCTGATGGCGGAGCTCGGTCGAGGTGACAGTGACGTCGAGCGCGCCCTGGTCGTGGTGACCCATGACGAGGGCGTCGGCGCCCTGGCCGACCGAGTGGTGCGGTTGCGCGACGGGCGCCTCGACGGCGCCGAGGGCTGAGGCGGGCGCGGTGGGTTGGGGTCGCTGGCTCCGAGGATCGATCCGACAGCACCCCGGGCGCAGTGCCGTGATGGCAATGAGCGTCGCCTTCGGCGTGGCGATGTTCCTGGCGGTCTCGGCGGGGACGCGAGCCGTCTCCGACGCCCTCGATCGGCCGGCGGACCTTCGCGTTCCCGGTGCCTCGTCCGGCGCCCTCGTGCTCCAACCGAGCGGGGTCTTCGGGGCCGACGCGCGAGCGTCCGCGGTCGATGGCCTGCGCGAGCTCCCTCAGGTCCGCTCGGTTCACGCGACCTACAACGTGCTCGTGGAGGCCGAGCTCGAGAACGGTCGGAGCCAGATGGACGCCTACGGGCTCGATGCCGGGGTTCTGGAGTCGATTCCGCTCGCCGCCGGACGCGCGCCCGGCCCGGGCGCGGACGAAATGGCCGTCCCCGAGGGGTTCTTCGGCTCCGACGCTTCTGTGATCGGTGAGACCGCGGAACTCGTCGGCTCTGGTGGAGCGTGGGAAGCGAGAATCACGGGGCTGACGCGCTCCGATGCCACGCGGGCGTTCGGCGTGGTGACCTCGATCGAGACTGCCCGCCGATGGGGCGGCGCCAACGACGCCGTGAGCGTCGCCGTGGTGCAGCTCGAGCCGGGGATTGACCCGGTCGAGTGGGCGGAGGACCATCGGGAGGACCTCGGACCGCTCCAGCCGCCGCCCGAGCTGTTGTTCGCTTCGGACGCGGCGGAGTTTTTTCGGGAGACCGAGGGCGCGCTCGCACCGGTGGCGTCGGCGGCGCTCCTGATCGGGGGCTACCTCATCTTTCTCTCGGTCAGTCGCACGGTGCACGATCGCCGTCGCGTGCACGCCACCTTCCGAGCCCTCGGGGGGAGTCGCCGCCAGCTGGTGGGCCTGGTGGTCGCCGAGGCGGCGGCCGTTGGAGCGGTGGCGACCGTCGTCGGGGTCGGGCTCGGACTGGTCCTCGCCCGAGTCGTCGCTGAGGGCATGAGCGGCGCGTTCAGGCTCAACCTCGCCGTCGAACCGTCAGTCACGGCGTCGTCGCCCACGCTCGCAGCCGCCGTCGTCCTCGGACTCCTCACGCCGGTGGTCGCCTCGATCACCCCGGCGATGCGGGCCGCGCGTGAGGACCCGGCGACGGGCCTGCGAGGCGCCGCCACCGACACCGGGCCGAGCAGCCGGTCCGCGGCGGCGGGGTCGGCCTTGGTCGTGGTCGGCCTCGGGTTGACCGCGGGTTTGGCCGAACTCCTCAAGCCCATTGGGATGGTGGTCGCCCTTGGTGGCGTGATCCTGGTGGCTCCAATGGCCGCGCGCGGGGTGGCCGCGACGACCGCCACCGCATGGGCGAGGGTGAGCCCCGTCTCCGGAGCGCTCGCGGCCCAGCGCCTCGCCCGGCGCCCGGGGCGGGCGACGACGACGGCGGGGCTGCTCGCGGTCTGTCTGGCGTTGGTGTTCGTGGTCGCCACCCTGCGGGCGTCGGGGCGCCCGGGGTTCGAGGAGGTTGTCGAGACCCATTTCCGCGCCGATCTCGTCGTCGCCGACTACACCAACCGTGGGCTCGACCCCCAGATCGTCGAGGCGCTCAGCGGTGTGCCCGGCACTGCCGGGGTGACCGAAGGCGCGGCGGGATGGGCGGTCCTTCTCGACCGCGGTGGCCGGACGGAGTTCATGACGGTCGTCGACCCCACCGCCTACCGCCGCGTGTCCGACTTCGCCTGGACGGTCGAGACCGATCCACAAGAGGCTTGGCGCCGGCTGAATGGGGGTGGCCATGTGCTCCTTGAGCAGTCGATCGCCCGGCGCGTGAACAGGTCCGTGGGCGACATCGTGTCCCTGCAGACGGCGAACGGTCCCCACGCCTTTGCGGTGGCCGGCACCTACGCGGGGCTGCCCTACGGGAACAGCCGAGCCGTTGTCGTATCGGTCGAGGACGCACGGCGACACTTCGGCTACGCGCGCCCGACGCGCCTGGCGGTCCAACTGGAGCCCGGAGCGGACGCGGAGACGACCGTGGCCCGGATGCACGACGCCGTCCCGACCGCGCTCAGCGGGCGCAGCTTCATCATCGAGCGCAACGACGTCTTCCGAGCCGACGCGCTGGCAACGTTCGACGGCGCGTGGAACGGCGTCACGGTGCTCATCGGGACGACCGTGCTGGTGGCCCTGCTCGGACTCGCCACCACACTGGTGATGGAGATGCTGGATCGCCGGCACGAGTTGGGAATCCTGCGAGCGATCGGAGCGAGTCGCCGTGACGTGGCGGGACTCGTGGTCGCCGAGGCGCTCACGCTCTCTTTGACCGGCGGCCTCGTCGGTGTGCTCGCAGGCACCGCCCTCGGGCGCGCGGCGGTCGCGCGCGTCACACTCGACACCGGAGTTCCCCAAC
The DNA here is from genome assembly GCA_035293045.1 of Acidimicrobiia bacterium. Taxonomy (GTDB): domain Bacteria; phylum Actinomycetota; class Acidimicrobiia; order IMCC26256; family JACPCJ01; genus DATDOY01. The sequence continues at coordinate 3,212 of DATDOY010000228.1, forward strand.
CGTTTTATTTCCCCGCGGCCATGATCGCCCCCTTGCTGGTCGCGGCGACCATCGTCGGCGTCGTGGCGGCGATCCTTCCGGCGCGCCACACCGCCAGCCTCGACCCTGCCGAAGTCCTGCGGCTGCCGGCGACATAGGCCGACCACTCGCGACCGTCCGGTCCGGCGGCGGGCGGCCACTACACCCTCCCGCGACCCAAGATCACGGCGCGCCGGACGAGCAGGTCGCCTCCACCGGATCGACCCCGTACACGCGGGCGCCGTTGCGTCCCAGCACCTTCTCCTTCACCTCGTCGGTCAGGGCGGGATACCCGTATCGCTCCTGGTATTCCTCGGAGATCGTGAAGGCGCGAAAGGCGTCGATCTGCGGCTGGGGCGAGCCGTACCAGATGGAGTCGGTGCCCCACACGACGTTGTCCTCCCCGAGGTGGGCGAGCAGCTTTCCGAGGACATGCGCCGCCTGATCCGGTTCACGCATGACGCGGAACCACGTCGTGCCCAACTCCGCGTAGACGTTGGAACCGCGGCCCAGTCCGGCTCCTTCGACCGACGCCACCAAGCGGTCCACACCACGGGGCGACGACGGAGAGTAGGGCCCTTCGCGTCGTCCGACCTCCCAGCCCGAGTGGTAGACGAGGAATGACGCGTCTGGGTGGCGTTGTGCCGCCGGCCCGACGTCGGCGGGATCGTTGGAGTACCCCCCGGCGAGACCCTTGTGCACGGCGATCCGAGGGACACCGAGCTCGACCGCCTGTCGAATGAATGCGTCCCCAACCGCGGGGACGGATCGGTCGTGGTCGTCGAGCCACCACGGCTGCCCCGGAAGGTGCGTGTACACCTTCCAGCCGACGACCTCGTGTTCGTGCGCGATGCGTTCCATGGCGGCGAGGGCGTCGGGGAGCGCCGACAGCGTCGGGTGGGCCTCCGCGTGCAGGAACAGCCGTTCCGGCTTGGCGTGGCAGAGCGTGTGCACCGCGCGGCGGGTTCGCTCCATCGCGTCCGGCGACAGGGGGCTGTGCTCGGGAGCAAACGGCAATGCCGACAGCACGGCCATGGTGGTGTCGCTGCGCTCGAAGACGAGGTCCGTGAAGTGCTCGGCGTCGAAACACTTTGCATGGTCCGCCTCGCCGCAGGATGCCTGGGGAAAGTTGCTCGCGAAGCCGAGTTCGCGGCGGCTCAACGGATCGATCTCGAAGTCGAGCATGTGGCCTTGGACGTCGAAGACGAACCCGCTGTCGCGCCCCAGCGCGGACCCGGCGAGGTCGGGGTGGGTGGTCGACTCCGGCGGAAGCGTCGTCCCAAATCCGCCGCCGGGACTACCCCCGTCTTCGGCAGCGCGCTCTTTCGAGCAGGCGTCGACGACGAGGAGCATGGTCGCCATCGCGGATGCCGAGCGGAGGAAGTCGCGACGGCTCACGCTGGTCCGCCGGGCATTCCGGTCGATGGCGTCGCGCGTCCGGCCGACGACCTCGCGCTCGAACGACGTTGATCGAGGCGCGGCGTACTCGCCGTTCGTCAGAGGCCCGAATTCGATGGGCAGTCGGTCGTCGATGGAGCGAAACGTAATCCCTGGGCAGTCACCACCGTGGCCGGGCAAGGACTTGCCGTTTCATGATCGCGTTGCCGACGGATGCCGGGTTCGATACACGCTGCCGATCACACTCGAGCATGTGCTCGGCACCGTGCGTGAAACGCGGCCGAGGTCGAGGACCGCGTCAACCGCGCCGGTGTGCACTCCAGCGCGGGAGATGATCGGCGGCGTCCGGTCTCGCGTGCGGTTTCGAAGGTCGCCCCGTCGGGTCAACCCTGGGTCACGCCCTGGGCTCCTTCCACCCTCCCGATCACAGCGCGCAGGGCGGCAACCTCGGACCGAAGCGCTCGGCCCCCCGCGCTGGTCAGAGAAACCCAAGTCCGGGGCCGCCGTCCCTCGAACGTCTTGGCGATCACGACGTAGCGTGCCTCCTCCAATGTCTGGAGGTGTCGGGAGAGGTTGCCGTCCGTGAGCTCGAGGACCTCCTTGAGGTGATTGAAGTCTGCCCGCTTCACTTCGACGAGCACGGCGAGAATCCCGAGGCGGGCGCGTTGGTGCACCGTGTCGTCGAGCCCGTTGGTGGGGTGCGTCACCGAGTCGCCCGCTCCTCGGCGCGGTACGTGAGGCCATAGAGCATGAACGCGAAGCCGTAACCGGCGCTCAACAACGCGCTCACGGTCACGGGCCCCAGGTTGCTCAGACCGAGGGCGAGGGCTGAGGCACCCAACCCCACGGCGGTCACGCCAAAGCGCGATCGACTCTCACGGTGAGCGGGGATCTGGTACGCAACCGAGATTACGAGGAAGGGAACGGTCGCCGCGAAGGTGGCGTCGACGAGGACATCCCCTACCCAGTAACCGAGGAAGCAGCCCGCGATGATCGCCAGGCCCCCGACGACGGGCAGCGTTTGGCGCGGCTCGACTCCTCGGGCCAGGCCCCGGCGGCGGAAGAACGTCCAGCACACGCCACCCCCGAGCGGCCCGGCTAGCGCCCAGTACACCGCCACCGCGGGACCCGAGATCGCCGCCACCACGAGAGCGCTGCCGATCATCAGCGCCCCGAACAGTACGAGGGGGAACCAGAGGCCTCGCACGCTGGTCCGGGTCCGCTCTCGGGCTTGAGCAAGCTCATGGAGGACGGTGACGGCCTGCGCGTGGTTCATGGGAAGCCTCCTCGACGCGCCGGTTCGCATCGGCACCTAACTTTACTTTGCAAAGTAGTTGGCGTCAACGAGGCGGTTCGCCGGTTTTCCGAACTCGCGCTGGGAGGTTCGTCGAGCCTCTGAGGGTGTGTCACAGCTCGCGAATCGCCATGAGGTGCATTTGTTCGCGTAACTCCGGCGGCGTCGCGCGACGACAAGTCCGATGGATTACTGGAGACGGGATCCGTCGTCGACTTTCCGCTCGGTCGTGGCACGTTCGTGGCACGAGGGATCCCGCCGCCGAAAGTCGGAAAGCCCTGGCCAGCAAGGGTTCCCCACGGCGACCAGGGCTTTCGCGAAGTGGCCGGGACCGGCGTCGATCCGGTGACCCCGCGCTTTTCAGGCGCGTGCTCTGCCGACTGAGCTACCCGGCCGGGCCCCCCGGAGGGGGAGCGGTCCTGACGGGATTTGAACCCGCGACCTCCGCCTTGACAGGGCGGCGTGCACTCCAAACTGCACCACAGGACCAGTTGCTTGCGCTTGCGTGCCCCCAGGGGAATTCGAATCCCCGTTACCGCCTTGAAAGGGCGGCGTCCTAGGCCTCTGGACGATGGGGGCTCGAAGGGGTCTCCCCGGAACGGGTCATGGTAACAGCCGGGATTGCCGCACTCTCTTTGGGAATCCCGGTGCGACTACTGGGGTGCGCTGAAGATCGCGCCGGGCTCCGGCTGCGACAGCACCCACAGCACATGGGCGGGCGCGACGGGACGGTAGAGCTGGAAGCCCTGAGCGAGTCCCGCACCCATCGAGATGAGCGGGGCGATCTGGTCGGCCCGTTCCACGCCCTCGATGATGACGGCGAGGCCGAGGCGCTGGGCGACGTCGAGGATGCCGGCGGTGACCGCGGCATTGAAGCCCCCCGGCACGTCGTCGACGAAGGCCTTGTCGATCTTGATGATGTCGATCGGAAGATCCTTGAGGCGGGCCAGCGACGAGTATCCGGTCCCGAAGTCGTCGACCGCGATGCGCACGCCGGACGTGCGGATCTCGATGAGGCCCGGCTCGATCTCGGCGGCGTGGGTCATGACGGCGGTCTCGGTCACTTCGATGACGAGGGCCGAACCGGGAACCCCCAGTGATGCGAGGGTTGCGTCGAGTACCGCGCGATAGCCCGCCGCACTCAGCGACGCAGGCGACGCATTCACGTGGAGGGTGAAGCTGTCGTCGACGAGGTGCGCGTCGCGCCAGGCCGCGAGATCGGCCACGGCTTGGCGGAGCACGACGCGGTCGATGCTCGTGACCAAGCCGGTCTCTTCGGCGATGGGTACGAACTCGCTCGGCGAGATGATCTCCTCGCCGTTGCGCGCCCAGCGGACCAGCGCCTCGACGCCCCGTACGTGCCCGCTGCGGAGGTCCACGATCGGCTGGTAGACGACGGTCAATTCGTCCTTGGCCAACGCGAGTCGCAGGTCGTGCTCGACGTCGCTGCGGCGCTTCGCCTCGCACGTCATCTCGCGCTCGAACACCCGCCACGGGTCGCCGGCCCGCTTGGCCGCGTACATGGCGGTGTCGGCCGACTGCATGACGCCCTCCACGGTGGACTCGCCCGTCGTGAGGACGACACCGATGGAGAGGGAAGTGACGATTTGTCGACCGTCGATGTCCAGCGGCGCCCTCAAGCTCTCGGTCATGCGATCGGCGATCGCTTCCGCGCCTTCGCGATCGACGCCGTCAGCGACCACCACGAACTCGTCGCCGCCGAATCGCGCGACGGTGTCCTCTTCCCGCACGGCCTCGCGGAGCCGACCAGCGACGCCGGCGAGGACGAGGTCCCCGGTCGCGTGGCCGAGGGAGTCGTTGACGTGTTTGAACTGCACGAGGTCGGCAAAGAGGACGGCAGAAGTCGTGTTGGCGCGGCGAGCCCGGGCGAGGCTGCGGTCGAGACGGTCGAACAGCAGGACGCGAGCGGTGAGGCCGGTCAACTCGTCGGTGGTCATGGGCCGCTCGAGGAGGCGCCACGCGGTCACGTTGACAATGCCCCCCACGAGCACGAAGCCAGCGTGGATGAGGGCCCACTTGAAGGGCGCTTCGATGGCGGCCGGGTGGTTGTAGACGGAGTGGGGCTCGACGACGCCGACAAGGGCGTGATGGCTCAAGGTGACGAGGACCGCCACGACGAACGGGACCCACGACTGGTAGAGCGTGACCATCCCGAGCGTGATGAAGAAGAGGAAGTGCATTTCCACGAGGCCACCGGAGAAGTGCACGAGCGCCGACGCCGCTGAGAGCAACGCGGCGGTCGTGATCGAGGACGCAAGCGCGCGGTGCCCTGATCGGTGCACGAGAAGCGCGAGCGTCGCCACGAACGATGCGGCCGCGAGGACGTGGGTCACCTCGTGGCCGGTCACGAGGCCATAGCCGAGGACGATGACCGACATCCCGAGGGTCGCGCCGCTGATCCAGCGATGGCGCTCGGCCCACGCTCGATCCGGAAGCCCTACCTCACCCGGCAGGAGCCTCCTGAGATTCCGCAGTCTCCCCACCACGTTCCTCCCCAGCGTCGCCTCGGCGTGTTGTGCCGAACGCTCTTAGTGTCGGCTGGATCACGGATTGAGAAGAGGGTCTTAGGTCCCATGATCGATGACCTAGGCGGTCTAGTCATGGGTTCACTCGGGCCGTCCACCGCTCGATACGCCGGGAATGACGGATTCGTGGGTGGGGCCCGGCATCTCGACGCCTAACCTGCGAACACCCGGGCCCCTAGCTCATCGGGTAGAGCAACGGACTTTTAATCCGGAGGTGCAGGGTTCGAGACCCTGGGGGCCCACCGGTTCGTGCCCTTGTCCCTCTCCCTTTCCCTGTCTGTCTGTGGCGCGTTAGCGGGGATTATCCCCGCTAACGCGCCACAGACAGGGAGAACGGGACGCGGGTTGCGGCCGCTACCCGTCCAGCACCAACTCCCAGGTGGTCACCGCCAACAGCGGGCGGTAGCCCATGGCGCGGTTGATGCCGAGCATGGCGTCGTTCGAGTCGTTGTTCTCCGTTCGCACGGTCGTGACCTGCGGGCGCTCGTCGAGGATGCGCAGCGTCATGGCGGCCTTCAGCCACTTGCCGAGCGCATGACCCCGATGCTCGGGCTTGACGCCGGTCGCGCCGACCCACACCACCCGGGGTTTCGCGGGGTTCCAATGCACGTCGTGGAAGCCGGCGAGTTCGCCGGTCGCCCGGTGTCGCGCCACGAGCGTCCAGGCCTCGTCTCCGCGGGCATCGCGCTCTCGCTCCCACTCGCGAACCTGCGCGGGCGTGATGGTGAAATCGTTGAGCACGAGGTCGTCTCGCGGTGCGGTGTTCATCACCAGGATCAACTCTGCAAACGGTTCGAGGAGGTCTTCCGCGACGGCGCCGTCGAAGGCGATTAGGTCGTAATCCCGGGCGCGAGAGGGGCCGTCCGCGTCCCACGCCTTCATGAGGTCGCGATCGACGTCCTCGATCCGGAGGTGGTTGATGTGCATCGCCGCCTTGGCGGTGGCGCCCAGGGCGGAAGCGAAGGCGTCGGCCCCTGGCACACGGTCGACCGTCTTGCCGAAGAGCCGCTTCCGGTTCTCGGCGCGGGCGAGCGCGGTTACCTCGCCGACGAGTCGCCGTCCTAACCCGCGCCGCCGGTGCGCGGCGTCGATGGTCAGGTAGACCTCGAGGCAGTCGGGGTTGTCGTCGTGCGCGGGGTCGATGCTCGTCCGCGCGAAGCCCGCGAGTCGACCGGCGGCGTCGCGGGCGCCCAACGTCCAGATGCGCTGACGCTCTGGCAGGGCGCGGATCGACGCGATGACCTGCTCGGCCGGCGTCGGCGGATCGTCAGGAAGGACCTCTGCATTGAGCCGGTTCATGACGTCGACGCGCTCGGCGATCACTTCGTCAGGGTCGTGGCGCGGGTCGTGCACCTGTACCGAGTAGTCCGCGTTCATGGCCTGGCTCACTCCCAA
>DATDOY010000229.1:0-10533 GCA_035293045.1 Acidimicrobiia bacterium
CCGCCAAAGACTGATGCGAGTCACCGCACGGTGCCGCTGCCTCAGGCGGTTGCGGAAGCCCTGGCGAGACACCTGGAGGCGTTCCCCGCGGCGTCGGACGGTCTGATCTTCACGAACAAACACGGAGCGCCGATCAATCGCAGTCGATTCTCGGACGTGTGGCGGCAGGCCGTCCGAGACGGGGCACCATCGCGACCGGTGCGGTTCCACGACCTGCGGCACTTCTACGCGTCGCTGCTGATCCGGCACGGCGAGTCGGTGAAGGTGGTGCAAGCGAGGTTGGGCCACGCGTCGGCGTCCGAGACGCTCGACACTTACTCGCACTTGTGGCCCGACTCCGAGGACACGACGCGGGACGCGGTGGATTCCGTTCTTCAGGCGCACGCGGTAGCGGAGACCGACGCGCAGTCTCGGACAATCGGGCAAGGTTGGGTCCGGTGAATCGGTTCGGCCATCGCGGGTGGCCGGTCGCGGTCGCCCTTGTGGTGTCCGCGAGCTGCGGCCAATCAGTGGACCAGGAAGAAGTGACGGCGAGCGATGCGGAATCTGAGGTGCGTTTGTATGCCCTGGAGAACGGGTTTCCCGAGCCCGACGAGGGCTTCTACCTGCTCTCACTCGGCTCCGAGTCTGGCCTAATGGACGAGAAAGCCGGCGTGCTCGTTGGGCGGGGATACTTCGCGTGTAATGCGCTGGATCACGACGTGCTGGACCATTGGCGTGCAGCCGTTGCTGCCGACGGGTGGACCACGGATGAGCAGGCTTCGGCCCTTGGGTCCGCCGTGGCTTCCCTCTGTCCCTGGCACTTGGAGACGCTCGACCGGGGGTCCGGCTGACGGTTTACACCTGGCTCCATGAATAGAGCGTCAGAAGGTTCGCCAGCGCACCCGTACCCATCGAGAAGTGGAACGTTCCGCCGGGTGTGGCGACGGTGGCCTTCCCGAACCGGCGCCCCGACTTCATCGGGCGAACCTCAAGGGAATCCCAGGCCCAGCGGATGTGGCCGCCGACTCGCGGCGAGATGTAATGGAGCGCTTCATCGGTCGCGAGCCAGACAGCCTCCAACGCCCGCATTCCCTGGACCCGCCCACCGCTTTTCACGTATTCATCAAGGAACCACCGATCGAGGTCCTTGCACTTCGCGGGTCCTAGATCGAGCGGGAACTCGTCGGGATGGGACCGCATCAGCCCGCGCAGGGCCATGACTGACTCCTTGTCGCCAGCGGCGCCCGCGAGCGTCATGGCAGCCAACGACGGATAGGGCAGGATCGGCGGGGCGGTTTCATCCGCCTGAAATCGCTCCAGCTTCTTCCCCCACCGTTCCTGGACTTCCTCTGGAATGTCCATATCGGTGGCTTACCACCGATCCGTGGGCGCTTGCTCCGCTGCTTGGTGTAGGACCCCCGTCACCGACGACGCGACCGTCGTTCCGGCGTTTCTCCGAACATCCACCAGAGCAGGGTCAGAGGCCAGAACCACGCCGCCCAGAACGCGACGAAGACGCTGGACCCGTTGGACCGTCCGAACGAATGAAGGTTCCGACGGTACGAGCGAAGGAAGATCCAGAGGTAGAGCGCAGCGAAGCCGACAAGAATGACAGCCGAAGCGACGTACTTCATTCGTTGGAATGTATCGGTCGTCGCAATCCTGCGCCCCGCGAGGGAGGACCGCCTTCTCGTCCGATCCGGGCCCTGCTGCTGGAAACGGCGGAGTAGGCCGAGTCTCGGAACAGGCCCCTCAGCGACGCCTGACACGCGACTCCCGCGGACTGTGTGCGGACTGAGCGGGGCACCCTCAGACATAACCGCTGGTCAGAGTGGGGTGAGAGACGAGCCGGGCTGTACGCCGGATTCTGTTCCGACCCCCGGTTGCCCGGCGGCCGGCGGTGACCATCCATCTGGGACGGCGGTTACCCGCCGCCTCGTGCGGCCTACCCGGGGGCCTGTCCACGTGTGGACCGGACGGGCCGTCCATGCCCCCTGCTCGGCCTTGCTCCGGGTGGGGTTTACCGAGCCGCCCGGGTCGCCCCGGGCGCTGGTGCGCTCTTACCGCACCGTTTCACCCTTACCTGTGCGGGACCGGCCCGAGGGCCATCCCCGCCATCGGCGGTCTGTTCTCTGTGGCACTGTCCTGCGGGTTACCCCGACTGGGCGTTACCCAGCACCCTGCCCTGTGGAGTCCGGACGTTCCTCGACGCACTCGACACCCGGAGGTCTTCGGTGCGCCGCGGCCACCCGCCCGACTCGTCTCTGTTCCCGCCTATCAGTCTCGCGCTTTTCGCACGTCGCGCACACCGCCGATACCGCCGATCAGGCTCACGAGCACGGCGAGGGCGAGGCCCACGAAGATCCCGCCGAGCGGACGCTCGCTGTCGCCCACGATGGCGATGAGGATCCGAAGGGGCACCCACGCCATGAACGCGCCGAGACCGGCGAGGGCAGCGTGCGACAGGGGCCGGCCCGTGGCCTCGCGGGCGGCGCTCGTCCCCGCCCGCCGGAAGGCGATCACGAGCATGACGATGAGCAGAATCGCCCATCCGTCGGCGGGGTCATCGGCGGCGAGGAGCAGGATGAGTTGAAAGGCGAGGACCACCGCGAGCAAGGGGAGCGCCCCGAGCACGGCCCGCCCGACGGTGGGCCACGCGATCCGGGCGTCGGGCGTCACGTCCACGCCCAGCCTTCGGGGAGGAACGCCGACGGCAGGCCGAGCTTGCCCGGGTTGAGGATGCCGGCGGGGTCGAGCACGGACTTGAGGCCGGACAGCACACGGAACCCTTCGTCGCCGAGGGCGGCGCGGACCCACTCGCCCCGGGCGACCCCCACCCCGTGGTGGTGGCTGATGGCGCTTCGTCGCGCGAGACAGGCGTCCATGATCGCGGCGAGCGAAGCGCGGTAATAGGTGTCTTTGGCGGCTGGGTCGTCGCCGGGTTGGCCGGCGAAGGTGAAGTAGAGGCAGGCGCCGTCGAGATACGAGTGCGAGCAGTGAGCGCTGGCCACGAGAGCACCGTCGACACCCTTCAGTGCGGCACACGCGTCGTCGTACAGTCCGGCGACCTCGGTCCACGACGCGGCCAGCTCGACCGTGTCGACGACGACGCCGGCCTTGACCACCTCGGGGAGCGCGGAGACGTCGTTGCGCTTCTCCCGCCAGTGTTCGGCGATGGCGTCGTCGAGTCGCGACGCGCTCGAGCACTCGTCGGCGACCACCCGCATGACGCCGTCGACCAGCGTCTCGTCGCCTTCGTCGATCACGATGAGCACGTTGGTCGTGGCGTCGCCGAGGTGATCATGGAAGTGCCGCGTCGATTCCTCGACGTCGTACAGGCGCAGCACGGCGGGCGTGGCGCCGCGGCGCAGGATGCGGCGGCAGGCGTCGAGACCGTCGGCGAACGAGGCGAACCCGTAGACCGCGACGCGCTCGGCGGGCGCGAGCGGATGAATGCGCAGGCGCGCCTCGGTGATGACGGCGAGTGTTCCCTCCGATCCCACGAGGAGTTGGGTGAGGTCGGGTCCGACGGCCGCCCTCGGCACACCGCCGGTGTGCATGAGGGAACCGGCCCCGGTGACCGCCGTGACGCCGACCACCATGTCCTCGATCTTCCCGTAGCGGGTGGAGTACTGGCCCGCGCTGCGACACGCCAGCCACCCGCCCACCGTCGACAGTTCGATGGACTGCGGCCAGTGGCCGAGGGTGTAACCCTGCGAACGGAGGTGCGCTTCGAGCACGTCGCCGAACACGCCCGCCTCGGCGGTGAGGACGAGCGAGCGATCGTCGATGTCGACGACGCGGTCGAGGCCGGTGACGTCGAGCACCACGCCGCCGACGATCGGGATCGCGCCGCCGCAGACGCCGGACCGACCGGCGGAGACCGTGAGGGGGATGGCGGCCTCGGCGCAGCGCCGGACCACCGATGCGACCTCGGCGGCGCTCGTCACGCGGGCGACGACGTGTGGACGGCTCGGCACGCGCGCCTGGGTCGCCCACACCACGGCCAGCGGCCACCAGTCTCGGGCGTACTCGGTGAGGGTGGCGTCGCCCGTGTCGACGGCGTCGTCGCCGAGGTCGGCGCGCAGGGCGTCGACGAAGGCGTCGGGGACATCGACGCGCGGAGCCTCGAGGCGCGCGGCGATGGCGCCGGCGGGGAGGTCGATGGGCGGACGGACGGGCACGGGAGTCGCCCTAGGTCTCGGCCGGGCTGGGGTGGGTGGAGGCGTCACGCATCCGGCCCACGAGGCCGAGGAACGCCTCGGTCTGGCGCGCCGTTTCGGCGTCGTCCCAGTGCAACTCGGGGGCGAGGAGCCGGGCGACCTCCGGCGCGGCACGAGCCGACCCCTCGCGGTCGAGGATCAAGGCACGGGTGCGGCGCGCGAGCACGTCCTCGAGCGTGGCCGCCATTTCCCATCGAGCGGCATAGACGGCCTCGGCGCGGAGGTAGGGGAGCCCGGGCACCAGCGGCTTGGCGAGATCGGCCTTTTCGGTGGCGAGGCGGGCCACCGAGCGGGCCTGGTTGCCGTAGCGGTGCACGAGGTGGCCGAGCAGCGTTTCGTCGACGCCGAGGCGCCGCGCCGCCTGCGGCCCCTGCAACGCGTCGGCGCCCTCGGCTCCGTGGAGAGGGAGTCGCTTCGTGGGGGTGCGGGGCGCCTTGCGATCGAGGACGTCGAACGAGGCGTCGACGGCATCGGCCGCCATCCGCCGGTAGGTCGTGAGCTTGCCGCCGGTGATGGTGATCACGCCGCTCCCGCTCACCTTGACCGCGTGGCGGCGGGAGAGATCCGCCGTGCGCTCGCTGTGCGCGCCGCGCACAAGGGGTCGCAGGCCCGCCCACGTCGAGAGCACGTCGGCCGGCCCGAGTGGAGTCCGCACCCACGCGTTCACGGAGGCGAGCAGGTAGTCGACCTCGGCGGCGGTGCACACCGGTTCGTCGAGCGGACCGTCGTAGTCGGTGTCGGTCGTCCCGACGTAGACCCGGTCTTCCCACGGGATGACGAAGATCGACCGCTTCTCGCCCGGGACCGGAAGGATCGCCGCCACGTTCACCGACAACTTGGCCCGGGGCAGCGTGAGGTGGACGCCCTTGGCGGGGCGAATCGACTCGGGGTGCTGGGCCTCGTCGAGCGCTCGGACGTCGTCGGACCAGACGCCGGCCGCGTTGACGACCACCGGGGCGCGAACCCTGAGCTCATGACCAGAGAGCGCGTCGGCCAGATCGACGCCGGTCACCCGACCGTGGGCCTTGGCGAGCCCGACCGCGGCGGTGTAGTTGACGGCCGGCGCGCCGAACCGGTGCACGGCGGTCTGCGCGATGGCGAGGGTGAGGCGGGCGTCGTCGGCGCGGGCGTCGTAATAGAGATACGCGGCGGCGAATCGCGCCGGGTCGAGCGCGGGGAACAACGCCGCCGCCTTCGACGCTCGCACGCGGTGGTGCCGCTTGCCGATGCGCAGTCCGCCGGTGGCGTCGTAGAGCCACAGGGCGGTGCCGATGGTGCGCGCCATGGCCTGCGCCGCTTGTTTGCGCGCCGGTCCATCGCCTGTTGGGAAGATCGGGAAGAGGAAGGGCGTGGCCTCGACGAGGTGGGGAGCGTTCCGCAGCAGGATCTGGCGCTCGGCGAGGGCCTCGTACACCAACCGGAAGTCGCGTTGCTCGAGGTAGCGCAACCCGCCGTGGACGAGTTTGGACGATCTCGACGACGTGCCGGAGGCGAAGTCGGAGCGCTCGACGAGGGCCACGCGGAGGCCGCGTGCGGCGGCGTCGAGCAGGACGCCGGCACCGGTGATGCCTCCGCCGATCACGACCACGTCGAACGAGTCGTGGGCGAGGCGATCGAGGCTTCGGGTGCGCTCGGCCAGCGACCACGTCATGTCCGGGGCGTCATCCTTCGCGGTCCGACGCCGCCAGCTCCGCGAGGTTGGAGCGGAAGCCGTTGCGGATCATCGGACGCACCGATGCTCGTCGTCGGATCACGAGCCACGCCGCGAGGAGGAGGTAGATGCAGCCGATGATGATGCGCGTATAGGTGTCGACCTCGTTGCCGAAGACGGCGCCGATGATGAACTGGGTCACGAACAGGCCGAACAACGCCATCGCCTCGCGCGCATCCAGGCTCAGGTTCATCAGCACCGCGACCGCGAAGACCGACTGAGCGGCGGTGAGGAAGATCTCCTCGCGCTGGACGCCGTCGATCGGGAGCCCGTCGAGGGTGTTGCCCGAGATGGCGAACACGATGGGGAGGGTCCCCACGAGGAGCGTCCATTGGTTGACCTTGGACGACACGAGGGCGCCGAGGCCCGCCGCCGGCATCATGCGCCACGCGAAGAGCCCGGCCACGATGAGCTCGGGGGCTTCCGACGCCAGGGGGGCGAGCCACTGGACGAGGAGGAACTCGTCGATCCCGATGTCGGCCCCCGCCGTCACCAGCGACTCGGCGAACGGTTCGGCGACGGCGAGGATGACGCCGGCGCTCACGAAGAACAGCACGAGGACGGACGCGCGACGCGCCGCGGTCGACATGCTGCCGAAGAGCTGGGCTGGGCCGACGAGGTGTGGGTGCTCGGCGGGCGCCTTGCTGATGCGGACGAGATAGACGATGAAGATCGTGACGAGGAGCGCTGCGTCGAGCAGCGTGAGCGTGCGCTTGAGCGGGAGGCTCAGGGAGTAGGCGGTGGCGATCGAAAGGAACGAGATCTCGACCGACTGGGTCTTGTCGAGGTGGACCTCTCCCTCGGAGAAGGGGATGTGGGTGCGCCCGGCGCGGCGGCGGGCCCAAATGGCGAGGAACACCACCATCGACCACCCGATGCCGATGAGGAGCCGGTTGGCCCCGGTCATGTTGGCGAGCGCGAGATGGGCGAACCCGTCGGGGTCCTTCCCGGCCTTCCAGGCGAAGACGAGGTCGACGGCATACTCGGGGAGCACGGCGATGAAGGCGAGGGCCGCGAGGGCGAGGCCGCGCGAGATGTCGATCTGGGCGACCTCGGCCGCCCAGGAGAGGGCGAAGGCGGCGGCCACGATGGCGATGCCGAAGAGGATGGCGCCCACGACCGGCTCGTGGTGGATGTCGCCGAGCCGGACGACCACGCCTGGGACGGCGAAACCGGCGGCGATGGCGACGTAGGCCCACTGCCGTCCGGGGTGCTCAGGAGGGGGGGTGACGGGGGGCAGCCCCGAGCCTTCGGGGAGTGACGGTTCGGACACGTCGAGCATCCTAGGCAGGCAGACCGAACACCCCCGATCGGAGCCTCCGGAGCCCGTCGGTCGGTGGGATCTGTCGCCCAAACCCGCCACTCTTCCCGAAACGACCTTGCGGACCCGTCGCCCGGGGGGCATGATGCTGGCAAGGAATGCGCGCGGAGGGCGCGTGCTCAAACGGGGAGGGTGGTCATTGGCCCAAGTTCTCCACCTCCATCGGCTGGTGGTCGACCGGGGAGATGAGAGCACCCCGGCGTGGAGACGGCAGGCCGCGTGCAAAGGCCTCGACCCCGGGATCTTCCACCCCGATGAGGAGGACGTGGCGTCCGTCGAGGCGGCCGTCGCCATCTGTCGGGGGTGCCCCGTCCGGCAGTCCTGTTTCGAATACGCCATCGCGAGCCGCGAGCCCGACGGGGTGTGGGGAGGGCGCACCGCCCGCGAACGTCGGCGCGAGATCCGCCGCCGCCGCCGCACCGCCTGAACCCACGCGTTCCGCCTCTGGGTCCCGATCGACCCGGCGGTAACCTCCGCCCGTGGATTTCGATCTCTCGCCCGAGCTCGCGCAGCTCCAGACCACCGTTCGCCGTATCGCCCAGGAGCGGGTGCAGCCGCGGGCGCGGGACATCGACGAGAGCGAGGAGTACCCCGAGGACCTCTTCGATCTGTTCGTCGAGACGGGGCTGACGGGGCTGGTTGTTCCCGAGGAGTACGGCGGCTCGGGTGCAGGCATCCTCGGCCTCACGATCGCCATCGAAGAGATCGCCAAGTACTCCAACGCGGCGGCGCTCATGCTGCTCCTCACGCGCCTCCCGACCGGGCCCGTGCTCATCGCCGGCAGCGAGGAGCAAAAGAAGCGCTACGTGACGCCGGTGGCGACGGGCGAGCAACGGGCGGCGTTCGGGCTCTCCGAGCCGTCGGTCGGCAGCGACGTGGTCGGGATGCGCACCAAGGCCGAGCCCGACCCGGGCGAGCCCGGCGGGTGGGTGCTGAACGGCGTCAAGTGCTGGATGTCCGGGGTGGCGCAGGCCGATTGGTACTGCGTGTTCGCCAAGACCGGGCCCGTGGAGTCACGGGACCACGCCAGCATGTCCGCCTTCATCGTGGACCGGAGCGCACCGGGTGTTTCCGTGGGGAGCATCGACCGGAAGATGGGGGTGAAGGGCGTCGACACCGGGGAGCTGATCCTCGAGAACGTCGCCGTGCCCGCGGAGAACGTCATCGGTGAAGTGGGTGGGTTCCGGCTCGCCATGCTGGGGCTCAACTCGATGCGACCCGTCGTGGCGGCGCGGGGGATCGGGCTGGCCGAGGGCGCGCTGATGTACGCCGTCGAATACATGAAGGAGCGCCCCGCCTTCGGCCGGACGGTGGCCGACTTCCAGGGCATGCAGTGGAAGGTGGCGGAGCTGGCGGCCGAGATCGAAGCAGCGCGGTTGCTCACGTATCGCGCCGCGTGGCTCGCCGACCAGGGGAAGTTCTCGCGCGAGTGGGTGCCGTATCTGTCGATGGCGAAGTACTACGCGACCGAGCTGGCGGTGAAGGCGTCGAGCGAGTGCCTCCAGATGCTCGGCGCCGCCGGGTACATGAAGGACCACCCGATGGAGCTCTACTACCGCGACGCCAAACAGTTGACCATCGTCGAGGGGACGTCGCAGATCCAGCTCAACCTGATCGCGCGCGGGGTCCTCGACCACGACCTGTGGTGGGACTGATGGGGGACGGCGGGTTCGCGTGGGCGCCGGTGCTCGGCCGGCTGGTGCGGGGTGAGGACCTCGAGCCCAACGACGTGTCGGGCGCGATGGCGACCATCCTGCGCGGCGACGCGCAGGACGCGCAGATCGCCGCCTTCCTCGTCGCGCTGCGGGCGAAGGGTGAGACCGTCGACGAGTTGACCGCGCTGGTGCGCACGGCACGGGAGTTCGGCGAGCGCGTCGACGTGGCGGGGCCGCTGGTCGACACCTGCGGCACGGGCGGCGACCGCCTGGGCACCTTCAACGTCTCGACGACGGCCGCCTTCGTCGTGGCCGGGGCGGGAGCGCGCGTGTGCAAGCACGGCAACCGTGCCGCGTCGTCGCAATCGGGATCGGCCGACGTGCTCGAAGCGCTCGGCGTCGCCGTCGATCTCGGGCCGAAGGGTGTGGCGCGGTGCATCGACGAGGTGGGCATGGGGTTTTGCCTCGCCCAGCGATTCCATCCCGCCTTCCGGTTCGCCGCGCCGGTGCGCACGGCGCTGGGCATCCCGACCACGTTCAATTTCCTCGGGCCGCTGGCCAACCCGGCGGGAGTCACCCGCCAGGCGCTCGGGGTGTCCGACCCCGCGATGGCTCCCCGCATGATCGGGGCCCTCGAGGCGCTCGGGTCGCAGCGGGCGCTCATTTTTTGGGGACACGATGGGCTCGACGAGTTGACGACCACCGGGCCGTCCACCGTGGTCGAGCTCAACGGCGAAGTGGTCGACGAGTACGAGATCGATCCCGAGGAGTTCGGCCTCGCGCGCGCGAGCATCGACGACCTCGCCGGAGGGTCGCCCGAGCGCAACGCCGACATCACGCGGCGTGTGCTTGCCGGCGACGCCGGTCCTCATCGCGACATCGTGGTGCTGAACGCGGCCGCCGGGTTGCTTGCTGCCGACGTCGCCGCCAACTTCGGGAACGCGGTGAGCGAGGCGGCGGCGGCGATCGACGATGGACTGGCCGCCGAGCGACTCGAGAGCCTGATCGCGGTGAGCCAGGCCGCGCGCGCCGACGACCCCGCGTCCTAGGAGCTTCCGTGGCCAAGGCGCTCCAATGCCCCGATTGCGGGACGCGACATCCTCTGGATCAGGTGGCCGGCCTTCGCACGTTCCGGTGCGAGGAGTGCAACCGGCTGCTGAAAGTGCCCGCCAGCGTGGCGACGGACGCCGCGGCGGTCGCCAGCGCTCCGCCGAAGAAGGCGGCGAAGGCGCGCACCGCAGCGGGGGCCAAGGCTGCGACCGGGGCTGCGAGCAAGGCGGGAGCTAAGGCCGGAGCCAAGACGGGGACGAAGACACCGCCGTCGAGGCGCGCCGACAAGACCAAGGTGGTCGCCGCGGACAACGGAGCGGCGAGGAAGGTGCCACCTTCGCAACGGGGCACGGCGATCGCCGACCAGACCGCCAAGGGGCCAGCGGTCGAGCGCGCGAGTGGAGAGCCGGCGAGGCGCCGGCGGGTGTCGACCGTCGCGCGCGTGGGCGCCTGGGTCGCCGCCGTCCCGATGGGCCTCATCCCGGTCCTGCTCGTCGGGCGATCGGTCGGGGTCTTCACGTCGGCCAAAGCGCTCGACGTGTTCGTCGGAATCGGCTGGGGCCGGTTCGTGATGCCGCTGTTGCTGCTGCT
>DATDOY010000230.1:0-3539 GCA_035293045.1 Acidimicrobiia bacterium
CTCACGCGCTATCGCGAGGGACTCGCGAAGCAGCGTCGATGCCCGCCCGTGATCGTTCCGAGCGGCGGCGACCGCGCCCAGGTTGTTCAAGGCCATCGCGGTGTTCCAGAGGTCGCCGTTCTGCCGCGCGATGGCGAGCGCCTCGAGGAACAGCGCTTCGCGCTCAGGAGGCGGCGTACCCGGCAGAGCGCCGTCGAGCAGGAGGCACCATCCGAGGGTGAGGTAATCGCCGACGTCACGGGCGAGCCGCGCTCCGTTCCGGTAATGGTCTCGCGCTTGGTCGACGTGGAGCGCCGTCGCCGCGCAGTGCCCGAGGGCGTAGTAACACCGGGCCAAGCCGGCTCGATCGCCATGCTGCTCCCAGATGGCGAAGGCTTCACCGAGGGGCGCTTCGGCCCGCTCCGTATCGCCAAGGAATCGTGCGAAGAACCCCATGGCCCAGAGCGCGTGCGCCCGCAGGAGCGGATCCTCGCTCGGGGAGACGGCCAGCGCCTGTTCGGCCCACGTTCGCCCCTCCTGCCAGTGCCCGCGAATCCACCAAAAGAGCCACAGCGCCGACACAAGGCGGGGCGCGGCGTCGCCCCGATGAGGAGCGTCGACGGCCCACTCCAGCGCCCCCCGCAGGTTGTCGTGCTCCGCCGCCACAGCGTCGAGCCACACTGCTTGGTCCGCCTCTCGAAGACGCGGGGCGGCGGTCTCCGCGAAGTCGAGGAACCACCGGAGGTGGGCGTCGCGGAGCGCCTCGATTTCACTGGCCTCCAGCAGCTTTTGACGGGCGTATTGGCGGATGGTCTCGAGGTAGCGGTAGCGAGCGGGCGTCGCTGTCGGTGGCACGACGAGAGACTTCGCCACCAAATCGTCGAGCAGGTCGAGTACCGCGCCCTCCGGCAGCCTGCCGCCGGCGCACACGTCTTCGGCGGCTTCGAGCGTGAAGCCCCCGGAGAACACCGCGAGCCGCCGGAAGAGCGTGCACTCGTCCTCGTTGAGGAGGTCGTGGCTCCAGTCGATCATCGCCCCGAGGGTCTGCTGTCGGGGCAACGCCGTCCGGCTGCCACCGGTGAGCAGTCGGAACCGGTCGTCGAGACGTTCTGCGATCTGCACAGGCGTGAGCGAGCGGGCACGGGCCGCCGCCAGTTCGATGGCGAGCGGCATTCCGTCGAGCCGCTCGCAGATCTGGACGGCGGCGTCGAGGTTCTCGGGCGACGGATCGACCATCGCGTCGCCGGCCTCGGCGCGGTCGAAGAACAACCTGACGGCCGACGATTCGAGGGGATCGACGCCGTCGCCGGGAAGGTCGAGGGAGGGCACGCGGCGCGCGTGTTCGCCCTCGACGCTGAGCGCCTCGCGCGAGGTCGCGAGGATGTGGGTGGCTGGCGTACCGCGCATGACGCGGTCGGCGAGTTCGGCGGCGGCGACGATGACGTGCTCGCAGTTGTCGAGCACGAGCAGCGAACGGCGGTCTTCGAGAAACGCGGGGATGAGGGTCGCGAGATCGCGGCTGTCCTCGACGACTCGGATGCCAAGGACGTCGGCCACCGCCTGAGGGACGAGCGCCGACTCGCGCACGGTGGCCAGCTCCACGAACCAAACGCCATCAGGAAACGAGGAGAGCAGGCGAGAGGCCACTTCCACGGCGAGCCGCGTCTTTCCTGCGCCCCCAGCGCCGGCGAGCGTCACGAGCCGGTGGTCGCCCACCAGCTTCTCGACGACGCGGAGTTCCTCGTCGCGTCCCACCAAGCTCGTGAGCCGGACGGGCAGGTTGTGCGGCGTCTCGGCGCTCGTGCGAAGCGACGGGAACCTTTCGGGGAGTCCCGGATGGCACACCTGATGGAGCCGCACGGGTGTCGGGAGGTCCTTGAGATTGTGCAGCCCGAGGTCGACGGTCGTGCTGCCGTCCACGTCGCTGCACAGTTGGCGCGTCGCCGCGGAGATCACGATCTGCCCTCCGTGGGCCGCGCTCGCGACGCGCGCGGCCTCGTGCACGGTGACCCCCACGTAGTCGTCATCGACGAGTTCGGCGGCACCGGTGTGGATGCCCATGCGCACGTGAAGGGCGGGACGGTCACCCCAGTCGTGACGGCGGAGCGCCCGCTGGGCGTCGATCGCCGCCGCGACGGCGTCGCTCGCCCGCTCGAACGCGACGAAGAACCCGTCCCCTTCGGTGCTGACCTCGTGCCCAGAATGGGTGGCGAACGCCTTACGCAGGAGAGCCCGGTGCTGTTCGAGGACGGTGGGCCACGCATCGCCGAGGTCGCGAGCCATCCGGGTGGAGCCTTCGATGTCGCTGAACAGGAACGTCACCGTTCCTTCGGGGAGCTGACCCACGGGAGGGCATTCTGCCCGACGAGCGTGCCCGCGGCCGCGAATTGGACTCGCCGCGCGGCTGCCTCCTACCGTCGGGCCGCCTTCTGGAGAGCGCCGGCGGCCACGTTTCGCACCGAAGCGTCGCGCTCCTGAGCTCCGGAGATGTCGATGGACGCAGTTCCCTATCTTGCCGCCGCTGCTGCCGCGGTCGGACTCCTCGTGGCTGGCTTCTTCGCCTCGGTGGTGAAAAAGGCCGATCCGGGTAACGACGACATGGTCCGCATCATGACGGCCATCCAAGATGGTTCCAAGGCGTTTCTCCGCCGTGAGTACACCTGGGTGTCCGGCTTCGTCGTGCTGATGGCGGCGCTCATCTTCGCCTTCCTCGACTACGGCCGCCCGTGGGGCACGATCGCCTACGTGTCGGGCGCCCTCCTCTCGGGCTTGGCCGGGTTCATCGGGATGCGGATCGCCACCTTGGCCAATGCTCGCACCACGCAGGCAGCTCGCACCGGCCCGCAGCTTGCTCTTCCCCTGGCCTTCCGCGGCGGTGCGGTCATGGGCTTCACGGTCGCCGGGCTGAGCCTCCTCGGCCTGGCCTTCTCGTATCTCCTCTACGTCGAGTGGCTCGAGGTCGACGACGCCTTCCAGGTCGTGACCACCTTCGGGCTCGGCGCCAGTTCCATCGCTCTGTTCGCCCGCGTGGGCGGCGGCATCTACACCAAGGCCGCCGACGTCGGCGCCGACCTGGTGGGCAAAGTGGAGGCGGGAATCCCCGAGGATGACCCCCGCAACCCGGCGACCATCGCCGACAACGTGGGTGACAACGTCGGTGATGTCGCCGGCATGGGCGCCGACTTGTTCGAGTCGTACGTCGGATCGATCGTCGCTCCCATCGCCTTCGTTGCCTTCACATTCGTCGGCAAGGACTTCTTCGGCCCGGCCATCGTGTTCCCACTCGCCATCGCCGCGGTCGGCATGGGGGCGTCGATCATCGGTTCGTTCTTCGTCCGTCCCACCGGGAACAACCTGGCGGCAGCGCTGCATCGGGGGACGTATCTCGCTGCCGGGCTGACCGTGGTCGGATCACTGGGACTCGTGTATTCGATCTTCGGAGACAGCATCGACGTCCACAACAAGCTCGGCCTCTTCCTCGCCGTGCTCGTCGGGCTCGTGACCGGCCTCGCCATCGGGCAGCTCTCGGAGATGTTCACCAGCGACCACTGGCGCCCTGT
>DATDOY010000231.1:0-9907 GCA_035293045.1 Acidimicrobiia bacterium
TATCTGCCGCTCAACCCGCCCGCCACGACCGGCGGCGGCCGGCGGTCGTCAAAGACGGAGCGCGCGACCCAGCAGGACGCCCAGGACTTCGCGCGTGCCATCGCCGAGGTGTTGGCCCGCCGTCATCCCGATGAGGTGGTCACCACCCAGAAAAAGGAGCTCCGGGTCGGGAAGGTCCTCGTCGACTGGAGCCAGAACACCCGCCACAAGACGACGGTCGCTCCGTATTCGCTGCGCGCCGGCGACGCCCCCTCCGTTTCGGCCCCGGTCACATGGGAAGAGGTGGAGGCGGTCGCGGAGGGTGCGGACCCGGACACCCTGCGCTTCGATCCGTCCGTGGTGACCGGCCGCGTGGAGACCCACGGCGACCTCTTCCGCCAGGTTCTGGAGATGGTGCAGGACCTCCCGGCCCGGGGTACGCGCGCACCGACGTAACCATCCGCTGGTCCGGGAGTCGAAGCGCACATGACCCTTCCATCAAGTCTTCTGCCGCGCATCGAACACGCCGCCCGCGAGGGCGGCGTCATCACGTTCGTGGACGGCGACGGCGCGGACCGAGTCGAGTGGAGCCGGCTTCACGAGCAGGCCCGGGGGATCGCCGCCGCCCTCCAGGCCCGGGGCATCGGCCCCGGCAACCACGTGGCGCTGCTGGGATCGACCTCGAGAGAACTCGTCGCCACCATCGAGGCGGTATGGCTGTGCGGCGCGACCGTGGTGGTGCTTCCCCTGCCGATGCGCTTGGCGTCGATCGAGGAGTTCGTCGCCCACACCCGTCTGCGGATCCGGCGGGCCGACACGGCGCTGCTCGTCGCCGACCCGATGCTCCTCGACTTCATGGCGCCCGAAGCGGGCGACCCGCCGCTCGTCCTCTTCGGAGAACTCGTGGGCCGGGCCGAGGCCTGGGAGCGCCCGGCCGAGGATCCCGAAACCCTCGCCATCCTGCAGTTCACGAGCGGGTCGACGGCCGACCCGAAAGGCGTGATGCTTCCGCACCGGTGCGTGACGGCCAACCTCGACGCCATCGCCACAGCGGCCGGTCTCGACCCGTCCGAGGACGTGCTCGTCTCGTGGCTCCCGCTCTACCACGACATGGGTCTCATCGGGACGCTGACGCTCCCGATGACCACCGGCACCGACCTCGTGCTCGCCGCGCCTCAGGACTTTCTCGCCTCACCGCGCCGCTGGATGGAGTGGATGTCGGAGTTCGGCGGCACCGCCACGGCGGGGCCCAACTTCTCGTACGCCCTCGCCGCTCGGGCGCTGCGTCGCCTCGACAACCTCGACCTGTCGAGGTGGCGCCTCGCCCTCAACGGCGCCGAGCCCGTCGACGTCGCCGCCGTCGAGGCGTTCTGCGAGGCCGGCGCCCGCCATGGCTTGCGCGCCAGCGCGGCCTACCCCGCCTTCGGCATGGCCGAAGCGACGCTGGCGGTGACCTTCCCCGAACCCGGTTCGGGACTCGTCGCCGATCGCGTCGAGCGGCGGTCCCTCGAACACGATCGTTTCGCCGCGCCGACCGGAAGCGACGATCCGACCAAGTTCCGCGACATCGTGCTGCTCGGCGCACCCGTTCCCGGCCTCGAGGTGCGCGTTACCGACCCTGGCACCGGCGGGGTGCTCACCGATCGCGAGGTTGGCGAGATCGAGATCCGCGGCACGTCGGTGACGCCCGGGTATTACCGCGACGCGGAGGCGACCGTCGCGGCGTTCCACGACGGATGGCTGCGGACGGGCGATCTCGGCTATCTCACCGAGGGACAGCTCGCGGTGTGCGGGCGGATCAAGGACATGATCATCGTGGGCGGCCGCAACGTCTTCCCCGAGGACGCCGAGAAGGCCGCCGCCGACGTCGTCGGGGTGCGCGCCGGCAACGTGATCGCGTTCGGCACGTCGGGCCGGCGGGGCGAAGAACTCGTGGTGGTGGCCGAGACAAAGCTCGAGGCGGGGGAGGCGGACGCCGTCATCGACCTGCGCGACGCGGTCGCACGGCGGGTGCGAGACGCGGTCGGCCTGCCCGCCCGGGACGTGGTGCTGGTCCGAGCCGGAACGCTCCCCAAGACGTCGTCCGGCAAGCTCCAGCGATCACTGTGTCGAGAGCGCTACACGACCGCGAAGCTCGAGCCCGTCCTCAACTAACGACGGCAGCTACAGGCCGGGCACCGTCACCGGCGGCAACGTCGGAACGGTGACCGGCACGGTGGTCGTCGTTGGGGTCGTCGTCGTGGTCGTCGTCGGCGCGACGGGGATGGTGGTCGTTGTCCCGGGGAGCAGTCCACCGAGCAGGTCCTCGGCGGCGTCGAGGGCGGCCTCGATGTCGTCGCACGCCTCGTCGGTCACCTTGTCGTCGGCGAGTGCGTCGCAACCACCGGTGGTCGGTCCGGGCTTCTTCGGCGTAGTCGTCGTGGTCGTGCCGCCGCCGCTGTCGCCGCCACCTGAACCGCTACCACCCGATCCCGTGCCGGAAGCGTCGTCGCTCTCCCCGGGTGCGGCGGCATCGGAACCACTCGCGCTGCCTGTGCCGCCCGAGGCGTCGGCCGCCCCGCCTTGTTCGACGACCGCGTCGCCGGATGAGCCCGAGGAGCGGGCGCCGTCATCAACGGTGGTCGACGAGTTGGCGAGTTGGGCGGTGGTCTCGTCGACACGCTCGCCCCGTGCCCCCTCACCGATGGCGACGGCGGGGCCGAGCAGGCCGACCACCGCTGCGACGCCGACCGCCAAGAGGGCGGCGATCGACCACCCCAGAACACCGAGCCATTGGTTCGCTACCGAGACCCTCGGCATGCGAGCTCCCCACATCGTGCATCTGCACTCAGCGCAGATGAATCAGGGGAGTTCTCGGCACAACCACGCTCCGTCGTGATGATCATTCGCGGAATGACGCGAGGAGACCACAGAGCCCATGATCCCGGCGGATCGGGCACGATTGGGGCCGCGGCCTCAAATCCCCGCGAATCGCGCGGCGCGTACGCCGCGTCGGCGGAGGTCAGCAAGCAATGCGGAGGGCGGGCCCATCTCCGCGAATCCAGCGGCGCCAGCCGACGGAGGATCGATGCCGCGGACGAGTCCGCTCACAACGGCGACCCCGCACGCGAGCACGGCGCCGGTGATCGCCGCGTGGTGGTCAACCGCCCCGATGGTGAGGATTTCGGTCCCGGCGCCGCGGGTGCCGCGGACCTCGACGTGGACCGCTCCGAACGAGGCCCGCCGAGAGCCGCCGACGAGAGGAGGGCGACCGGTGAGTCGACCGGGGCGGGTCATGGCCTGCCGGACGGTGACGCGTTCGATCTGGGGAAGCACGCGCGCCACGAGCGTCGGGATGGCCGAGACCACCCGGCGGCAGTCGTGCGTCCCGACGGGCGGGGGGAATGCAACAAGGCGGCGCCCCGTTCCGGCCCGGGCGACGTTGTCTGACCCGGCGTCGACCTCCGACACCCTCCCCCACGCGGCCCGACGCAACGCTCGACGACACGGCGCCGACGCGGCGCCGAAACGAGCCACGTGCACTTCAGCGGCATTGTCGAGCGCGCTGGCCGCGTAGGAGGCGAGCACTTCCGAGAGACCGGGCGCGAGGCCGGCCCCGACCACGACCCTCGAGCCCGCGGTCGCCGCATCGACGTCGAGGTCGAACAATCTCTCCACCGTGGCGTGGTCGTCGGACGCCGACACCACCGACAACCCCGCGTCGAGGGCGGCGGCCACGGCGGCGCGCTCGTCACGGCCCGGCCGGCCGGGCGACGTGGAAACCACGACCGTGGCGTCGTCGGGGAGACCGGAGTCCACCCGCCAATCGACGCGCACAATGCGATCGTCGGTCTCGCCGCTCTGAGCGAGCACCACTCGATCGATCCCGCCCGTGGCGGCGAGTTGCCGGGCGACATGGTCGGCGACTGGACCGGGCCCCAGCACAAAGGGGACGGTCACTGAGGGTCGGTGAGGTCGAGCTCGCGCCAGCCGTTCCCCGTCGGGGGCTTGCCTCCGCGCCCGCGCAGTCGAAACACGGCCGCCACGAACGACACCACCCCCAAGACGGCGGCCGCCCGCTTGACGATGCGCTTCATCGCGCGAGACTACCGACGAAGAGCGGAGCCCTCGGTCAGAAGGAGTCGGGAACACACGAAGGCCGCCACCGGTTTCGCCCGCGTACGAGATGTGTCATGGGGATTTCACCCGGCGAGGGAGAATGCGATGAGCCTGCGAATCGGCGACACGGCACCAGACTTCGAGGCGGACACGACCGAGGGGAAGGTCAAGTTCCACGAGTGGATCGGCGACTCGTGGGCGGTGATGTTCTCGCATCCCAAGGACTTCACGCCGGTCTGCACCACCGAGCTCGGTTACATGGCCAAGCTCAAGCCCGAGTTCGACCGCCGCAACGTGAAGGTGATCGGCCTGTCGGTCGACGCCACCGGCGATCACGAGGCGTGGGCGCAGGACATCGAGGAAACCCAGGGCGCGGCGCCCAACTACCCGATCATCGGCGACGCCGACTTCACCGTCTCCAAGCTGTACGGGATGCTGCCTGCCGAAACGTCGGGTGACGCCAAGACGCGCACCCCCGCCGACAATCAGACCGTTCGCAATGTCTTCGTGGTCGGTCCCGACAAGAAGATCAAGCTGGTGCTCGTGTACCCGATGACGACGGGCCGCAACTTCGACGAGGTGTTGCGCGTCATCGACTCCCTGCAGCTGACCGCCAAGCACCGCGTGGCGACCCCGGTCAACTGGAAGCAAGGCGAGGACGTCATCATCGCCGGATCGGTGTCGAACGACGAGGCAAAGGAGATCTTCGGGGACTGGAAGGAGCCCAAGCCCTACATCCGCATCGTGCCGCAACCGGAGTAGGGGCTCCCACCTCCCTCACCGCGTGACTCAGTCGTCGCTCGGGCCTTCGTCCTCGCCGTCGTCGCCTTCGTTACTATCGGCCTCGCTTCCGACCACTCGGAAGCCCTCGTCGAGCTGCACGTCGACCCGGCTGCCGTCGTCGAGGGTCACCTCGACCTCGTAGTAGCTCTCCTCGTCGGCCACTTCGGTCTCGGTCACGCGACCGCCGCCGGTGTGCTCGAGCGCGGCCGCCGACGCCTTCTCGAGGTCGGCACCGGTGATGGGCGCCTCGTGGTCGTCGCCCCCGCCGGCGGCGGCGATCCCGATGCCGAGGCCGGTCGCCGCCATCGCTGCGGCGGCGGCTCCGATCACGATCTTCGAACGACGCTGCATCTTCCGCTCCTTCGCTGATGCTTTCGCGGACGCCATCATGATGACGGTGACGCCCTGAACCCTTCCTGAATTCCTCGCTACGAACCGGGCGTGAACTCGACCAGTTCGACGCGGCCCGTTCCTCCTCGCACCTTCTGTTCCAGGATGACCCCGACCCCGGGGGCGTACGACTTGTCCTCGACCACGTCGGGCTCGAGTGGAGTCCACTCCCGGATGGTGAGGACGTCCGCGTAGGTGCCGAGCGCGACGGCGAGCGACCTGCCGATTTTGACGACCTCGGCCATGTCCTCCGCCTCGCCCGCGTAGTACTCCTGGCGGTACGCGTCGCCGACCGCCGGCATCGCCGGCATGACGATCCCGGGGAGGGCGCCGTCGACGCCCGCCTCCCAGGCGCCTTCGGTGCTCACGGCCTGGCCGTCCTCGTATTCCGTGGTGTCCTCACCCAGATACCAGACGTTCCCCGCGCGGTCCTGCGCGTACCAGTCGAAGGTGTCCTCGATGACCTCGCCGTCGACCGAGACCGTGTCGCGCACCACGACCGCGGAGATTCCCATGACCTCGCGCCGCTCGGACGTGACCACGACCTCGATGCGTTCCTTTTCGTCGCCTTCCACCGACTCGTACACCCACGAAGCGCCGGGCAGGAGCGGCAGGTACGGATTGTCGATCCGCTCCACGAATTGCGCGGGGTCGACCTCGGGTGCGTAGTTCCCCCCGTCGCCGGGGTCGATGACCGGCGCGCCCGTGGTGGTGGACCCCTTCGGCGAGGCGTCGCCGTTCGCCGATGTGGTGGACGTGTCCGACCCACAGGCCCCGGCGGTTGCGAGGAGTGCCGCCACACCACACCACGAGAGAACTCGCCTCGGAGCCGTCAACGTTGCTCGAAACATTCGGCGTCCTTTCGTCGTGGACTCGCCCGTGAGCCCGCCTGAGTTCACCCTCGTCTGGTGCGCCTGAACCGCGGCTGAAGAGAAGGGGGCGATCGACCGGGTACGTTCAGCAGAGGTTCAGCTTCCAGTGCGCACGCTGGCCGCCCACCGGGGTCCGGAGTTCACCCATGAAGCTGCTGTTGGTCGAGGACGACAGGAAGGTCGCCACGGCGATCGTCCGCGGCCTCGAGGCGGAGGGCTTCCACGTCGAGGTCGCCTTCGACGGCGACGACGGCTTCTGGATGGCGAGCGAGGGGTCGTACGACCTCGTCATCCTCGACATCATGTTGCCGGGGCGTAACGGCTATCGGGTCTGCGCCGACCTCCGCGACGCCGGCAACTGGACCCCGATCCTCATGCTCACGGCCAAGGACGGCGACCTCGACGAGGCCGAGGCGCTCGACACGGGCGCCGACGACTTTCTCACCAAGCCCTTCTCCTTTCCGGTGCTCGTCGCTCGCGTACGGGGCCTCCTGCGGCGCGCCGGGGGGAGGAACCCCGTCCCCGTCGAAGTCGGCGATCTCCGGCTCGACCCCGGGCAGCGGCGGGTGTGGCGGGGCGAGCAGGAGATCGCGTTGACGAGCCGGGAGTTCGACGTCCTCGAGTTCCTGGTCCGGCGGGCGGGTCAGGTCCTGTCAAAGCGCGAGATCCTCGCCGGGGTGTGGGAGTTCGACTTCGACGGCGACCCCAACATCGTCGAGGTCTACGTTCGTCGGCTGCGCCGCAAGATCGACGAGCCGTTCGACCAGCACACCCTCGCCACCGTGCGGGGGTCGGGATACCGGATCGCCACCGATGAGCCGTGAGCCGGAGCGTTCACTCCTGCCACGCCGTCGTCGAGGGTGGTCGCTCCGCCTGCGCGTCACGCTCACCGCCACGGTCGCCGTCGCGCTCATGTTCACCCTCGGCGGCGCGCTGCTCGTCGCCCAACATCGCCGCCAGCTGACCGAGAACCTCGACGACACCCTCCGCCAGCGCGCCGACGAGTTGTCGACGATCGTCGACTCCGGGCCTCCTCCGGCGACGCTGGCGGGCATCCGCGAGGACGACACGCTGGCGCAGGTCGTCGATGCCGACGGCGAGGTCCTCGCCGCCAGCGCTCGCGTCGACCGCGCCGCGCCAATCGCGGACCCTCCCATTGGCGCTCAGAGGCTGCGGACCACCGACGACCTCGCCGTCGACGACGACCGCTTCCGTCTCCTGTCGCGCCGGCATGACGGAGCGATCGGTGAGGTGGTGATCCACGTCGCCGGAAGTCTCGACGAGGTCGACGACGCGTCCGGCGCGCTCTCCGCGTCGCTCCAAGTCGCGATTCCGCTGGCTGCCCTCCTCGTCGCCGGGCTCGTCTGGGTCATTGCCGGACACACGCTCCGCCCCGTGGAGGCGATTCGCGCCGCCGCGGCGGAGATCAGCGGGTCGCGACTTGACCGCCGCGTGCCGGAGCCGGCCGACGACGACGAGATCGGCCGCCTCGCTCGCACCATGAACGCCATGCTCGATCGGATCGAGGACAGCGTGCTCCGCCAAGAGCGGTTCATCTCCGATGCGTCCCACGAACTGCGCAGCCCCCTCGCCCGGATGCGGTCCCAACTCGAGGTGGACGTCGCGCATCCGGGGACCGCCGATCTGGCCGCCTCCATGCGGACGATGCTGGAGGAGACGATGGCGCTGGGGCGCTTGATCGACGACCTCCTCGTCCTCGCCCGGTCCGACGCGGGCGACCAGTCGCTGGCGCGTGTCCCGGTGGATCTCGACGACATCGTCGGGCGCCAGGCCCGACGGATTCGCGAGGACGGGCGCGTCGGCGTCGACATCTCGGCCGTCTCGGGAGCGCAGGTCGAGGGCGACCCCGGGCAGCTCACCCGCGCCGTGCGCAACCTCGCCGACAACGCCTCTCGCCACGCGGCGTCGACGGTGACGTTTTCGGTCGCGGAGTTCGACGGCATGGCGGAAGTCGCGGTAACCGACGACGGGCCGGGGATTCCGCCGGACGCGCGCGAGCGCGTGTTCGACCGCTTCACCCGACTCGACGAAGCTCGCACGGCCGCGGATGGCGGGACCGGCCTCGGCCTCGCCATCGTCCGCGACATCGTCGAGCGCCACGGTGGGTCGGTCAGCATCGACCCCGACCATCACCCCGGCACCCGGGTCGTAATGCGGCTCCCGACGACGTCTTGACCTGACGCTCGATCGACTACGGCGGCCCGTTCGGGGGCGGCTTCATGCGCCGGTGCCGCCTGCGATGGTGAAACGGGCACTCGAGGCGGCCGTTCTCTTGCACGGTAAGGCCCCCGGCGTCATAGAGCTCGATGTGATCGACCTCGCAGCGATCGGCGGGGACGTCGCACCCGAAGCCCTGGCAGTGCCGGTCGCGCACCTCGACGGCGCGCCGGGTGGCGCCCCGGAACAAGCGCTGGCGCCGGCCCACGTCGAGCACCCGTGACCCGGGGCCAAAGACGATCCGCTCGACGTCGGCGCCCGAGATCCACGGGGCGAGCTGCCCGGGGGTGACCACGGTGCCGTTGGCCAGCTCACAGATGCGCCCGAAGGTGGTCTCGTAGTCGACCAGGACGCTGAACAGGGGGGCGGGCGCGGTGCCGTCGCTCGGGGCGGTCCTCGACCGGATGGCCATGAGCACGAGGGCGTCGAGGCGGCGCTGGGCGGGGGTGCGGGCGAGATCGGAGACCGTGACGGCGTCGCCGACGCGAGCCTTGGCCTCGGCCCAGTCGGCCTCAAACAGCTCGTCTTCGAGGCGCAACAGGGTGTCGGCGATGACCGCCCCCCGGACGGGATCGGCGGTGCCGTCGAGCACCCAGTTCCCCTGGAAGGTCTGGGAGAGGTGGAGCGAGCGCTTGGTCTCGCCGTCGTGGGCGTCGTCCTCGGCGGCAGCGGCGTCGGCCAGGTGGACCCAGTAGGTGAGGCCGCGGTCGAACGCCGAAAAGGCGAACTCTTGGGCCCAGCCCACCAGCTTCTCTTCGTCGGCGGCGAACGCCTTGGGCGCCCGGGAACAGGCGTGGGCGAGACGCTTGGCATGGGCGACGCCGATGGACCCCTCCACCAGGGCCTTTTCGGTCCGGGGCATCTGGCGCAGCCGGCGGGCGAAGCGGACGCGCCCCAAGGCCTCTCCCTTGGGGATGCGCAGGCAGTGGGCCAACCACGCCCCGCCCGAGCGGGCGTCGTCGTCGCCCCAGACCTTGCGGGCGTCCCAGGCGCCCACGAGCCGGGCCTCGGCCGCCTCGATCCGGTTCACCAGCGCGTGGAGGGCGCGCAGGGTGTCGGACAGCTCGGCGTCGGCCATGTCCCCCGGGTCGAGGACCGAGAGCCGCTCGACCCCCGCCACCAGGGCCTTCACCTCGGGGGCCACGCTCAAGACGGCGGGTTCATCCATACCCCGAGTGTGCCACCCCCCTGTGACAATTACTACTGTTCGGGTAGTTAGATAACGAGTATGTGTTCGCTATCCGGCACGAAGGGCCAGACCGGGGACCCCGAGAGGCTATGGGCGGATCGACGGCCTCGTGGCGGTCGGCAGAACCCTCGAGGGCGGCGGCGGCGGCGGAACGTACGGTTCCTTGCCGCCCGCGGCGCCAAGAGCGCGTAGGGCCGAGCCGCTCCGTAGGCCAGCGAAGTGGGGCTACGTGGAATCGAACCACGGACCTCATCCTTATCAGGGATGCGCTCTAACCGACTGAGCTATAGCCCCGGGTTTGCGGAACGGTGATCGTAGCAACGGCCCGGAGGGGGTCTCGGGCCGAATGGCGTTGCGC
>DATDOY010000232.1:0-14346 GCA_035293045.1 Acidimicrobiia bacterium
CCTTCTTCGGCTTCGACATCGCGCGGGATGCGGGGGCCGGGGCGGCGGGCGACGTCGTCCTCACCGTCACGGCACCCCCGGAAGCCCGCCCCCTCGTCGACGCCCTCCTCGCTCCCCCCACACCCGCGCCCTCGTAGCGCGCGAGGGTGTGCGTATGGCGTCGCGCATAGCGCGACGCCATACGCACACCCTCACACGTTGGGCGTCGTGGCGAACTCGAGCGACTCGGCGGCTTTGAGACGCCCGAACCACTCGCGCACCTCGGCTCGGCGTCCGGGATCGTTGGCCAGGTTCACCAACTCGTGGGGATCGGCGTCGAGGTCGTAGAGCTCGTGCTCGTGGTCGTCGAAGTCGGCGTCCTCACCGAACTCCTTGGGCGACGGCCAGGCTTGGCCGTACTGGTCGGTGCCCCCGCCGACGCCGTAGTAGCGGGCGTACTTGTGGTGGCCGTCGGTGATGGCCCGGATGGCGTAGCGCGTGTGGATGCACCGCTCGTACCACGCCTGGTCCTGGGCAATCAGCACGTGGTCGCGGGCGGGGGTCGCCGGGTTGGAGAGCGTCGGGCGCAGGTCCCTCCCCACGAACGTCGGCGCGTCGTCGGCGGAAACCCCTCCGAGCGCGGTGATCGTGCGGGCGACGTCGACCTGCGTGCACAACGCGTCGGTCACACCCGGCGCGACGCCGGGCCCCTTCATGTAGAGCGGGACGCGCATGATCTCGTCGTACACGAACGGCCCCTTCGAGCGCAGCCCGTGGCTCCCGCACATGTCGCCGTGGTCGGACGTGAAGATGACGACGGTGTCGTCGGCCGCGCCGGACGCGTCGAGCGCGTCGAGGACCACGCCGAGGCTCGCGTCGGCGGCCTGGTGCAACTTCCAGTAGTAGTCGAGGTGTCGCAACCACGAGCCGGTGTCGCTCGGGTCGAGGTAGCCGTAGAGGAAATGCTGTTGTTCGTCGAGCCACGTCCTGTGCACCGTCGGCTTGGTGTCGAGGTCGTCGGCGAAGTTGGCGGGCAGTTCGTCGAACACCTCGTCGTACGGCTCGGCGAAGACGGGGAGCGGGTCGTCGTCCTTCCATGACGCCAGCGACAGCATCTGGCGCACGCGGTGCACGTCGTCGGCGTTCGCCTGCTGGTACGACGGCTGGTCGATGGGGAACCACATCACGTCGTGCGGGTTCACGAGGGCGACGGTGAGGAACCAGGGATCGGCGTCCGCCGCGCGCGCACCACGCGTGCGCAGCCAGTCCGCCGCCTGGCCGGCGATGATCGGGTCGAAGTACCAGCCCGTGCCCGCCCACCCCATGTAGTGGCGGTCGTCGCCGTCCCAATCGGAGAAGCCGTACGCCTCCATGTCGGGGGTGTTGGTGAGGGCGAGGTGCCACTTGCCGAGGTAGCTCGTGTTGTACCCCGCGCCGCGCAACGCGTGGCCGAGGGTGGGCGTGTCGGTCGGGAGCTCGCGGTGCGCTCCCATGATGACGTTCTCGCTCACGCCGTGTTGCGGGACGTACTGGCCGGTGAAGAGGCTCGCCCGGCTCGGCGAGCAGGGCGAGGAATGCGTGTAGCAGCGGGTGAACTCGAGCCCGCCGTCGATGAGCCGCTGCCGATTGGGAAGGGAGAGGTGGCCGGGTATCCAGTCCCGCTGGCGCTCCTGATCGGAGACGATCAGCAGGACGTTCGGACGGTCGCTCACGAGCGGAAGTGTGACACGCTCTCGGCGTGGCGGCGTTCCTCGTGCACGGCGTTCCCGACACCCACGACCTGTGGGACGACGTCCTCGCCCACCTGTCGAGCGGCGCGGCGAGCGGTGCCATCGCGCCCGACCTCCCCGGCTTCGGGTGCCCGGTTCCCGACGGCTTCACCGCCACCAAGGAGGAATACCTCGCCTGGTTGATCGGTCGGGTCGAGGAGGCGGTGGATTCGACGGGCGGTCCGGTCGACCTGGTGGGTCACGACTGGGGCACTTTGCTGACGCAGCGGCTCGCCGTCGAGCGCCCCGACCTCGTGCGCACGCTCGCCAGCGGCGCGGCGGCGCTCGAACCGACCTACGAGTGGCACGAGTTCGCGAAGGCGTGGCAGCGCCCGGAAACCGGCATCGAGATGGTCCCGACGAGCGACGCGCGCATGGCCGAGTGCATCCTCTCGCTCTATCGCTCGGCCGTGGACGTGTACGCCGAGTGGACCGGGGACATCGAATCGCTGACGGCGCGCTCGCTCGTCGTTTGGGGAGCGGACGACCCGTTCGTGGGTCGGGCCTTCGGCGAACGGTTCGCGGAGCGCACGAAGGCGGACCTGTTGATGCTCGAGGGCTGCGGCCACTGGTGGCCCCGGGAGCGCCCGGCCGAGGTCGCGGCCGCGCTCGAGGCCCACTGGAACGCCGCTTCCTGATCGCGCCTCAGGCCTTGGCGGCGGCGAGGCAGGAGTCGAGGGCGTCGAGCGCGGTGGGGACGTCGTCGGGACTCACGGCGATCACCAGCGCGATCACCCGGTCGACGCCGAGGGCGCGATAGCCGTCGACCATCTCGGGCGTGAGCCCGTGGAAGTAGGGGCAGATCGAGACCTGGACGTCGGCGCGGCTCCGGCCCTCCTCGGCGAGGAACTTCTCAAGCGTCTCGAGTCGCTCGCCCACCTGGTCGGGCGTCCGGTTGAAGCCGTACCAACCTTGCGCGTGGCGGGCGACCCGCCGCAGCGCGGCGTCGCTTTCCCCTCCCACGTGGATCGGCGGGTGCGGGTCTTGCACGGGCTTCGGGTACATGCGGCACTCCCGGAGCGGGTACACCTCGCCGTCGAACGACGAGACGTCGTCGACCCACAGGCTCTTCATCACTTGGATGTAGTCATCGGTGCGCTTGCCTCGTTGGGGCCATGGCACGTTGAGCGCGTCGAACTCCTCCTCGAGCCACCCGACGCCGATGCCGAGGTCGACGCGGCCGCCGGAAAGCCAGTCGAGGTCGGAGACGACCTTGGCCGTGTAGACGGGGTTGCGTTGGGGGAGGAGGCAGATGCCGGTTCCGAGGCGCACGGTTTCGGTGACGGCGGCGAGATACGTGAGGGTGGTGAACGGCTCGGCCATGCCGGCTTCGGGCGGCGCCGGGATCTTGCCGTCGTCCGAGTAGGGGTACGACGAGGAGTACTCGTCGAACAACACGACGTGCTCGGGTATCCAGATCGAGTCGTAGCCGCGGGCCTCCACTTCGGGCCCGAGCGCCTTCAGGTACGCGGCGCTGTGCCAGCTCGTCACCGGGGCGAAAATGCCAATCTCCATGTGACTGACGCTACTGCGGGAATGGTCGGTCTCGTCGGGCGAACGCGCGACAGACTGCGCCCATGCGACGAGTGGCTGTGGTCATGGTGGTGGTCGTGGCGGCCGTGCTGATGGTGCGCCTTGCCCGGCTCGAGCGGACGGGGCCTCCCCACGCGGACATCACGATCGGCGACGGGATCCCCGCCACGTTCTATGTGCCGGGCGACATCGACCGCGACTTCCAGGACCTGCCGAGCCCAAGCCGGCGGCGACCGCCCGTCGTCGTGCTCGCGCACGGCTTCGCCGTCGACCGCTCGATCATGTCCCCATTCGCCCGGAGCCTCGTCGCCCACGGGTACGCCGTCCTCGCCTTCGACTGGCGGGGCCACGGAGAGAATCGCAATGCCTTCCACAACGGGTCCGATGAACTGCTGGCCGATCTCGACGCCGCCGTCGATTACGCGGAGGCGTCCGACCTCGTGGATCCCGATCGCATCGTGGTCATGGGCCACTCGATGGGGGCCTACGGGGTGCTCGAGTTCGCCAGCCGCGACCCTCGTCCCGAGGCGGTGGTGCCGCTCTCCGGCGACGCTCCGATGACGGGGCCGCGCACGCCGCGCAACGTCGCGTTCATCCTCGCCGAGGACGACCCCTCGGGCATTCATGAGGGCGTGGACGACGCCGTCGACCGCCTCGGAGGCGAACGCGCCGATCGCCGGGACTTCTCGCGCGGCGTGGCGGTGGATCGGACCGTGATCGAGGGCGTCGACCACGCCACGATCCTCTATTCGGGCGATGCGATCAACGCGGCGATCCGCTGGATGGACCAGAGCCTCGGCATCGATCGTGACGCGGTCCACGGGCGCGTCGACCCGCGAGTTCGGGTCGCCGCCCTCTACTTCCTCGTCCTGCTTGTCGCGCTCGGTCTGCTGGGCCGTCTGCTCGGGCGGTTCACGCCGACGGCCGCCGCGCCCGAACGCGCCGGCGCGTGGCGCGGGCTCGGCATCCTTGCCGCGGGGCTTGTCGCCGCCGTTCCCCTCGCGGCGGGGGCCGCGCCGGCGGGCTTCCTTTCGCTCGTGGCGGGGCGGCCGTGGCGGGGTATCTCAGCCTGGCGGCCGGCCTCATCCTCGTGACGCGGCATGTCGCGGTTCGGGCGGGCACGCTCGGCGTCGGGTCCTGGCCCGCCCTCGCCGACTTCCGCACCGCATGGCGGCCCGCGCTCGGTTCGGCCGCGCTCGGGACGCTCGGCGTCTTCCTTCTCCTCAATCCCCTCGCGCCGGTCTTCCATCGGTTCGTGCCGACGCCGGAGCGGATGATCCTGCTCCCCGCCGTCGCCGCGGTCCTGTTGCCGTTCACCTTCGTGTTCCACTCCTTCCTCCGGCGCGGCCCGACGGCGAGAGCGACGCTGTCGAGCGTCGCCGGCCGGATCCTCGTGCTCGTCGTGATGCAGGTCGGCGCCGTGGCCGGCGTGTTGCCCGGCGTCCTCGTCGTGATCGTCCCCGTGCTGGCGCTCATCTTCGTCCTCGTCGAGATCGTCGCCTCGGCGATGTACTCGACGAGCCGTAACGTCGTCGCCATCGCGCTCCTCGAGGCGTTGTGGCTGGGCTGGATGATCTCGGTGACGGTGCCGATCACCCTCTCGTTCGGCGGCTGAGGCGATGGGCACCGGATTGCTGTCCGGCGTGCGGGTGATCGAGAGTTCGCTCCTCGGCCCCGGCGCGATCACGACGCACCTCGCCGACATGGGCGCCGACGTGATCAAGGTCGAGCCGCCGGGCGGCGATTACATCCGCCGAATGACCTGGCCGATCGTCGAGGGCGTCTCGCTCATGCACCTCCACATTCACCGGGGCAAGCGCAGTGTCACCCTCGACCTCCGGACCGACGAAGGGGTCGACGTGTACCTCGACCTCGTGCGCGGCGCGGACGTCGTCGTCGAGGCCATGCGCCCGGGGGCCCTCGAGCGCCGGGGCCTCGGATTCGACCGCCTGCGCGAGGTCAACCCCCGCGTCGTGTTCTGCACGATCTCGGGGTACGGCGCCACCGGCCCCTATCAAGACCTCCCGAGTCACGGCATCGCCTACGACACGTGGGCCGGCCAGGTTCCCCCGGCGACCGACGACGACGGGTTCGCCTACATCCCGGAGCACTCCTCGATCGGGATCCACGCCGGGCCGCTGTTCGGCGCCCTCGGGATCCTCGCCGGCGTGATCCGCGCTCGGGAGACGGGCGAGGGCTGCCGGATGGAGATCGCACAGTCGGACGCCGCCGCCTCGATGGACTGGTATCGGATCGAGTCGTGGAAGGCCTACGAGCGGCCCGAGTCGGAGGTCACGGGCAACGCCAGCGACAACTACGAGCGCCGTGCGCCGGGGACGGCGGGGATGCGCGAGGGCGTTCGCTACCAGATGTACGAGACTGTCGACGGACACGTGTTGTTCATGGCCTCCGAGCGCGCCTTCTGGAACAACTTCTGTGAGGGGATCGGGCGCGTCGACCTGTTCGAGCGCTGGCCGGGCGAGGAGTACGCCGACCACGCTCGCGGAAACCGCGAGCTGCAGGTCGAGCTACGCGAGATCTTCCGGTCGCGCACGAGCGCGGAGTGGATGCGGTTCGGGGAAGAGGTCAACACGCCGATCGCACCGGTCAACACGCCCAAGACCATCGCCGACGATCCGCAGTTCCAGCACCGGCTTCCGTGGATCCCCGCCGACCGCCTCGGCGCTCACCAGCTGCCGTTTCCGGTGAAAGTCGACGGCGCGGCGGCGCCGCCCACGCCGTCGCACGCGCCGACGCCGGGCGAGCACACCGAGGCCGTCCTGCGCGACACGCTCGGCTACGACGACGCGCGCATCACCGCCCTCCGCGCCACCGGCGCCTTGGGTCCCACGGCGGAACGTCCTTCTTCTTGACGGCAGAGGGCGCGGGTCCCGCGCCTCGCGCACCGTCAAGAACGCGGCGCGAGGGGAGTGCCGGGGTGCGGGACCATGAGCTCCTCGCGGCGCTCGGTGATCCAGGACCGCGCCTCGGTGCGCCACGCGCGGAGGCGCTCGTCAGTGTCGACGTTGCGGAGGGCGTCGGTGTGCGATGCCAGGTCGGTCGCCCACACGGTGATCGCCTCGGTGTCGGACATGGCGACCTCGTACGCGCCCACGAGGCGGTGGCGGTAATCCGCGAGGGTGGGCTGACGCGTCTCGACGACCGCGCGCAGGTAATCGCGTACTGCGCCCGGACGCACGCGCGCGATTTCGTGCACGAACACCGACCCGGTGACCCCATCGCCGAGCAACTGACTCAGGGTCGGTGACCCGTCGGCACCGAGGAGCAGGCGGTCGAAGCCACCGCTCCGCCACTGATAGGCCTCGTCCCACCACTGGTTGAGCTCCGTGTTCTCGGACCGGCGCACGTTGGCGGCGTTGACGAGTCGCTCCCAACCGCTCCATCCGTCGACCATCTCCCAGAGGTTGACCACCTGTGGCCAGCGCCCGGTGGCCCCGACGACCTGCCACGTCCCGAGGAGGGTCAGGCCGCGGTCGGCCGCGGTCTCGGCGTGGAACCCGGCGGTGTGGGCCATGTAGGGCGACGCGCCCTGCCCCACGATGTCGATGACCTCGTGGAGGTAGAGGTGTTCTCGCGCCACGGGCGCAGGCTACGCGCGCAACATGAGGACGTCGCACCGATCGCCATCGGTCGCACCGGTCGCACCGGCGACACCCGCGCCTCGTCGCGGGTTCGGCGTCGTGAGTAGCGTCTCTCGAATGGACTGGACACC
This sequence comes from Acidimicrobiia bacterium, assembly GCA_035293045.1. Taxonomy (GTDB): domain Bacteria; phylum Actinomycetota; class Acidimicrobiia; order IMCC26256; family JACPCJ01; genus DATDOY01. Next base: position 7,015 of record DATDOY010000232.1, read on the forward strand.
CGAGGGCAAGACCGCCATCGTCACCGGCGCCAACACCGGCATCGGCAAGGAGATCGCGCAGGAACTCGCGGCGCGCGGTGCTCACGTCGTCATCGCCTCGCGGAACCGCGAGAAATGCGAAGCGGCCGCACGTGACATCCAGGCTCGGACGGGCAAGGAGACGGTCGACGTCATGACCGTCGATCTCGCCAGCTTCGCCTCGGTCCGTGCCTTTGCGAGCGAGTACCTCGGGTCGAATCGACCGCTGCACATCCTCGTCAACAATGCGGGCGGCACGTGGTCGCAGCGGCGGCCGACCGACGACGGGCACGAGACGACGTTCCAGGTGAATCACCTCGGACCCTTCCTGCTGACCAACCTGCTCTTGCCTCGGCTCAAGGAGTCGGCCCCGGCCCGAATCGTCACGACATCCTCGACCGGACACAACTTCAGCCGCGGCCTCGATTTTGACGACCTCGATCGCGAGAAGCGTCGCTACAAGAGCATGCAGGCCTACAGCGATTCGAAGCTGTGCAACATCTACTTCACCAGCGAGCTCGCCCGGCGTCTCGAGGGCACCAGCGTGACGGCCTATTCGTTCCATCCGGGATTTGTGCGGACGGAGTTCGCTCAGGGTGGCGACACGTTCCTTTTGTCGATCGGGACCAAGCTCGGCTCGCCGTTCGCGAGGTCGCCCAAGAAGGGCGCGGAGACCGGCGTGTTCCTCGCCGCGACCCCCGATCTCGACGGCGTGAACGGCGACTACTTCTTCAACTGCAAGCCCAAGCGAACGTCGACCGTCGCGAAAGACGACGCGGCGGCGCGGAAACTCTGGGAGGTCAGCGAGCACATGGTCGGCCTGAGCGGAGATCGAGCGTGAGGACCGTCGTCGTCACCGACGCCGTTCGGGAAGTCGACGGTCGAGTCGACGGCGATCGGCTCCTCATCCCCTCGGATGCGCTTGCCGGCGCAACGGGGTGGGAACTCAAGCCCCAGGGGCTGTGCCGCGGCGACGTGTGCGTGCCGGTCGGCGATACCGACGGACTCCTGGTGGACGGAATGATCGATCTTGCCTCGCTCGGCGCGGCCCTCCACTGGCCGACCGTCGTGGACGCGCCCGAAGGCGTCGCGGCCATGACCGAACCGGCTGCCGACCGGGCCGCGGTCCTTGCCGCGCTCGAAGCACCGGACTTCACGTTGCCCGACCTCGACGGGAACCCGGTGACCTTCTCGACCTTCACCGGCAAGAAGAAGCTCTTGGTCGCCTGGGCTTCGTGGTGAGGCTGCCGACACGACCTGCCCGGGTGGCAGGCGATCCAGGAAGAGCTGGCCGACCACAACTTCACGGTGTTCGCCATCGCGGTCGACGAGTCGGCCGACCACGCGCGGCCGTGGGTTGAGGAAGGGAAGTGCACCTTCCCGGTGGTCTACGACCGCGACCGTGTCGCCGTCGAAGCGCTCGGCATCATCAACGTGCCGACGGTGCTGTGGATCGACGAGCACAACCGGATCGTGCGCCCCCAGGATGCCCAGTTCCCCAACGACAACCTGATCGCCTTCCACGGCCGCGCGTCGGAGGGGCACCTCGACGCGCTCCGGCGGTGGGTGAGAGACGGCGAAGCCCCGCTCACGATCGACGAGGCGCGTGCCGGCGCGCGTCTCCCGTCGGATGACGAGCAGCTGGCCCGGGCGCATTTCCGCGTCGGCGTCCAACTCCTGCGCGCTGACAAGCGCGAGGCCGCGCTTGCACATTTCGAGACGGCGGGGGAGCTGTCGCCAATCGACTGGACCATCCGGCGCGCGGCCATTGCCCTGCGCGGCGACGACCCGTTCTTCTCCCCGGAGTTCATCGAGATGTTCCAGGGATGGCAGGAGGCCGGACGTCCCGGATACAACCTCGCCTGACTCGCCTGACTCGCCTGACTCGCCTGACTCGCCCGACGACGCCGGCGTTTCCGTGTCTGTGGCGCGTTAGCGGGGTATATCCCCGCTAACGCGCCACAGACACGAGGGGTCAGGAGTACTTGGCTCGCAGTTCGTGTTTGAGGACCTTGCCCGCGGGGTTGCGGGGGATCTCGTCGAACTCGAGTTGCTCGGGGAGCTTCTGCTTCATGATCCCCTTGCCCTCGAGAAACGTCACCATCTCGTCGAAGGTGAGCGGGTCGGCCGGGTCAGCACTCTGCACGACGGCGCAGGCGCGCTCGCCCGACGCTGGGTCCGGGAGTCCGACGACCGCGACGTCGGCCACCTTCGGATGCTCGTACAACAGATCCTCGAGTTCCTTGGCCGAGATGTTCTCGCCCTTGCGGATGATGACGTCCTTCAGTCGACCGGTGATGACGATGTATCCGCCCTCGTCGACCGTCCCGAGGTCACCGCTGCGGAAGTAGCCGTCCTCGTCGAAGGCCGCCGCGTCGAGCGACGCGTCGAGATATCCCTTGAACAGCTGCGGCGCCTTGACGCGAATCTCGCCCTCCTCGCCGGGTCCCACCACGGCGCCCTCGACGCTCACGACCTTGATGTCGACCCCCGCTGTGGCGCGCCCCTCGGTGTTGGCGAGCTTGTCGTCGGGGTCGGTCACCGACGCCATCGAGAGGATGGGACATTCCGTGAGGCCGTAACCCGAGACGATGCCAACGCCGCCGAGTTCCGCCTTCACGTCGTCGTGCAGTTGCGGCGGCTTGGGCGCCCCGCCTCCCGGACAGGCGCGCAGGTCGGGGAAGAGCGGCTTGCCGCCTTCTCCCTGCTGGCGCTGCGCGGCGAGATAGGCCTGGTGGAAGAAGGTGCCCTTGCCGAGGAGCGTGATCCCTTCGCGCTGCGCGATGTCGACGGTCGCGGCGGGATCGAACGCCTCCACGAGCACGTTGGTGCACGCGGTCAGCAGACCGGCGTAGAGCCAACAGATGCCGCCGATGTGCGTGAAGGGAAAGACCAGGTCGGAGCGATCGTCGGCGGTGACGGCCAGCCGTTCACACATGGCCCGCGCCGCGGCGAGGATCGTCCGGTCGGTGTGCTGCGCGCCCTTGGGGTCGGCCGTCGTGCCCGACGTGTAGAAGAGCCAACGAACCTCATCGCCCGCGCCGGAGTCGCCCGCACCGGGCGGCGGGGGAAGCGCCGCCGGGTCACCGTCGGGCAACTTCCGGTCGGCGGTGACGACCTTGGTGTCGGTTCCCTCGACGATGCCCTCGGCCATCGCCTTGAAGTCGACGCCCCGCCACTCGCTGGGGACGATGAGCAACTTCGCCTGCGTCTGGCGGATCACGAAGCCGAGCTCCTTTTGCCGGTACAGGGGGAGGACCGGGTTCTGCACGACACCGAGGCGCGAGAGGGCGGCGACGAGCACCACCGACTCGATCCACGTCGGCAACTGCCACGACACCCGGTCGCCGGCACCGACGCCGAGCCCGGCGAGCCCGGCCGCGGCGCGTTCGGCGGCGTCCTTGAACTGGCCGAACGTCATCGTGCGCCCGCCCTCGTCGACCAGCATTTGGCCGTCGGGGGTCAAGCGGGCGCGCTCCTCGACGAGTCCCCAGAGCGTGTCGGAGTCGATCATGGCGTTCCCCTTCATGGTGCTCCTCTCCTCCTGCTCACTTGATCGCAACCGGCGTCACCGGCGCGCCGCACGCCCCGACGAACGGCTCGGGCGATGCCGAGAGCAGGAATGCATACGCCCCGTCGTCGGCGCAGTCCGCCGCCAACTCCTCGAGGTTCCAGTTCTGGCCCTGGATGACGCCCATGTCGCGCAGCAACAACCCGTGGACGGGCATGTCGAACTCGCCGTTCGCGTCGGGCATCAGTTCGAACGTGCCGTTGTCGGTGGCCACCCCGGCCACGTCGTGATCGCGGAGCCACTGCACGCACGCGGGTGCGGGCCCGGGGCTGGGCGACCAATAGGAGCGGCGATCGCCGGCCAACCACAACTGCATGTGGCCGGTGCGGACGAGGACGACGTCACCCGCCTCGACCGAGATCCCAGCGAGGTCGGCCGCCGCGGCGAGGTCCTCACCGCTGACCCCGTGTCCCGGATCGAGGCGGTCGACGCCGTGGACGCGAGCGACGTCGAGGAGGACGCCGCGGGTGACGAGCGTCCCCACCTGCTCGATGCCGCATCGCGTCGTGCCGCTCGCGGTGACCGCGTCGGCGCGAAAGCCGTTGTAGAGGAAGCCGTCGTAGCTCACGTGCGCGAGGGCGTCCCAGTGCGTGGCGGCCTGGAGGGCCGTCGTCACCTTGTCGTCGGAGAAAGCGACGGAGCCGAAGGGCTCGTTCACCGCGTAGGTCTCGAGCTTGGGGTTCTGGCGCGTCGGGCTCGACCGGTGCTGCAGGCCGTCCTCGGTGAGCGGCAGGGCGAGCGAGAAGGCGACGTTGCGCCGGACGGCCGCGGTTCCCCGCGCCACCGCGGCGCCGTCGATGAGGTTGACGGCCCCGCGCTCGTCGTCGTCGCCCCACCGACCCCAGTTCGAAACCTTGCCGGCGAGGGCCGCGAGGTCGCCGGGGAGCGGCATCAGCCGCGCCCTCCCGCGGGGCGCCGCGCCGCCTGCGCCTTCTCGCGCATGCGCGTCGTGCGGTGCACGGGGTCGGTGTCGAACTTCGGCACGACCTCGCGCCCGAACAACTCGAGCGACTTCACCGCGGTGTCGTACGGAAGCGTGGTGGTGAGCGGGCTCAGGATGATCTGGTCGACGCCGATGTCCTCGTACATCTGGATCACGCGAGCGCAGTCGTCGGGGTCGCCCACCATGGCGAGGCCGACCTGCGACATCACGGCCACTTCCTCTGGGCTCGGCTCCGGCATCAGGTCGGGCCACGCGGGAACGCCCGCCGGCATCACGATGTTGTCGAGCCACCGATAGAGGAGGCTCACGTAATAGCTCCCACCGGATTCGGAGTGGATGCGGAAAGCCTCCTCGCGATCCTCGAGGCAGAGGAAGGCGGCGACGGCGAGGATGTTGTCGTTCACATAGTCGCCCACCGGCTCCGCGGGGTCGGCGACTGCGTCCTTGTAGGCCTTGACGAGCGGCTCGAGTTGTTGGGGCGTTCCCGTCGTGAAGCAGAAGGCGCCGAGCCCGAGGCGGCCGGCCTTCTCGAACGTGGGCGGGCTGCCGCAGGCGACCCAGATGGGTGGGTGCGGGTCGGAGTAGAGCTTGGGGAGCACGTTGCGCTCGGGCATGCGGAAGAACTCGCCGTCGAAGGAATAGGCGTCCTGCTTCCACATGCGCAGGAACTCGTGGATGGTCTCGTCCCACATCGCCGTGGTCAGCGACTTGTCGGGGATGTCGAAGCCGAGGATCTCGGCCGACGACGAACCGCGCCCCGTCCCGAACTCGAAGCGACCCTCAGAGAGGTGGTCGAGCACGGCGACGCGCTCGGCGATGCGGGCGGGGTGGTTGACGGGTGGCGTGGTGTTGGTGATCGCGGTGCCGACGTGGATCTGCTCGGTCTGCGCCGCGACGAACGAGAGGAACACCTCCGGCGCCGGCATGTGGGAGTACTCCTCGAGAAAGTGATGCTCGGGACACCACACGTACTTGATGCCGTTGCGGTCGCATTCGACGGCGAAGGCGAGGTTCTCCATCAGCCGGCGATGTTCGAAGCCCGGATCCTCGGCTTGTTGTCGGCTCGGGATGTGGGCTTGGGCGAAGAATCCGAATTCCACCATTCTCCTAAGGGTCTCCTAAGGGATCATCACGCCGCGCGCGAGCCGCCCGGCCTTCATGTCGTCGATCAGCGTCTCGACGTCGTCGAGCGAGCACGTCTTGGTCACGAGTTCGTCGAGCTTCACGCGACCGGCTCGATAGAGATCGATGATGAGCGGGATGTCATGGCGCGGCCGGCTCGACCCGTAACGACACCCGAGAATCGACTTGTCGTTGTACATGTCGGCGACGACGAAGCTCGCTTCCGTGCCCAGCTTGGGAACCCCGAGGAGGATGCACTGGCCGCCCCAGTCGAGCGACGCGACGGCCGAGCGGATCACCTCCGGGTGGCCGACGCACTCGAAAGCGTGGGCGAAGCCGGGGCGGCGGATGGCCTTGAGCGCCTTGGCCGTCCCGTCGTCGGCGAGCACGAAATGGCTGGCCCCGAAGCTGCGGGCGATGGCTTCCTTGTCGGGGTTGGCGTCGACCGCCACGATCGTGGTCGCGCCGGCGACGGCGCACCCCTGCACGACGTTGAGGCCGATCCCGCCGACCCCGAACACCACCGCGCTGTCGCCCGGCTGCACCTTGGCCCGGTTGAGGGCGGCGCCAAAGCCGGTGAGCACGCCGCACCCGATGAGGCAGGCCGACTCCAGCGGGATCTCGCCGGGGATGGGAACGGCCTGCGCCTCCTTCACGAGGGCGAACTCGGCGAAGACCGAGGCGTTGGCGAAGTTCCAGAGTTCGGCTCCCTGGCGCACGAAGGGCTGGCTGAGTTGTCCAAACGTCTGGCGACAGAGCGTGGGGTGGCCCGTCTCGCACGCGTCGCACAGCCCGCAGTTGCCGAGCGTGGTGAGGACGACGTGGTCGCCCGGCTGCACCGTCGTGACCGCCGATCCGACTTCCTCGACGATCCCCGCCCCCTCGTGGCCGAGTACGACGGGCGTTGGGTAGGGGATCGTCCCCGAGACGACCGAGAGGTCGCTGGCGCACAGGCCCGCCGCCCCGACGCGCACCTTCACCTCGCGCGCGCCGGTCTCGCGGAGTTCGACATCGTCGGCGACGACGATGCGCTCGCCGTCGTAGAGGACTGCCTTCATGGTCGGGCAGCGTAACCCCGCCGCCGTCAACCTGACGCCCCGTCAGACCCGTCCGCCCCAGGCGATGATGGGGCCGGCGACGTTGATGAGGAGGTCGGTGTCGGACCAGTCGATCGGCACCTCGACGATCCGCACGCGGCCCGACGCCACCGCCTCCCTGAGGTCCGCGCCGTGGTCGGCCGCGCGATCCACGTTCCCCTCGCCCCACACGACGAGCACGAAGGCGATCCCCGACGCAGCGGCGAAAGCGAGCGCGTCGTCGGTCTCGAGGTCGTAGGGCGCGGTGGTGACGGCGATCGCCGCCCGTCCGCTCGACGCCGCGTTGACCGCCGCCCACGCCGCTGACCCGGGCTCGCGCTGCGCCGGGACCGACACCGATCCGAGGTCGGAGGTCGGGAAGGTTCGGGCGATCCAGAACCCCGCGAGGTCGGCCCCGGCGAACACGGTGCCGCCGGGGGGGAGGGCGGCCTTGAGGTCGGCGACGGCCCGAGCGGGCGACAGCGGTACGCGGTCGGATGCGAACAAGGGCTGCACGATCTCCGCGAGGCGGGTGTACAGCGGCGGCCGGGCGGGAACACCCGGAGCGAGCGGCCACGCCTCGGCCAGGGCGGCGAGCTCGC
>DATDOY010000233.1:0-2969 GCA_035293045.1 Acidimicrobiia bacterium
GGGCGACGCAGTCGGAGGGCACACGCTCGCCGTGCGGGACGCCCTCCGCAGCCTCGGTCTGGAATCGGAGGTCTTTGTCGAGAACGCGCATCCCGCGGTCGCGTCCGAGACCCTGCCCGTCGACGACTATGTCGAGTACACCCGCACGCGCCGCACGCCTCGCGTCGGCGTGATCTATCAGCTCGCCGTGGGTGCCAACACGGCCGACCTGTTCTTCGCCCTCCCCGAACCGAAGATCGTCGACTACCACAACATCACGCCGCCCGAGTTCTTTGCTGGGTGGGACGACTTCGAGGCGATGCGGTGCCGGGTCGGTCGGACCCAGATGGAGCGCCTCGCCCGCCGCACCGACCTCGCGTTGGCCGACTCCGCCTTCAACGCCGCCGACCTGGTGGACAGCGGATACACCTGCCCGACCGCCGTGGTGCCGATCCTGTTGAACCTCGACGCCTTCGACGGCGAGAGCGACGACGCCACCGAGCGCCGACTCGCCCGGGCCAAGCGCGGCGGGGGCGCGGACTGGCTCTTCGTCGGGCGGTACGCCCCGAACAAGGCCCTCCACGATCTCGTCAAAGCCTTCGCCGTGTACCGCGCGACGGTGGACCCCCGCGCACGGCTGCACATGGTGGGAAGCGAGGGTCCGGCGAACTACGTGACCGCCTTGCGCGACCTTGTGGCCGCGGCGGGGATTGGCGGCGCCGTGAGCTTCGTCACCGGCGCGACCCAAGGAGAGCTCGCCGCGCACTACCGCGCCGCCGACGTCTACGTGTGCCTCTCCGACCACGAGGGGTTCTGCATCCCGCTGCTCGAAGCGATACACCACGACGTCCCGGTCGTGGCGTTCGAAGCCGGCGCGGTGCCCGAAACCCTCGGCCCGGGTGGCCTCCTGCTCCCGAGCAAGGAGCCTCTGACGGTGGCGACGGCGGTGGGGCGCGTCCTCGGCGACGCCCGCCTTCGTGCGCGCCTCGTGGAAGCCGGCCGCCGCCGACTCGACGACTTCACCCTCGAACGCAGTCGCGCCAAACTCGTCGCCGCGCTCGGTCCCTTGCTCGAATCCGCCGGGGTCGGTGTCCCGTGAACCTCGCGTTCGTCACCCCGAGGTGGTCGACGGAAGTCCGCGGCGGCGCGGAGACCGCCGCGCGCGAGGCCGCAGAGCGCTTTGCCGCTCTGCCGGGATTCTCCGTCGAGGCGTTCACGAGCCGCGCCGTCGACCACTTCACCTGGGACAACGTCCTCCCCGAGGGTGACCAAGACGTCAATGGGGTCACCGTCCACCGGTTCACGTGTTCCGGAGTCCGGTTCGACGACGACCCGGACTTCGCGGCACGGATCATCCATCGGCCAAGAGCGGCGACCCTGCCCGAGGCTTACCGATGGGTGTCGATGCAGGGGCCGACCTCGCCCGACCTCATCGACGCCATCGGAGACTCACGCGCCGATCTCGTGATCTTCTCGCCCTACCTCTTCGCCCCCACGGTTCAAGGCGTGGAGCGAGTCGGTCGCCGCGGGCTGATGGCGCCCGCTGCCCACGACGAGCCCTTGATCCGCCTTCCTGTGTATCGCGAGACCTTCCGCCACGCCGGTGGGTTTGTGTATTACTCGCCGGAGGAACGCGATCTCGTCGAGCGGCTGTTTCGGGTGGCCGATCGCCCCGGCGCCGTCATCGGCATCGGCGTGGACGGACCGGCGAGCCCGCCCGACCCCGCCCTCGTCCCCGACGAGATCCGCGACACGCCCTACGTCGTCTGCCTCGGACGCGTGGAGGAAGCGAAGGGCTCGCGGGTGCTCGGCCGGTTCTTCGAGGTGTACAAGGAGCGCCATCCGGGTCCGCTGAAGCTCGTCTTCGCCGGTCCGCCGTCGCAGGTCGAGCGCTACCAGCACCCCGACATCGTGCTCGCGGGCTCCGTGCCCGAACCCGTGAAGTGGGCCCTCCTCGCCCAGGCGCAGGCCTTCATCTCGCCGTCCCCCTATGAGTCGTTCTCGATCGTTCTCATGGAGGCGTGGCTGGCGGGCTTGCCGGCCCTGGTCAACGGTCGCTGCGCGGTGACCCAGGGCCACGCCGCCCGCTCGGGGGGTGGGCTCTGGTTCGACGATTACCCGACCTTCGAAGCGGCCTTGTCGAGGCTCGTGGCTGACGGCGGGCTCCGGCGCCGGCTCGGCGACCAGGGACGCCGGTACGCCGAAGGGGAGTTCTCGTGGCCGGCCGTGATGGGTCGGTATCGGGCATACCTGGAAGGGGCGCTCGTCAGGCACTGAGCAATCGGGCCCCCAACCTCAAGGGGTACCACGTTTGTCCCGATACGCACACGGTGCGTGTCCGGAGTAGGAGCTTTCTCGCGCTCGTCGTGGTGATGGGCGCCGTCGCCATCCCGCGGGCAGCCGTCGCTCAAGATGAAGCCGGGCCAGCGGACGCAGCCCCGGGACGGTTGATCGTCGGCTTTACGCCGAAGGCGATGGCCAACGGCGACGCGAACGAGGCAACCGAGGACGTCGGCGGCGAGCGCGTGCGTCGCATCCGGAGTGTCAGCCTCGACATCGTCGACGTTGAGGACGTTGACGCCGCGCTCGACGAGTATCTCGAACAACCGGGCGTTCGTTACGTGGAGGTCGACCACGCCGCGAGCGCTCTGTCGAACGACCCGCTCTGGGCGAACCAGTGGAACATGCAACCGGTCTCGGCGTCGAACAAGGGCACCGCCAACGTCGAGCCCGCATGGGCCCGAAGCCGCGGCGACGGCGTCGTTGTTGCGGTGGTCGACACCGGCGTCCGGACGGGCGGCAGCGACCTCGATGCATCCCGCGTCCTCGCCGGGAAGGACTTCGTCAATGCCGATGACGACGCCACCGACGACAACGGGCACGGCACCCACGTCGCGGGAACGATCGCCCAGTCCACCGATAACGATCGCGGCGTCGCGGGCGTGGCTCCGGGAGCGAAGATCCTCCCGGTCAAGGTGCTCGACGCCACC
>DATDOY010000234.1:0-7790 GCA_035293045.1 Acidimicrobiia bacterium
AGCTCGCCGACCTGGCCCTCGTCGGGCTTGCGTGCCTCGACGAGCTGGGAATTCATACGGACGGTCAGGAGGCCTTCGGGGTCGTAGACGAACGCCTCGCCTCCCGTCATCCCCGCGCCGAGGTTGTAGCCCACCGATCCGAGGACGACCGCGGTGCCTCCGGTCATGTACTCACAGCAGTGGTCGCCGGCACCCTCGACGACGGACACGGCGCCGCTGTTGCGCACCATGAACCGCTCGCCGACCTCGCCGGCGATGAACAACTCGCCGCCGGTGGCGCCGTACAGCACGGTGTTACCGGCGAGCACCGGATCACCGGCGTCGTTTTCGGGAGGCCGCACGACGATCCGGCCGCCACCCATACCCTTGCCGACGTAGTCGTTCGCCTCCCCCGTGAGCTCGAGCGTGACGCCGTTGTTGAGGAAGGCCCCAAAACTCTGACCCGCCGAGCCGGTGAACCGGGCCACCACCCGCCCTGGCGGCGGGTTCACGCACCCCCATTCGAGCCCGATGGCGCCGCCGATCGACGCGCCGATCGTGCGGTCGGCGTTGGTGATCGCGTACTCGAGCGTGATCTCCTCCCCCTCCCAGAGCGCGTTGAAGCCTTCAAAGAGCAGTTGCTCATCGAGCGCCGAGCGCGGGCGCAGGATGTCGGGCGACTTGAGGAACCGCCGCGGCGCGTCGGGGTCCGCAGGAGCGGTGAGCAGCGGCGAGAGGTCGAGGGCGTCGGCGTGCGCGTCGCCCGTGCTCCGCTGACGCAGGCACTCGACGCGACCGATGGCCTCGTCGATGGTGCGAAAGCCCAGCGCCGCGAGGTGGCGCCGCGCCTCTTCGGCGACGAAGAGCAGGTATTGAGCCACGCCCTCGGGCGTCCCCGTGAACTTGGCTCTCAGGTTGGGCCGCTGCGTCGCCACTCCGGTTGGGCACGTGTCCTTGTGGCACGCCCGCACCATGATGCAGCCCTCGGCGATCATCGCCGCGGTGCCGAACGAGTATTCGTCGGCTCCGAGCAACGCGCCAATCACGACGTCGTAGCCCGTCAGCATCCCGCCGTCGACGCGCACCTTGATGCGGTCACGCAGTCCGTTCTCCACCAGCGCCTGCTGGGTGTCGGCGAGGCCGAGTTCCCACGGCATTCCCGCGTGCTTGATCGAACTGAGGGGCGACGCGCCCGTCCCCCCGTTGTTGCCCGAGATCTGCACGGTGTCGGCGAGCGCCTTGGACACCCCGCACGCGATCGTGCCGACGCCCGCCTCGGCCACGAGCTTCACCGAGACCTCGGCGCTCGGGTTGACCTGCTTGAGGTCGTAGATGAGCTGCGCGAGGTCCTCGATCGAGTAGATGTCGTGGTGTGGCGGTGGCGAGATCAGGCCGACGCCCTGTTGTGTGTGGCGCAGCCGCGCGATCTCGTCGCTCACCTTGTGACCGGGGAGCTGGCCACCTTCGCCCGGCTTCGACCCCTGCGCCATCTTGATGTTGAGCTCGTCGGCGAACGCGCAGTACTCGGGCGTCACGCCGAAGCGGCCCGACGCGATCTGCTTGATGCGTGAGTTCTTGTCGACCGAGGTGCCCCGGGTGCGGTAGCGCTCGGGCGCCTCGCCGCCCTCCCCGCAGTTGCTCTTGCCGCCGATGAGGTTCATCGCCATGGCGAGCGTCTCGTGCGCCTCCTTCGAGAGCGCGCCGTGCGACATCGCCCCGGTCGAGAACCGCTTGGCGATCTCACTGGCCGGCTCGACGTCGTCGAGCGGAATGGGCGCGCCCGCCGGCACGAGCTCCAAGAGGTCGTGGAGCTCGGTGGTCGGCCGACCCTCCACCAACTCGGAGAAGCGCCGGTAAAGATCGTCGCGACCGTCGCGCACGGCGCGCTGGAGCAGGTGGGCGGCCGCGGTGTCGGTCGGGTCGGCCGGCGTGGGATCGCCGGCGAGGAAGATCACCCTGCCCTGTTCCTCGACCGGGGCGGGCTCGAGGGTCGCGACCGTGACGCCGGCGCGCTCCATCTTCTTGCGCTTCCGCTCCGGCACGACCCCGACGGTCTCCTGGATGGCGTCGACGACGTCGTCGTTGTGCGCGTGGTATTCCCCGCCCTTGCGGTCACGGAAAATCCCGGGCGCGTCGAGCGCGACGGGCGTGAGTGTCCCGAACGCTTCTGCATGCCACGCGAGCGCCTCGGCGGCGAGGCTCTCGAACCCGACCCCCCCGACCTGCGACGCCGTGCCCGTCAGACACACGTCGACCACGTCGGCCGACAGGTTGAGCGCCTCGAAGATCTGGGCTCCCCGGTAACCGTCGACCGTCGAGATCCCCATCTTCGAAAAGATCTTGAGGACGCCGTCCTCGATTCCGGCCCGGAACCGCATCTGGGCCTCGGGGGCGGAGATGCCGTCGAGCTGATCGGCGTCGGCCATCTGCGCCACAGACTGGAGCGCGAGCCGCGGACAGATGGCGTCGGCCCCGTATCCGAGGAGCGACGCCATGGCGTGGGTATCGCGAGCCTCGCCGGTGTCGACGACGATCGAAGCCTGGTCGCGCAGACGGGCGCGCGTGAGCCGGTGGTGCACCGCGCCCGCGGCAAGGATCGACGGCACGGGAACGCGATCGGGCCCGACGCCCGCATCCGAGAGCACGAGCACCTCCGACCTCTCACCCACCGCCCGCTCGGCCTCGTCGGCGATGCGGTCGATGGCCTGGCGCAGGCCACCGCGTCCGGCGTCCGCGGCGAACGTGCAGTCGATGCGAGCCGCGGCGAACGGCCCGCGTGCCGGGTCGAGCAACCGCTCCACCGCTTCGGGATACAGGAAGAACGTGTCGAGTTCGGCGAGGCGCGCCGCCATCCCGTTGTGCGACAGCAGGGGCTGGCGCGGTCCGAGCAGTGTGCGGAGCGACATCACGATGCGCTCACGCAGGTGGTCGATCGGCGGATTGGTGACCTGGGCGAACCGCTGCTTGAGGTAGTGGTGCACCGGTCGGGGTTTCGATCCGACGCCGGCAAACGGCACGTCGTCACCCATCGAGAAGGTGGGCTCTTTGGCGGCGAGGGCGATGGGCTTAAGGATCATCGCCACCTCCTCCTTGTTCAGCCCGAAGGCTGCTTGGAGGCGGGGCAACTCGTCGTCCTCGTCGGGGTACTCCTCGACCGGATCCCCGATGTCGAACTGGTAGAGACCCTCGCGGTTCCAGACCCCGTACGGCGACTGGCGACCGAGCGCGATCTTGATCTCCTCGTCGTGCTGCACGTTCGACGCGCTCGCACCGTCGGCGTCAGGGTCGACGAAGATCATCTCGCCGGGACCGAGGCGTCCCCGCTGCACCACCCCGTGCCCGTCGACGGGCACGGCGCCGACCTCGGACGCGCACACGACCATGCCGTCCTCGCAGATCTGCCAGCGCAGCGGCCGCAGCCCATTGCGGTCGAGGGTGGCGCCAACGCGCCGGCCGTCGGTGAACACCACGCCGGCGGGACCGTCCCAGGGCTCTTGGAGGCAGGCGTGGTAGCGGAAAAAATCGCGGGCTTCGGGCGGGAGATCGCGCTGGCCTTCCCAAGCCTCGGGGATGAGCATGGCGAGCGAATGCCGCAGGTCGCGCCCGCCGCGCACGAGGAGTTCGACGGCCTCGTCGAGCTTGCCCGAGTCCGAGGTCTCCGACGACAGGATCGTGCGGAAGAGGTCCTCGCTTCCGAGGCCCGCCTCCTCGGTGCCGAGATGGCTCCTCGCCGACATCCGGTGCTCGTTCCCCTGGAGCGTGTTGATCTCGCCGTTGTGACACAGGAACCGGAACGGCTGCGCCCGCTCCCACGTCGGGGTGGTGTTGGTCGAGAACCGCTGGTGGAACACGGCGAGCGGAGCGATGAAATCGTCGGCGGCGAGGTCGGGGAAGAAGGCCGCCATCCGATCGCTGATGACGAGACCCTTGTAGACGACGGTGGCGAACGACCAGCTGGCGAAGTACGCCCGCACACCCGCCTCGCCGCACGCCGCCTCGGCGCGTCGCCGGGCGCGGTAGCAACGGCGTTCCGCCTCGAGGTCGGAAAGGTCGCGAGGTCGAGCAAGGAGCCCGTGGAACTGGGCGGGCATGATCGCTCGCGCTCGATCGCCGAGGTGCTCTTCGTCGACGGGGACTTCCCTCCACCCCGCCAGCGGAATGCCCTCGACGGTGCAGGCCTCCGCGACCGCGCCCATGGCGATCTCACGAGCCGCGTCGGAGGCGGCGTCGAAATACCCGGTGATGACCCCGACGCCATCGCCGTCGAGCGCGAGGCCGGCGTCCGCCGCGACGCGGGCGAAAAAGCCCTGCGGGATGGGTACGAGGATTCCCGCTCCGTCGCCGGTCAACCCATCGGCAGCGATGGCGCCGCGATGCTTGACGCAGGCGAGCCCGGTCAGGGTGGCTTCGACGATCTGGCGTGAGGCGCGCCCGTGGGCGTCGGCCACAAAGCCGATCCCACAGGCGTCCAACTCAATTGGGCGCGTGAGCACCAACCCCTCCTGTTCTTTGCCCGGCTCCAAAAGTCGCCGGGACGGTGATCCGTTGCCCGACCCGCGAGCATGACGGGATCACCTGTTCTTTGCCCGGCTCCAAAAGTCGCCGGGACGGTGATCCCTTGCCCGACTCGCGAGCATGACGGGATCAGCTTGCGTCTGATCGGGAGCACCCCAAAAGAAAAACGGCGCCGCCCCCATGTCACTGGGGCGACACCGTTGTCGCTGAAGCCCGCATTGTAGGGGGTCCCAACGACGTTTGGGAACCCCTAACCCTGACTCCCTGTCCGGTCCATGGCGATTTGTGCGGGTGGAGTGGTCAAAGCACGAGCGTGTTGGCCTGCGCGCCCCGCTCGATCACGCGGAAATGTGCATCCTCACGCTCGACCACCGTGATCGAGCAGTTGCCGGGCCGGAAGTTGATCACGCGATCGTTGGCCTCCGCCTCGCCCACCACCGTGTTGATCGCCACGTAGTGCGTGACCACCACCGCGTCGTGTCCGAGCGACGACAACGCGTCGATCACCCCGGCGCGCCAGGCCAACAAATCGGGTGACGCGTCCGACCACGCGGACTCCATGAAATCCCGAAGCCACGTGCCGCGGTCTTCGAGTGGCGTCCCTTCGGGGGTGGGCACCTCGCCGACGGCCGGCTCGATCTCGGCCGCCATGCCCCATCGGTGGGCAAGCGCGTCGGCGGTTTCACGCGTGCGCCGCAGCGGGCTCGTGATCACCGGCATCGGCGAGAGCAGGCCGACGAGGGCGTCGGCGAGTTCGCGCGCCTGCTCGCGACCTCGAATGCTCAAGCCCGGATCGGGGTCTTCGGTCCAGCCCGCGGCGGCCTCACCGTGGCGCACGAGATACAGCTTGGGCATGCGCTGCTACTTGACCGCGCCGGTCTCTCGAAGCTTGGCGATGTCGGCCGGCGGGAAACCCCACGCCGCCAGCGCCTCATCGGTGTGCTGGCCCGGAATCGGAGGCGGCGTCTGGATCTCGGGCACCGTGCGAGAGAAGCGAGGGGCGGGACCGGGCTGGGTGACCCCGTCGACCTCCACAAAGGTGTTGCGGGCGCGGTTGTGCGGGTGGTCGGGTGCCTCGTCCATCGACAGGACGGGGGCGAAGCAGACGTCGGTCCCCTCCATGATCTCGCGCCACTCGTCGCGGGTCTTGGTTCGGAACACCTCGGCCAGCCGCTCCTTCATCGCCGGCCACGAGGTGCGATCCATCTGCGGAGGCAGGTCCTCCGATTCGAGGCCGGTGAGACGCAGCAGCTCCGCGTAGAACTGGGGCTCGAGGGACCCGACCGAGACGAACTTGCCGTCGGCCGTCTCGTACACCTCGTAGAACCACGCACCGGTGTCGAGCAGGTTGGTGCCCCGCTCGTCGTTCCAGAAGTCCATGGCCTTGAGGCCGTGGACGAAGGTCATGAGGACCGCGGCCCCGTCGACCATGGCGGCGTCGACCACCTGCCCCTTCCCGGATCGCTGGGCCTCGAGCACGCCGCACACGATCCCGTAGGCGAGGAGCATGCCCCCACCCCCGAAATCGCCGATCAGGTTGAGGGGAGGAAGCGGGCGCTCGCCGGCCCGCCCGATCGGCTCGAGGGCGCCGGCGAGGGAGATGTAGTTGATGTCGTGGCCGGCGGCCTGGGCCATCGGCCCGTCCTGGCCCCACCCCGTCATCCGGCCGTAGACGAGTCTGGGGTTGCGCTCGAGGCAGGGCTCGGGGCCGATCCCGAGACGCTCAGCGACTCCGGGGCGGAAGCCCTCGACGAGGGCGTCGGCGTTCTCGACGAGGCGCAGCACGGTCTCGACGCCGTCGGGGTTCTTGAGGTCGACACCCACCGAGCGGCGTCCCCGGTTGATCAAGTCCTTGCTGTTGTTCCCGGGCAGGCCGGACACACCTTGGGCACGGTCGACGCGGATCACGTCGGCCCCCATGTCGGCGAGCATCATGGCGCAGAACGGGCCCGGCCCGATCCCCGCGATTTCCACGACTTTGATTCCCTGGAGCGGCCCCATCGGCGCAAGCGTAGATTCCCGTCCTCATGGAACTCCCTTCGTACGACGACCTTCCGCTTGTCGAGGGCGTCCGCACCTCGTGGGGCGTCTTCGGCGACGACGACACCCTCGGGTGCCTGAACCTGCTCACCGAGGATCGGGCGGTCCGAGGTGCGGACCTCGTCCGCAGGGGGGCGGTGTTCTCGCTCGACGCCGCCCTCGACGAGATCGACCCTCCGCTGTTCGGGCGCCCGCCGTTGCGCCACGAGGTCTACGCCTTCCCGAGCGGCACGGCGTTCGACGACCACATCGATTTCTGGGACACCCAGGCCTCGACCCAATGGGACGGCCTGCGCCACATTCGCGATCCGCTCCTCGGCTTCTACAACCGGCGGTCCGCCGACGAACTGTCGATCGACGCGTGGGCCCGGCGCGGAATCGTGACGAGGGGGGTCCTGGCCGACGTCGCCCGCTGGCGCGCGCGGCACGCGCAACCGATCGACCCATCCCGGCGGGACGTCGTCGAGCCGGGCGACGTCCTCGCCACCCTCGAGGATCAGGGGGTGGCGGTCGAACCGGGTGACATTCTCGTGATCCGGACGGGCTGGCTGGGCTGGTATCGGTCGCTCGGTCCCGAGGAGCGGCTAGGGGTCGGGCCCGAGGCGGGCATCCCTGGACTCGCCGGCAGCTCCGACACCGCGCGCGTGCTGTGGAACCTGCACGTTGCGGCGGTGGCAGCCGACAACCCCGGGTTCGAGGCGTTCCCGATCGCCGACGGCGAACACCTGCATTGGGACTTGCTTCCCCGGCTCGGCATGCCGATCGGGGAATTTTGGGATCTCGACGCCCTCGCCGATGA
The DNA here is from genome assembly GCA_035293045.1 of Acidimicrobiia bacterium. Classification (GTDB taxonomy): domain Bacteria; phylum Actinomycetota; class Acidimicrobiia; order IMCC26256; family JACPCJ01; genus DATDOY01. The sequence goes on from DATDOY010000234.1 coordinate 7,334, forward strand.
CTGCGCCCGAGACCGCGTCTACGAGTTCCTGCTCACCTCGGCCCCGCTGCATCTTCGGGGGGGCGTCGCCTCGCCGCCGAACGCGCTGGCCGTCAAGTAGGACGGGTGGTAAGCAGCGAGCGCACGCGCCCACCGCGTGCACCGGCCGCGGGCACTTACCGCGGGTAGAACGCACAGGAGGTGTCCCATGGCGACCGACCTGAAGATCACACTCGACAACCTGCCAGGAGAACTCGCCCGGCTCGGCGAAACGCTGGGGAACGCGGGAGTCAACATCGAAGGCATCGTCGGGGTCACGGCGGGCGACAAGGGAGAGATCCACGTGGTCGTCGAGGACGCCGACGCCGCGACGGCCGCGCTCTCGGCCGCGGGGATCACGGTGGACGCGGCGCGCGAGGTCGCGGTGACGTCGTGCAACGACGCGCCCGGCGAGCTGGGTCGCGTCGCCCGCCGGCTC
>DATDOY010000235.1:0-5136 GCA_035293045.1 Acidimicrobiia bacterium
GAGGCCAGACAGCCCGAAGAAACTCCGGTCGGGCCCCCCGCCCCTTACCGGTTCCTGCCACGGTTCCACGGCCACTCCCTAGTCCTCGACCGAGTAGAGCTGGATTTCCTCGTCGATGCCTTTGAGGGCGTGGCGGCCCTGATCCTTGAACGAGAGGCCGGAACCCGCGCACAGGGCGCGCACCGTCTCCGACACCCACACCTCTCCTGGTCCAGCGGCGGACTCGACGCGAGACGCGATGTGGACGCCGATCCCAGCCACGTCACCGCCCGCGACCTCTACGTCGCCGGTGTGGAGGCCGGCGCGGATCTCGAGGCCGATCCGCCGGACTGCCTCCCGGATCGCCTTGGCGCACTCGACGCCGAGGGTGGGCGAGTCGAATGTGACGAGGACGCCGTCGCCCGTCGACTTCACGAGTCGCCCGCGGCAGCGCTGTATCTCGTGCCGGACAATCTCATGGTGACGACCGAGGAGGTCCTTCCACTGCGCGTCGCCGGCACGCTCAGCCTGCACCGTGGAATCGACGATGTCGGTGAACAGGACCGTGGCGAGGAGCCGCGTCGAAGGCTCGGGCGGACGCTCAGCCGCCGGTTGGATCAGATTGGTCATCGATCCGATACCGATCACCTCGTCGCCGTCGAAGAGGCGCAAGGAGGAGGCGATCACCCGCTCGCCGATCCATTCGGCCTCTGAGCGCGCCCGCAACGTCCGTCCGTCCGCAAGAACCGAGCGAGCCAATCCGAGCGACATCTGGAGGCTCGCCAGGCGAACCCCCGGGCCGGCAAGCGACCACGTGGTCGCTCCGCAGTTGTCGGCACAGAAGGCGGCGAGGATCGAGGGATGCACGGAGCCCTCGTTCACGTTGTGCCAATCCGACGTGACGAGATCACTCACATACGACCCTTCGCGAACTTCCACCGGCGCGATGCCGAGGAGCTCGTAGAGCGGTGCCCGCGGCGCCGATCCATTCATCATCATCGTGATGGCCTCGACACCTCCGCGCTCTCGAAAGAGATTGAACGCCGGGTAGCGATCGTGAGGGAGCGGGCGCTCATACGGGTCCGGGGTCGGGTACGACGGCAGGTCGACGGGCGTCAAGACGGGCGGCTGCTCTGGCACCGCGAAGGTGACGTCCTCAATGAGATAGTGCCCCGAGGTGCTCGCGACGACGCGCCCCTGACCGTCCTCGACGGTTCCCTCGGCGTACACCCAGTAGGGCGCGGTGCGGACAACGTGGGCGCGTCCGATGAGCGTCCCGCTCTCTGGGGAGATACGCCGGACCGGGGAGTAGGAGAGCTGCAAGGGCACGATGGTCGTTCGGGGCGGGAGCGTCGTCCATGCCGCGACCATCGTGGTCGTGGCCGCCATGATCCCCGCATCGATGACCCCGTCGGGATGCGCGAGCCAGGGCGTGATGGGCATCGAGAGGACCGCCGACGCGTTTCCAAGCTGACTGACGCGCAAGCCGAGAAGGTGGATGTTCGGCGAGTGAGGCCAGAAGCTCGAGCCCAAGCCGCGCAGCTGCTCGATGCCCGGCAGCGCGAATGCTGCGGCCGGCAACGGGGCGCCGCGCACCGGCTCCTGCCACGGTTCCACGGAGTCTCCTTAGTCCTCGACCGAGTAGAGCTGCACGTCGTCGTCGATGCCCTTCAGCGCGTGCCGCCCCTGATCCTTGAAACCCGAGCCCGAGCCCGTGGCCAGGGCCTTGACCGTGTCGGAGACCCATACCTCACCCGGTTCCGCGGTCGCCTCGATGCGCGCGGCGGTGTGAACGACGACGCCGGCGACGTCCCCGCCGCTCACCTCGATCTCACCCGCATGCAAACCGGCGCGGATCTCGAATCCGAGCGCGCGGACGGCGTTGCGGATCGCGCGGGCGCATTCCACCGCTCTCGACGGAGAGTCGAAGGTGGCGAGCACACCGTCGCCGGTCGACTTGACGAAGTGACCCTGGAACCGATCGAGCTCGCGACGGATCAACTCGTGGTGCCGCTCCAACAGCTCGCCCCATTTCTGGTCACCGAGTCGACTCGCCTGCTCTGTCGAGCCCACGACGTCGGTGAAGAGCACCGTGGCCAACACGCGTGTGGCCTCGGATCTCTGCCGCGGCATGAGCGGCACCAGAGTCGCGGCGAGGGTTGCGGTGGCGACGCGGCCGCCGCCGTCCTCCGCGACGACAACGCTGACCGCCATGAGGTCGTCGGCAACCCGCTCGGCGGTCCCCGTGGCCCGCAGCACCTGGCCCTTGGGTTCGACCACGTCGAGGTGAAGGAACGTGGACGAGAGAACGGTCGGGGTCAGCCCTGGTTCGTCGACCATGGTGTACACCGCATTGCCGGCGGCCTCGACGGCGAGGGTCTCGATCCACCCTGGAAGCATCAGCCCAGGGTGCCCCGTCAACAGCCATTCCGTCGCCACCATGGTCATCTCCGCGTGGCCCATGCCGGATGACATCCCCCGAATGCCGAGCAACTCATAGATCGGGGGTCGCGGAAGCTCGCCGGCAAACACCGCCAGGGTCGCGTCCCGGCCCGACCGCTCGAGAAAGGCGTCAAGCACCAATGCCTTGTCAGCCGGAAGCGGGCGCAAGTAAGGGTCGGGCGTGGGGTGGGTCGGCAGTTCGACGCGTTCGAGCACGGGGGGGTCGCCCGGTGGCGGATCGACCGGCACGACAAGCAGATGCTCGAGCGCTTGCGCGAGAACCCGCCCGTCGCCGTCTTCCACGGAGATCTCGGTGAAGATGAGGCTGGGCGTGCTGTGAACCACGCGCGCCCGTGCCATGACGGGGCGGCCGTCGGCGGAACCGTGCCGCAACTGCACATACGTGTGCATCTTCGGCTTGACCCTGAGGCCGGCGGGGAGGGTGGTCGTGGCAGCCGTCGCTCCGGCATTGGAGCTGAGCGCGAGGAAGACGAGCGTTCCATTTCCGTGCTGGAGCCACGGCGAAGCCGGCATCGGCGACACGGTCACACCGTGCCCGACGTGCGTGAGCCCCATGCCGACGAGGTGAAAGGTGGGTGGAGGCGCGAACATGCCCCGCGAGGCGGCGCGGAGTTGTTCGAATCCGCTCAGCGCGAAGCCTGCGTGCGGCATCGGTGCGCCCCGCACCGGTTCCTGCCACGGTTCCACCGTCGTCCCCCTACTCCGCGTCGGGAAGGTTGGTGAAGTCGGCCGGTCGCTTCTCTCGGAATGCCGCGAGCGCCTCGCGCTGAGCAGGGCCCCCGGCGAGGGCGAGGATCTCGGCGTCCTCTCTCGCCCGGGCAGCCTTGGAGTGTTCGACCTTGGTGGCGAGGAGCAGGCGCTTGGTGGCGACGAGGCCGGTGATCGGCATGGCGGCGATCTCCCCGGCGATGGCGAGGGTCTCCTCCATCAGCTTGTCGTCGGGTACCCGCTTCCATGCCAGGCCCGTTTCGACGGCGCGCGCCGAATCCATCCACGCGCCGGTGAACACCGCGTGGGCCGTCTCTTGCCACCCGATGCGCCCGGGCAGGTTGTAAGAGGAACCGGCCTCCATGGTGATGCCGAGGCTCACAAAGGGCGCGCGAAAACGCGCCGAGTCGGCGGCGATGACGATGTCGGCGTGGGCGAGCATGGTCGTGCCGATCCCGATGGCGAGACCGTTGACGGCGGCGATGAAGGGCTTCTCGAAGGTCTCGACGACCTCGATGAAGGGCACGAACCCATGGGGCTTTCCATCGTCGTGCCGGGGACGCTTCGCCATCTCACCGAGGTCCTGGCCGGCGCTGAACGCCCGGTCACCCTCGCCGGTCACCACGACGCAGGCGACCCCTTTCGCGTGCTGCGCGTCGACGAGCGCGTCGCGCACGCCGTCGTACATGGCGTCGTTGAAGGCGTTGAGGGCGTCGGGGCGGTTCAGGGTCACGATGCGAACGCGGCCCTGGTCCTCGACGCGAACCGCGCCACTCATGGCGCAACCTCCCGCCACGGAACAACGCGCTCCGGATGGCCCGACCACACCCAGGCGACGCTGCGGCGCGACAGGCCGAGCATCATCCCGCCGAGGGCCGGCGGGTGGAGGAACACCGTGTCGGCGAGTTCGGGACGCTGTTCGACCGACGGCACCCGCGTGAACGGCGCTCCCGCGGCCGCGCAGCGTTCCTGGATGCCGTCGAGGTCGCCCGACTCGGCGAAGCACATGTAGAGGCTCTCACCGAACTTGCCGAAGTAGCGGCCCATGGTCTTGTCGGAGTCGGTCGGGGTGATCACCTCGAAGCGATCGAGGCGGTCGTCAGCGAGCAGGGTCAGCGTGCCCTCGTAGCCGAACTCGTCGGACGAGATCGGCGTGAACGCCTTGTCCTCCATGCCAAAACGCGTGACGTACTCCTTGACCGTCGCCGCGGCGTTCTCGACCAGGTTGGTGACCTCATAGAACTGGTCGATCGCACCGACCGACGGCAGGGCACCGTCGTCCATGCTGACCACGAGGCGGAGACCGTGGTCGCCGGTGTGGGCGGTGTCGAGGAACAGTTGCCCGCCCTCCTCCGGAGCCTCGACGCCCTGCGTGCGAAGGTGGGCGACGAACGCGGCGACGTCGGGCGTGGCCATGCCCCCGGCGAACAGGTGGCCCCCGCGGGCGGCAACGGCGTCGGCGATCGGGCCGGCGCCGTCCGGCTCGAGCAACTCGACCCACCCATTTCCGAGTCGGTAGCGGGTGCGCCGGGCGCCGAGACACGCCACGGCGTCGTCGCCGTCGGGCTCCGCGCCCAGGAGTTCCTTCCACCCCCGCGCCGCCGCGGCGCGGTCGGGAACGGCCATCTGAATGCGATCAACCCTGGTGAACATGGCCGAAGTCTGACAGACACGCCGCCATGCCGTATCGGTCACGTTCCTCACGTGGATGGGCGGGCAGCGACGTGTGATGTCGACGTCCATGTCGACGTCGCCGTCGAGATCTCCTGAGCCGTTTCCGGCGCGTTCGAATCGGGGCGTACACTCCCGCGGTCATCCGCAGGCCGGATTCTCGAGCAAGTAATCCACCCACTGGGTGGGAAACTTGCTCGAGAACGCCCCGGGTGTCGTGCGCTCGTAGCTCAATTGGACAGAGCACCTGGCTACGGACCAGGAGGTTGGGGGTTCGAGTCCCTCCGAGCGCGCTGGGCCGGTCAGGACCCGCTT
>DATDOY010000236.1:0-2660 GCA_035293045.1 Acidimicrobiia bacterium
GCCCGCACGCGCACCTTCCACTCCGAGCCGGGCTTCAACTGAGGCGGGGCGTCCGCGACCTCAACAATCCCTGCGTTCCATTCGGGGAGCCGTCCGATGTCGGTGACAATCCCGAACACGCGGTCCGCCGGCGCATCGACGTGAGCATTTGCCGTTTCTCTCAGGGCCATGAGGTGTCCTCCTTGGTCGGTCCGCAACGACTACAGCACTCGCTGCATCTCCACGACGTCGAGCCACTGGCCGAACTTGCGGCCCACTTCGCGTTCGGTGCCGACGAGCTCGAATCCGCAGGCGCGGTGGACGCCGATGGACGCCTCGTTGTGGCCGACGATGCGAGCGATGAGGGAGTGGAACCCATGCGCCTCGGCGAGGGAAACGAGTTCCTCGAGCAGGGCGCGCCCGACGCCTTTGCCGTGATGGGCGGGGTCGACATACACGGTGTCCTCCACCGTCGGCGCGTAGGCGGCCCGATCGCGAAACCGCGACAGCGAGCCGAACCCGAGGACGGTTCCTTCCTCGTCAACGGCGACGACGGCGGGGTGGCCCCCGGAGTGCTCGTCGAGCCAGGCGATCTGGTCTTCGAGGGAGCGCGTGACGATGTCGAACGTGTTGACATCCTCGGTGACCTCGCGGTTGTAGATCGCCCGGATGGCTTCCGCGTCGCGGCGCTCGGCGTGTCGAACGGTCACCTGCATCGCCCGAACTTACGCGAGACCGAGCCCCCGCTTGATGTCGAGGGCGTGGTGATGGACTTCATGGGCGATCCGGCGCGTGTGATCGGCGAGCACCGTGCCGTCGTCCATCTCGGGGTGGCGGAACAGCGTCGTCGGATCGGCCCCTTCCGACGCCACCCTCCAGTCGCGCACGGCAGATTCCAACGCCCAGAAGGCGGCCGCCCGCGGCATCGCCGCGTAGCCCCGCACCGCGGCGAGGTCGTCCTGCTCGTACGGGACCGCGACAAATTCTGGGTCCTGTCGGGCGGCCCATGTTCGCTCCGCGCCGATCCGCAGCACGTCGGCGACGTGCCACACGTAGGCGACCGGTGACCACACACCCGGGTCGGCCGAGCCGGCGCCGTCGTGGCCCTCCATGAGGCCGGCGTACTCCTCGGCTGCCGACGTGATGATGTCGTCGGCGTCGTCGACCGAAATCGACCAGTCGAATCCGCACTCGTCGCACGGGTCTGCCATCGGTCGAAGCGTACGCGTTCGTTTCGAGCGGCGATCCGCGCGGCGCCGCGAACCTAGGCTGTCGGGGTGAGCCGACCGCCTCTCGCTACCGGATGGGAACCCGACGCCGACCCCGGGGACACCTTCTTGCGTCGCGAGGTCCTGAACCTGGCCGCCCGCTACCGATTCTGCGCGGAGCGGGCCGGCGTCGACCACCTCGACGGAGCCGACCTTGTCGGCGTTCGACTGTCCGAAGACGCCCCGTGGGGAAACGACGTCGTCCTCCTCACACCCCTCGAGGCATCGGGTGTCCCCGCCCTCGTCGAGCGCCTGTCCGACGAGGTGACGTGGCCGACGTGCATCTGGAGCGCGTGGCCGACACCCGACCTTGCTCCCCACGGCTTGGACCTGCTCGGCCACCCGCCGTGGATGTTGCGCCCGCCGGGTGGGTCGCCGCCCCCCGGCGCCACCGAGATCGACGGCGTCGAGATCGTCGAGGTCGTCGACGAGGCGGGGATGACCGACTACGACTGGGCCGTCATCCGCGGCTTTCCTCTGATGTACTCGGACGGCCGGTATCTCTCCGGGGTCTTGCGTCCGTCGTTCGCCGGCGGCCCGTGGCGCTTCTTCGTGGCCTACGTCGACGGGAAGCCCGTGTCGGTGGCGAGCGCGTTCATCGCCGAGGGGATCCAGCAGGTCGAGTGGGTCGCCACGCTGCCCGACCACCGTGGCAAGGGAATCGGCGAGGCCCTCACCTGGCGGGCGACGCTCGTCGAGCCCGACTTGCCGGCCACCCTCATCGCGAGCGACCTCGGCCGTCCCATCTATGAACGCATCGGGTTTCTGCCACTTCAGCGCATGACGATGTGGCAATGGAAGGGATCGGCGCGCTGACCCACCCGAACCGACCCCGGCGCCGCGCCCGCTCGCTTTCGGGCGGAAGTGGCTCGCGCCTCCGTTGTACGCTGACCGCCGCCCGTCGCACCGGGCGCGTTGGGTACGCCCCCTTAGCTCAGTCGGTAGAGCACTTCCATGGTAAGGAAGGGGTCTGCGGTTCAAGTCCGCAAGGGGGCTCACGCTCGGAACCGCCAGGCTTCCGAGACCCCCGCCCGAGCGGCGGGTTGGAGCGGGGAACAAGGCGGAGTAGCTCAGTTGGTGAGAGCGCGCGGCTCATAATCGCGAGGTCGAGGGTTCGAGTCCCTCCTCCGCTACGAACGCCATCGTCCGGCCCCACTCCGGTTCCCGCGCCGCGGGAGCGCTCATGGGCGCCGGCCGAGACGCCACGGTTACCATTTCCACCGACCTCGCCGGGCCTCCGTGGGCCCGGCGCTGCAGTGATCCGGGAGCTCACATGGGTAAGGCGAAGTTCGAGCGGTCCAAGCCGCACCTCAACATCGGCACCATCGGTCACATCGACCATGGCAAGACCACGCTGACGGCGGCCATCACCAAGGTGCTGGCCGACAAGAACCCCAACGTCACCTTCACCGC
>DATDOY010000237.1:0-11028 GCA_035293045.1 Acidimicrobiia bacterium
ACGGTCGCTCGTCTGAGCGAGGTGGCGGGTGGGTGGGCGAGCGAGCGAAGCGAGCGAGGGCGAGCGACGGCGCCCACCACGACCGTCCGTACCCGCACGCTGTTGGCGCCGGGAGCAGCGACCATTGTCCGCCGGGGATCAGCCATGGTGGACGTCCTCGTTGGGCGTGTTCGCGCCACGGATCAGGGGCTCACGTTTGGGCATCGAGTTCCAGAGGAACCCCATGATCACCAACGCGCCGACGACGACCACCGGGAGCGTGACCGCAATCGGCCAGTCCTGGTCGTTGCCGACCCGGAAGACGGCGACGGCGGCGAGCCAGAGGATGGCAGCGGGGATGAGCACGCGCCACCCGAGATCCATGAGCTGGTCGTAACGCAGACGCGGCAGCGTGGCGCGCAGCCAGAAGTACAAGAAGATGAAGACCGAGACCTTGGAGAGGAACCACACGACCGGCCAGATGTGGGGGAACACGTCGATGTGCGGGCCGGCGGGGCCACCGAGGAAGAGCGTCACCGCCATGGCCGACATCGTGACCATGTTCATGTATTCGGCGAGGAAGAAGATGGCGAAGCGCACGCCGGTGTATTCGGTGTGGAACCCACCGACGAGCTCCTGCTCGGCCTCGACGAGGTCGAAAGGAGCGCGGTTGGTCTCTGCGATCATCGCGACGACGAAGATCGCAAAGCTCACCGGGGTCGCGAGGAAGAACCATTGGCCCACGGTGCTGAGGCCTTCCCACGGGCCCTGTTCGATCACGAGTCCACGCGTCGACAACGTGTTGGCGTGGAGGATCGCGCCGACGGTGGCGAGACCGAGGGCTGCTTCGTAGCTGATCATCTGCGCCGTCGCCCGCACCCCGCCGAGCAGCGGGTACTTCGATCCCGACGCCCAGCCCGCCAGCATCACGCCGTACACGCCGATGCCCGACATGGCGATCACGAAGAGCACGCCGATCGGCACCTCGGCGAGCTGCACATAGGTGGTGCGGTTGCCGATGGTGATGGTGTCGCCGAGCGGGATCACGCTGAACGCCAGGAACGCCGGCACCACCGAGAGATACGGCGCGAGCCGGAACACCGGCTTGTCGGCGGAGTCGGGGATGGACTGTTCCTTGAAGAAGAGCTTCACGCCGTCGGCGAGACTCTGGAGGATGCCGAACGGCCCGGCGCGGTTGGGGCCGATGCGGTTCTGCATGTCGGCGACGACTTTGCGCTCGAGCCAGATCAGCATCAGCACGGTGACGAGCAGCAGCACGAAGACGAACCCGGCCTTGCCGACGACGATCAGAACGTCGGCGAGATCGACCTTGCCGTCGGAAAAGAGCGGGTCGGTCATCAGGTGAGCGTCTCTACTTGGATGTCGGTCACGGGGCTGCTCGCGTCGATGAGATCGGCGGCGGTACTGCCGGGCTGGTTGAACGGGAGGTAGGCGACGCCCTTGGGGGTGCCCGAGTCGCTGCGAACCGGGAGAACGACCGAGCCGCGCGACGACGTGATCTTCACCCGTTCACCTTCGGCCACGCCAAAGCTCTCGAAGTTCCACGGGTTGACGAGCAGGACGGCCTCGTCCGCGAGCTCTGCGGTGGGCGCGGATTGAGTGACGGCGAGCCCGTTGTCGTAGAGACGACGACCCGACACCAGGCGTAGCGCGTACGAATCCTGCGGCGGAATCTCGAGGCGCTCGAACGAACGGTCCCACACGAGCAACGCCGGCGGTTCCCCGCCGACCGCGACCGCGGGCGACGCCTCGTCCTCAGCCGCGCTCTCGGCTTCGACGGCGGCGTCCACGTCGGGGACGGATGCCTCGGCGTCGTGTTGGTCTTCCGGCGGAATGACCCGACCTTGGATGATGACCTGGGTTTCCTGGAGACCGGCGAGCCCGGGCTCGGCGTCGGCCCACGGCGTGATCGGATGACCCGGACGCCCCATCACGGGTTCCTCGCGGCCGGGCGGCACCACGACGCCATCGCGCGCGAACAGGAGCGTCTGCGGGGTGGCCTGCACGTAGGCCGGGGCGACGCGAGCGATGTGGGCCTGCACCTCGTACACGCTCTCGAGATCGAGGTCGACGTCGAAGCGCGCCGCCAACTCCACAGCGATGCGCCAGTCCTCCATCGACGTCCCGGCGGGGGTGACCTTGCGGGCCAGCCGCATCACGCGGCCCTCGATGTTGGTGGTCGTGCCGTCCTTTTCCCCCCACAGAGCAGTCGGCAGCACCACCTTGGCGTGCTTGGACGACTCGGTGACAAAGCTCCCGACCGCCACCACGAACGGGACCGATTCGAGGGCCTGGCGGGCGAGGTCGCGGTCGGGGAAGTCGACGGCGGGGTTGGAGCCGAGGATGACCAGCGCCTTGATGTCGCCGACCACGGCGGCGCGGAGAATCCCCTCGGTGGATCGTCCGCGCTGGAGCGGAACGGCACCCCAGTGCGCGGCGAACCAATCGCGCCCTTCGTCGAGCGAGACCCGTCCGGGGAGCACCCCCGGGGCGAGCCCCATGTCGAGCGCGCCGTGCACGTTGCCGCGGCGGAGCGCGGAGAGCACGCGGGTGCCCGGCAGGCCGGCGAGTGCAGCGAGGGCCCGGGCCGGCGCCTCCGAGGATTCGGCGAGCGACGGGCGGCCGGCCACGACCACCGTGTTGACCTTGCCGGCGAGGATGTTGGCGGCCTGTGCGATCTGACCGTCGGAGTCACCCTTGGGGGCCTTCCCCTGGATTGCGGCGAGCAACTGCTCGCACACGCCTCCCTCCTCACCGGGGCGGTAGCGGACCTTGGCGGTCGCGTACGGCGAAAGACCGTGGTCACGAGGAGCGACGTCGATGATCGGTACGCCGAGTTCCACCGCGGCGCGCCGGAGGCGCAGGTAGAGGACCGGCAGCTCCTCTTTGAGGTCGGGTGCCATGAGCACGATGGCGCGCGCCGTGTCGCAGTCGTCGATGCGCGCCTGGGGCAGTCCGAGGACGGCCTCGGCCGGCAGGCCGTCTCCGACCTGACAGTCCACGTTGTCGCTACCGAGCACGCCCTTCATCAGCCGCGCCCAGAGATAGGCGTCCTCGTTGGTCCCACGGGCGCCGCCGAGAAGCGCCACGGATTCCGGCCCGTGGGTCGAGACGGCTTCGGTCAGCCCGTCGGCGGCGGCGTCGAGGGCCTCGGGCCAGCTCACGTCGACGAACTCACCCTTGCGCTTCTGGATGGCGGGCGACGTCGCCCGCTCCGCCGAGTGGACGTACTCAAAGGCGAACCGGCCCTTGTCGCACAGCCATCCGTGGTTGACCGGCGACGAGTCGACCCCGAGTAGTCGCACCATCACGTTGGTCGAGCTTTGGAGGGCACCCCGGCAGCCAACGGCGCAGAGCTGGCACGAGGTCTCGACCGTCTCGAGGTCCCACGGCCGGGCGCGGAAGCGGTAGGGGTTCGCCGTGAGGGCGCCGACGGGACAGATCTGCACCGTGTTGCCCGAGAAATAGGAGAGGAAGGGCTCGTCGGGGAATGTGAGCACTTGCATGTGCCCCCCGCGCTCAACGAAGTCGATGAGAGGGTCGCCCGCGATCTCGTCGGCGAACCGCGTGCAGCGGCCGCATTGGATGCAGCGCTCGCGGTCGAGGTCGACGAGATCCGAGATGGCGATCGGCTTGGCGAAGTGGCGCTTCTCTTCGACGAAACGCGACTCGCCCGGGCCGAACGCCAGCGTGTGGTCTTGGAGCGGGCACTCGCCACCGCGGTCGCACACGGGACAGTCGAGCGGGTGGTTGATGAGGAGGAACTCCAGCACGCCCTCTTGGGCCTTGCGGACTTCCTGCGACTCGGTCTGCACGACCATCCCGTCGGTAACACGCGTCGTGCATGCGGGTGGCAACCCGCGCACGCCATCGACCTGCACGAGACACATCCGACACATCCCGACTGGCTTCATGCGCTCGTGCCAGCAGAACCGAGGGATGTAGACGCCCTGGTCTTGCGCGGCCTTGATCAAGAGTTCGCCGGCCGGCGCCTGGAACTCCTTGCCGTCGACGGTGAGGGTGACGAGGTTCTGTTCGCCCATCTCCTCGGTCCTCTTCCCGCTCATGACGGCCCTTGCTCTTGATGACGGGCCGCCGGGCCGCGAGGCCCGGCAAACGGGCACCTCGCCTCGGTCACGTGCTGGTGGACCTCGTCGCGGAAGAACTTGTCGAGGCTCACGACGGGCGACACCGAGCTCGGCCCAAGCGGGCAGATCGTGGTCTGACTGAACGGCGCGTTCAGCCCGGGGCTGATGTTGTCGCCGACGTCGAGAAGAAGGTCGAGGTCCTCGGCGCGGCCGTCGCCGGTTTCGATGCGGTGCAGGATCTTGGTGATCCATCCCGTTCCCTCACGACACGGCGTGCACTTGCCGCAGCTCTCATGAGCGAAGAACTTGGCCAATCGCCATGCGACGCGCACGGCGCATGTCGTGTCGTCGAAGACCATGACGGCGCCGGAGCCGAGCATGACGCCATAGGTCTCCTGGACGAAGTCCATGTCGAGCGGCGCGTCGAGGTGTTCGTCGGACCCCGTGAGCCACTGCGATGACGCGCCCCCCGGCACGAAGAACTTCACGGAGCGATCGTCGCGAATGCCGCCACCCAGGTTCTTCTGGTACATGAGGTCGCGGAAGGTGGTCCCGAGCTCCACTTCGTAGTTGCCCGGTCGGTTCACGTGGCCCGAGAGCGAGAACAGCCGCGTCCCCGTCGAGCGGTTGACGCCGAGCTTTCCGTACTTCGCTCCCCCCATGGTGATGATGGCGGGCAGGGTGCACAAGGTCTCGACGTTGTTGACGACGGTGGGCTTGGCGTACAGACCCTCGATGGCGGGGAACGGCGGGCGGATGCGCGGCATGCCTTGACGTCCCTCGAGGCTTTCGAGCAGCGCCGTCTCCTCGCCACAGATGTAGGCGCCGGCGCCGCGGTGGACCACGATCTCGAGGTCGAACCCGGACCCGAGGATGTTGCCCCCGACGTAGCCGCGTCCGCGGGCCTCGTCGATGGCGGCGACGAGGCGGTCATAGCCGAGGGCGAACTCGCCGCGGACGTAGACGAAGGCAAGATTGCAGCCGACGGCGTAGCTGGCGATGGCGATGCCCTCCACCAACTGGTGCGGGTCGCGCTCGAGGAGCATGCGGTCCTTGAACGTCGAAGGCTCGCCCTCGTCGGCGTTCACGACGAGGTATCGCGGGTAGGAGCCTTCGGGAAGGAAGCTCCACTTGCTCGCGGTCGGGAATCCGGCGCCGCCTCGGCCCCGCAGACCCGCGGCCTCGACCTCGCCTCGGATCTTGTCGGGCTTCATCTTGAGCGCGGCGCGCAGCGCGTCGTAGCCGTTGGTGGCGAGGACCGCCTCGATGGTCCACGAATCGTCGGGTCGATCGGCGAGACGCTTGGTGATGATCGTCTTTTGGCCCATCAGCTGGGGCTCCCCGACACGCTGCGGGCGCGCCGCTCGCCCGAGCGGTACGACTCGACGATCTCCACCGCGGTCTCCGGCGTCAGCCGCTCGTGGAACTCGTAGTTGACCTGGAGCGCGGGTGCGCCGCCGCAGGCGGCGAGACACTCGACCTCTTCGACGTGCACCTCGTCGCTCTCGGCGTACTGACCCCGGAGGTGCTCGTAGATCTCGGGCCCGCCGGTCACGAGGCAGGAGACGTTGGTGCACACCGATACGACATAGCGACCGACCGGCTCGCGCTTGTACATCGTGTAGAAGGCGCACGTCCCGAGCACTTGCGCCGGCTCGATGTCCACCAGCGCGGCGATCTCGCGCATGGCGTCGGGGCTGACCCAACCCTCCTGGTCTTGCGCGAGGTGCAACAGCGGCATCACCGCGGAGCGCTTCACGGGGTAGCGGTCGACGATGGCCCGCGCGCGCTGGCGATTGTCCTCGGTGAAGAACGTCATCGGCGACCCTCAACAGAAAGTAGCGATGGCCGTGGCGGGCGCCGGAGGGAGGTGGCGGGCGGGTGGGCGAGCGAGCGAAGCGAGCGAGGGCGAGCGACGGCGCCCGGCCACCGCAAAGTGCCTCGATCTCCGGAGAGGATCATCGGTCGACGTCTCCCATGATCGGGTCAGCCGACGAAATGATCGCCACGGCGTCGGCGATGAGACCGCCCTGCATCATCACCGGCAGCGACTGGACGTTGTAGAAGGACGGCGCCCGGACGTGCATCCGGCACGGTCGGCTCGTCCCGTCGGAGACCATGTAACAACCGAGTTCCCCGCGTGGGGACTCCACGGCTTGGTAGGTCTCGCCCGTGGGAACCTTGAACCCCTCGGTGAAGAGCTTGAAGTGGTGGATGAGCGCTTCCATGGACTCGTCGATGCGCTTGCGGGGCGGGGGCGTCACCTTGAGGTCCTGCACGCGGTAGTCGCCGCGCGGCATCTTCTCGACGCACTGGCGAACGATCCGCAACGACTCGACCACCTCGTGGAGACGGATGCGGTAGCGGTCGAAACAGTCGCCGTTTTCCGTGTAGATGACGTCGAACTCAACCTCGGGATAGGCCAAGTAGGGCTGGTCCTTTCGCAAGTCCCAGGCGACGCCCGTCGAGCGCAAAATCGGGCCGGTGGCCCCGAGGGCGGCGGCCTCCTCGGCGGTGATAACACCGACCCCGACGGTGCGCTCGAGCCAGACCGGATTTTCGGTCAGCAGCGCGTCGTATTCGAAGACGCCGTCCATGACGAGGTCGGAGACATCGAGGATGTCGTCCTCCCACCCATCCGGAAGGTCGGCGGCGACGCCGCCCACGCGGATGAAGTTGTGGTTCATCCGCAAGCCCGTGACCTTTTCGAAGAAACGCAGCACTTCCTCGCGCTCGCGCCAGCCGTAGATCATCATCGAGAGGGCCCCGATGTCCATGCCGTTGGTGGCGAGGAAGAGCAGGTGCGACGCGACGCGGTTGAGTTCGCAGAGCATCATCCGGATCCACGTCGCCCGCTCGGGAACCTCGATGCCCAGGAGGTGCTCCGCGGCCATGGCGTAGACCAGCTCGTTGAAGAAGGGGGACGCGTAATCCATGCGGGTGACGTTGGTGCCACCCTGCACGTAGGTCAGCTCCTCGCCGGTCTTCTCCATGCCCGTGTGCAGGTAGCCGATCACCGGCTTGCACCGGAGCACGGTTTCACCGTCGAGCTCCATCAGCAGGCGCAGCACGCCGTGGGTCGACGGATGCTGGGGGCCCATGTTCACGACCATGGTCTCGCCCTCGGGCCACAGCGAGCCCGTCACGACGACATCGAGCGTGTCCTGGCCGGCACGCGGCCTGGGGATGAGGTCGTCTTGCGCGCCCTCGTCGGTCATGTGCTCGAGGCGCTCGTGCTCGGTCGTCATCGGCTCGCCGTCTCGCCGGTGGCGTCGCGTTCGAGCGATTGCTGCGATGGCGTGGCGCGGGGACCCTTGAACTGCACGGGGACGCGTGCGGCCGCGTCGTCCTTGCGGAGCGGATGGCCCGCCCAGTCGTCGGGCAGGAGGATGCGGGTCAGGTCGGGATGGTCGGCGAACACCACGCCGAAGAGGTCGTAGGTCTCGCGCTCGGGCCAGTCGGCGCCGGCGAAGACCGGGGCGAGGCTCGGCACCGTCGGCTCGGCGATCGGAACCTCGCAAATGGCCCGCAGCCGACGGTTGCGGGCCCGCGACAAAAAGTTGGCCACCACCTCGAGGCGCTCGGGCGACACGCCCGGCGGCACATGACGCGACCGGTTCAGCAGGTGGTCGACGGCGCAGACGTCGACGCAGGTCTCGAACTGCTGCTCGTCGCGCAGCCACTGCGCAAACGGTCGCCACGATTCGCGCGGGACGTACGCCACAGCCTGGCCGAGGGACTCGCACCCGACCACGTCGGGGAATCGCTCGGCGGCAGCTGCGAGCACCTCGTCCCCGCCCTCGTGCGCGTTTTCACGAGCGGCGTCGTCGGCGGGCGTGGACTCGGTGTCGGACACGGGGCTATCGGGACGCGGGCGTCGGGACGGGGGCCGGGGCGCCGTCGAGCTGCGCCACGTGGATGCCGGCGCCGGCGCCGGCATGGCGGCGCTGGACAATCTCGCCGGACTGGATCTTGTCGTGGAGCGTGAGGATGCCGTGCATGAGCGTCTCGGGCCCGGGCGGGCATCCCGGGACGTAGACGTCGACCGGCACGACCTCGTCGACACCCTGAACGAGCGCGTAGTTGTTGAACATGCCGCCGCTGCTCGCGCACACCCCCATCGAGATCACCCACTTCGGCTCGACCATCTGGTCGTAGACCTGGCGGAGCACCGGCGCCATCTTTTGCGAGACGCGACCGGCGACGATCATGAGGTCGGCCTGGCGCGGGCTGGCCCGGAAGACCTCCATGCCGTAACGGGCGAGGTCGTAGTGGGCGGCGCCCGCAGCCATCATCTCGATGGCGCAGCACGCAAGACCGAACGTGGCCGGCCACACGGAGTTCTTCCTCGCCCACTTCACGAGATCTTCGACCCGAGCGGTGAGGAAGTTGTGGGGCATCGCCTCGAGGCCCACGACTAGTGCTCCAGCCCGTGAGTGCCGTGCACGGATCGCCGAGGCATTCGGCGACCGTCGCAAGGATCGACGACGAAGGCGCAGCCACAGGCTGCGTCGAGGAGGAGGACGCCGCGAAGCGCAAGCGGCGGGCGTCGATGGCCGGCGGAGACGTGTGCGTCACTTACGAGTTGGAGCACTAGGCCGCCTTCTCCCCGTCGGCGGCGCCGCCGGGCGGGACGCTCCCGCTCCGCAGCACCGACTCGTTGGCGCGGCCCATGACGCGTCGTGACGGTCCCCAGTGCAGCGCACCGGACGAGAGGACATAGCCGTAGGCGACCAGGACGGCGAGGAGAAAGAGGCCCATCTCGACGAGGCCGAAGAGGCCGAGCTGCCGATAGACCACGGCAAAGGGATAGAGGAAGACGATCTCGATGTCGAAGACGATGAAGATCATCGCCACCAGGTAGAACTTGACCGGGAAGCGCTCCGCCGGTTCGTTCTCCGGCACGATCCCGCACTCGTACGGGGCCAACTTGGCGGCGTGGGGTCGCCGGGGCGCGAGCAGTGTGGACGCCGCGAACGACAGGATCGCGAACGCCGTCGCCAGGACCAACATCACCACGATGGGGAGATAGGAGTCGGTCACTCGCTCTGCCTTCTATCCCTGCCTGCGTCTACGGGCCCCCGGCCAGGCCCTGCCAGCGTGAGGCTATCCCGGCGGACGCACGCTCGTGAAAACACGCACGAGCGCGTGCGCTAGCCGGCAGACGGGATGCGAGCGCTCACTTCCCGAGGCGGTCGAGGCGAGAACGCATCTCCGCTCGGAGGCGGTCGGTCACCCGATCCTCAAACCCGATTTCTCCGAGCCGATCAAGCCACGCGGGGGCGAGGTCACAGAGACGATCCAGGGAACGACTGACCGCCCGATCGCCCACATTGAGACGCGCTCCGAACGACATGAAGTCCTCGCGGCGAAGACGATTTTGTCGGCCCTCGAACTCCATGGCCAGCTTGTGGTCAACGGCATACGGCAGCGTCGTCAGCAGGTCGTACACCGGCGACAACCCGACGATCCCGTCCGCCTCTTGGACCAGACTCACGTTCTTTGCGTGAAGGTCCTCGTTACCGATCACATAACTGAACGCCACGACCGCGATGAGGCCACGAGCGGTGGCCGCGGGCGAAGAGGCGACTTCGGCGAACGCGGAAGCGATGTCGAGCGTGCGTACCCGGTATTTGTCGGCCGGGTACAGGTCGCAGATCTGACAGCCGTCCTCCACGGCGAGCCGTTCCACACGCCCGCTCTCTTGGCGACGCCGGTCGAATCGCTCGATCAGCAGCCCGCTGGCGTTCGACTTGTCCTTGACGACCCGAGCCGAGACGGTGCTGATGCCCACGGCCCGGGCCATTCGGAGAAAGAAGTCCTCGTTTTCGATAACGCGAGGGAATCCCGGTGGGTTGAGTTTGAGCAGATGCGGCCCGGCCTTTGCCGCGACGGGGAAAACGATCATGGCGTCGGAGACCTTCTCCTGAACGCCGGGCAGCGCGGCGGGGTCATAAAAGCTCGAGTCGGTCGACACGCTTCCCGCGAAGAGTTCGGCGAACGACACCTCTCCCCACTCCCGTGCGCCCACGCGCGGGGTGAACTCGGGTGGCGCCTCGTTTTCCGGGACGACCCGGACATCCCCCACGCAGTCGCCACCGACGGCGAGGAGCAGGCTGAGCATGTCGTCGGCCGACGCTTTCACCCGGTCCCTGAGCGCGAACAGGCGCGCCCCTTCGGGGAGGAGGTTCGCAAAGAACGGGGGCACACTTCCACCGGTCGACTGGACCGGCTCGGATCGGACCGGGAGGCGAAAGGCGACCTGGGGGCCGCCCGCCCTGATCGCGTCGGGGAGGTATCGAAAGTCGATGACTCCCCCGCCCATGCGGGTAAGGCGAGCCACGAGCGAGTCCCCCTTGTAGACATCCGCCCGCTCGATGCGCGACGGGTCGAAGGACTCAGGGCTCATCGTTCGCCGCGATCTCTCCTCGCCCGGTCTCGACTCGAAGTCGGAGACCCAACGTGTCGAGGATGCGAAGGAGCACGTCGAGGCGCATCGTGGGCTTGCCTTGCTCGAGCGCTCGAACCGACCGGTCCGAGCAGCCCGCGAGATCGGCGACGTCCCGTTGGGTCAGCTTCAGCCGCCGCCGGCGAGCGCGCGCGACGCCAGCCAACGCCGCCGTAGCCGCATGATCGGACCGATTTCCCAAACTCATCGGCATGATCATACCGCTTTGAGGTAGCAACCACATGATCGTTCCGCGATTGTGATGGTATCGGAATGATCGTGCCGCTCTCCCAAACGAGACCCCCGAGGCACGCGGGGGGCAGGGGTCGCGATCAGTGTGTCAACCCGCTCCCCATGAGGTCGGCGAAGTTCTCGGCATAGAACCGATGCCGGGTGACCTCGTCGATGACAGCGGCCGTGAGGCTGGCTTCAAAGCGGGCGATCGGGTTCCGGCCGCCTTCGACGTGCGGATAGTCGGAGGAGAACAGGCAG
>DATDOY010000238.1:0-10476 GCA_035293045.1 Acidimicrobiia bacterium
ACGGACTGCCTCCTTCAGCGTGGCGCCGCCCATGTGGTCGCCATCGACGTGGGCCGCGGTCAGCTCATGGCCCGCCTCCGAGCCGATCCTCGAGTGACGGTGCTCGAGGGCGTGAACGTCCGCACCCTCACGACAGCCGACGTCGGCGAGAGCCCCTCGATCGTCACCGCTGACCTCTCCTTTATCTCGCTCACAACGGTCGCCCCGGCACTGGCAGCGCTGGCGTCGGAGGGAGCGTCGTTCGTGTTTCTGGTCAAGCCGCAGTTCGAGGCGGGACGCGGCAACGTCGGCAAGGGTGGGATCGTGCGCGACGCGGCGATCCATCGAGACGTCCTGATTCGGGTGGTGCGCCATCTCGGCACCCGCGGCTTGGCGTCGGTCAACGTGATGCCGTCACCGGTGCGGGGGGCGCAGGGGAACATCGAGTTCCTCCTCCATCTGGTTCGGGGAGACACCCCATCGGTCGACGAGCGAGAGGTCACGGCCGTCGTCGACGAGGCCCATCGGAGCGAGCCATGACCGCCGTCGGCCTCGTTCCTCACCCGCACCGAACGGCGTCGGCCGACCTCGTGCGCGTCGTCACGGCCAAGCTGACCGAGCGTGGCGTGACCGTCCGCCTTGTGGCTGAGGACGCCGACGCCGTCGGCCTCGGCGAATATGGCGTCCCCGCCGATGCGTTCGGGCCCGGCCTCGACTTCGCGGTTTCTCTCGGCGGCGACGGCACGATGCTGCGCACCGTGGATCTCGTCTACCAGGCGCAGGTTCCCGTGCTCGGGGTCAATCTCGGCCAGCTCGGCTTCTTGGCCGGCGTGGAGGCCGACGACCTCGACGCCGCGCTCGAACGCGCCATCGCCGGAGACGTCGACGTCGAAGAGCGCATGGTGGTCCGCGTCACGGTCGAATCGTCGGGACCAGCCGGCGGGTCATGGTGGGCGCTCAACGAGTGCCTCATGGAAAAGGCGCACTCGGGACGCCTTGTGCAACTCGCCGTCTCGATCGGCGGGGAGTTCTTCACGACCTACGCCGCTGACGGCATCATCGTCTCGACGCCGACCGGGTCGACCGCGTACGCGTTTTCGGCTCGAGGACCCATCATCTCGCCCGGCCTGCGATGCCTGCTCCTGACGCCGGTGTCGCCGCACATGCTCTTCGACCGTTCGCTCGTCCTTGCTCCCGACGAGGAGCTTCGTTTCGAGGTCGCGGCCGAACCCGAGGTGGAGCTCACGATCGACGGGCGGACGCTCGGATCCCTCTCGGTGGGCGACGGGGTCACCTGCCGCCCGGGGGAGTGGCCGGCGCGGCTCCTCGTCATCGACCGCCGGACCTTCCACGGAGTGCTGAAGGCCAAGTTCCAGTTGCCTGATCGGGCGGGGTGACGCGCCGGTGTTGAGGGAGTTGCGGGTGGAGAACGTCGGCGTCATCGCCGACCTCACCGTGGTGCTAGGGCCCGGGATGACCGTGTTGACGGGCGAGACGGGCGCGGGCAAGACCCTCGTTGTCGAAGCGATCGAACTCCTGCTCGGCGCCCGCGCCGACGCCGGTCTGGTGCGAGCGGGCGAGAGTGAAGCCCGCGTCGAGGCGCGGTTCGACGACGTCGCGGGTCTTGTGGCGCTCGGGAGTCGCGACGTCGAGGACGAGATCGCGCTCGATCAAGATGAGGTCGTCCTCGCCCGCGTCATTCCCGCCACGGGCCGCAGCCGTGCCTACGTCAACGGTCGAATGGTTCCCGCAGCGACGCTCGCCGAGGTCGGTCGCCAGCTCGTCGACCTTCACGGCCAGCACTCGCATCACTCGTTGCTCTCGGCCGCCGCGCAGCGTGCCGCCCTCGACCGGTTCGGTGGAGCGTCGGTGGCGGCGGCCCTCGCGCAGTATCGCGACGCCCGAGCTCGAGTCCGCGATCTCGAGTCTGCCCTCTCGGAGATCGGTGGCGACGAACGCGAGCGCGCTCGTGAGGCCGACCTCTTGCGATTCCAAGTTGAGGAGATCGACGCCGCCGCCATCGAGGACGCCGAGGAGGACGAGCGCCTCGCCGCGACCGAGACGTCCCTCGGCTCGGCCCGCGCGATTCGAGAAGCTGCGGAGGCCGCCTATGAGGAACTCGACCAGCAGGTGATCGACGCTCTCGGGCGCGCGAGCGCGGTGCTCCACGCGGTGCCAACGCTCGAGAACCTCGAGGAGCGACTCAAGGTTGTGCAAGAGGCGTCCTCGGAGATCGCCCGCGACATCCGACACGTTGCGGAAGCCGCAGAAGAGGACCCCGCTCGCCTCGAGGACGTATCGGCGCGTCGCCGGCTACTTCGCGAGCTGCGACGAAAGTACGGCGAGGGTCTCAGTGAGGTCCTCGCGTTCCGACACGCAGCGGCGGCGCGACTCGACGGGCTGTTGTCCGCTGAGAAGCGGGCCCGTGAGCTCGAGCGCGCGCGCGAGGAGGAGTTCGTGCGGGCCGTGGAGCATGCCGGCGTCCTCAGCGACGCCCGCCGGCGGTGCGCGGTCGCCTTGGCCTCTGCCATCGCGGACGAGCTGCAAGAACTCGGGATGCCGTCTGCCCGCGTCGCGATCGACGTGCGTTCGGGACCGCCGGGCGACCTTCCGGAACATGGCTTTGACGAGGTGGAGATCCTGCTTGCGGCCAATCCCGGTGAGCCGCCCGCGCCGCTGACTCGCGTGGCGTCGGGCGGAGAGTTGGCGCGTACGATGCTGGCGGCCCGGGTGCTGCTGAGCGATGGCGCGCCCACGCTCGTGTTCGATGAGGTCGACGCGGGGATCGGGGGCCAGGCTGGACTGGCTGTCGGACGACGGCTCGGGCTCATCGCCCGCGAACACCAGGTGCTCTGTGTGACCCATCTCGCCCAGGTGGCGGCATTCGCCAACGCACACATCGCCGTCGAGAAGGCGGTCGTCGACGCACGCGACGGCGAACGGACCGTGGCCGCGGCGATGACGGTCGACGGCGAGCGGCGCGTCATCGAGCTTTCGCGGATGCTGTCCGGCCAGGGAACCGAAAAGGCGCTCCGCCATGCGGAGGAACTGCTCGCGTCAGCCAGTAAGGATCGATCTTGAATCAGCGGGGCCAGACCGGCATGAAGGCCGAGATGAGCGTCCTCACCGGGACATGCCGGGTCGATCGACGCACCAAGACGCTGGTCAGGCGCATCAAGCCCGGCGAGATCGCGGTGATCGATCACCGCGATCTCGATCGTGTTGCCGCAGAGGGGCTCGTCGAAGCGGGCGTGGCCGCGGTGATCAACGCCGCGCCGTCGATCTCGGGGCGGTATCCCAACCAGGGCCCGATCGTGCTGCTCCGTGGCGGCGTCTCGCTCGTTGATGGTGTCGGGCCTGAACTGCTCGATGCGCTTCGCGATGGTGACGGTGTGCGGGTGGAGGGCGGGGAGATCTGGCGAGGCGAGCATCTCGTCGGGAACGGCGTTCGGCAGTCCTTGGAGCTCGTGACCGAGGCCATGGCGACAGCCCATTCTGCGATCGGCGACGAGCTCGAACTGTTTGCCGAGAACACGCTCGAGTACATCCGCAGAGAGGCCCGCCTGT
This sequence comes from Acidimicrobiia bacterium, assembly GCA_035293045.1. GTDB lineage: Bacteria > Actinomycetota > Acidimicrobiia > IMCC26256 > JACPCJ01 > DATDOY01. The sequence continues at coordinate 3,547 of DATDOY010000238.1, forward strand.
TCTTCGAGCCGCTCGAGCTTCCGGCGTTACGGACGAAGTTCGAGGGCCGGCACGCCCTCGTTGTCGTTCGTGGGCACGACTTCAAGAACGACCTGCGCACCCTCCGTCCCTACATCCGCGAGTTCCAACCGGTCCTCATCGCGGTCGACGGCGGCGCGGATGCGCTGCTCGACATCGGGTTCACGCCCGACATCATCACCGGTGACTTCGACTCGCTCACCGAACGCGCCGTGCGATGTGGGGCGGAACTCATCCACCACGTGCACCCAGACGGACGGGCGCCCGGTCGCGAGGAGCTGCTCGCGTGGGGCGTTGAGTATCAGGAGTTCGTCGCCGAGGGAATGAGTGAGGACGTGGCCATGCTCCTCGCCTATGAGGCCGGGGCCTCCCTGATCGTCGCCGTCGGCACCCACGCCACGATGGTGGAGTTTCTCGACAAGGGCCGCAAGGGCATGGCCTCCACCTTCTTGACGCGCCTTCGGCTCGGCCCGGTGCTCGTCGACGCCAAGGGGGTCAACCGCCTCTACGAGTCGAGGGTGCGTCGGCGGGACGTGGTGTGGCTCGTCCTTTCCGCCTTCGTTGCGGTCCTCATGATCGTGCTCGTCAGCGAGTCGCTCCAGGTTTTCCTCGATGGCGTGAAAGTCACGCTGCGCGACCTTTGGTTCTCGATCACCGACAGCTTCTAGCGTCTCGATTCGGCATCCCCACCTCCCATGATCAATTTTCGCTTCCACCTCGTCTCCCTCATCGCGGTGTTCCTCGCCCTCGCCCTCGGCATCGTGGTGGGGTCCACGGTCATCGACCGCGCGATCGTCGACGGCCTCAAGGCTCAGATCGACCGCGTCGAGCGCAACGCCGAGGAGCAGCACCGCGAGAATGAGCGGCTCGAGGGCGAAATGCATGAGGTGCGAACCTTCGCCGAGGCGGAGATTCCGTTCGCTCTCGAGGGCCGGTTGACCTCCGATGTTCCGGTTCCGGTCGTGATCGTCGCGTTGCGCGGTGCCAGTGAAGACGACACGCACGCGGTGGTGGAGGCGGTGCGCCAGGCCGGCGCCGTCGCCCCGGCGGTTCTGTGGCTCGAGCCGGCATGGGTGGCGGACGATCTGGACGAGCGCACCCGGCTGCGCTCGATCGTCGGGCTTCCCCGAGCGGACGTCGATGATCTTCGCCGCGTGGCGCTCGAGCAGCTTGCCGCTCGTGTCGCGGCGGGGGAATTCGTCGTGGCCGTGCCTCCCCAGGAGCCGCCCCCGGCGGATGCGCCTCCCGCGGATGCGCTACCCGATCCCTTGGTCACGTTGGTCGACGCCGGATTGGTGACCGTCGATCGCGCGGGAGGTGCTGACTTCGACCTCGCCGCCTACCCGGGCCCCGGCGCTCGCGTAGCCGTGGTTGCGGATGCGGACGGGGAGGCCGTCGATGACCTCTTCCCCGCCGCGGTTCGAGCGATGGCAGACGCCTCGCTTCTCACCCTCGGCGCCGAACTCGCTGCGGACCCCTCCGGCAAGAAGCGCGGAACCGTTGCCGAAAGCGTCCGGTCGTCCGATGACCTCAAGGACCGGGTGTCGACGGTGGACCACGCGTCCGAGGCGTCGGGCCGACTTGCCGTCGTCTTGGCGCTCGCCGACCTCGGGCGCGGTCAGCGGGGCCACTATGGCACGGCGTCGGGAGCATCGGCGCTGATCCCCGGCCCTTCCGGACCTTGATGACGAGGTGAGACCGACGACGCTCGAAGGTGCGCAACCCGGGGGCGGCTCGACTCCACCGAGCACGCGGTCACAAGGGAACCGCGCCCGGCGTTCGGCCGTGGCGATGGGGGCTGCGACCGCGACGTCTCGGGTGTTCGGGTTCTCGCGTGTCCTGGTGATCGCGGCGGTGCTCGGAACGACGCATCTCGGCAACGCGTTTCAGGGGTCCAATCTCGTCTCGAACGTGCTGTTCGAGCTCCTCGCCGCCGGCGCCCTGTCGGCCGTGCTCGTGCCGGGGTTTGTCGAGTTGTTCCACTCGGGCCGCGATCGAGACGCCGAAGTTCTGGCTGGCGGACTGCTGGGGTTTGGCCTCGCGGCCATGGGAGCAGTGGCCGTGGTCGGCGTGGTGTTCGCTCCGCAGATCGCCACCGTGCTGAGTGGGGGAGTGGCTGACCCCGAGACCGCCGAGGCCCAGCGAGAGCTGTCCACGTTCCTGCTTCGGTTCTTCATTCCTCAGGTCATGTTGTACGCGATCGGGGCCGTGGCGACGGCGGTACTTCAGGCCCGGCGCCGCTTCACAGTGTCGGCGGCGGCGCCGATCGCCAACACCGTGATCATGGTGGCGGGCTTGGCCGTGTTCGCACTGCTCCGCGACGGTCAGGCTCCCTCTCTGGCCGTCACGACGACCGAAAAGGTGGTCCTCGGCGTCGCCGGGACCCTCGGCGTCGCCGGGTTCGTCGCCGTCCCAACCTTCGTCCTCGTCCGCAGCGGGTTCCGTCTTCGGCCCCGGTTCGGGTGGCGCGACCCGCTGGTGCGCCGGACGCTCCACCATGCGGCGTGGGCGGGCTTCCAGAATGCGAGCGTGGGGATCCTGCTCGCAGCGGCGCTCGTTGTCGGGATGGCCGTTCCAGGGGGCGTCGTTGCGTACTACGTCGCCTACGTCTTCTTTCTCGTCCCGTACGCCGTGCTCGGCCAATCAATTCACGACACCATCCTTCCCGACCTCACCCAGCACGTGGCTGAGGGCGACCTCACGGCGTTCGGGAGGTCGCTGCGGTGGGGTCTGGACGCACTCGCGCTGCTCGTTGTCCCTGCCGCCGCCGGCTACGTTGCTCTGGCCGAACCGATCATGCGCGCGGTCAATTTCGGGGAGACGACGCCGGTGGGCGTCTCCATGATGGGGAGTGCGCTCACGGCGTTGGCGCTCGGGTTATTCCCGTACAGCGTCTTTCTCTTGTTGACGCGGGCGTCCTACGCGCTCGCCGATGCGAGGACACCGACGATCGTCTCGGTGGGGTCGGCGCTCGGCGGCGCCGTCTTCATGTTCGCGGTCGGCCCGTCGCAGGGGCCGACCGGGCGCCTCTTTGTCATGGGGCTCGGCCTCGCGCTCGCGTACACCGTTGGGGCGATCGTGCTCGGGATCTTCGTGGCGCGGCGTTCGGGGGTGTCGCTCCTCCCGGCCGCCCTTGCGCGCTCGATGCCGGTGGCAGCCGTCGCGGGCGCGGGGATGTGGGTCGGGTGGCGCGCCATCGATCCGAGCGGGCGGCCGGCCTCGATCGCCGTGTTGGCGGGTCTCGGCGCGCTTGGCACGGCGTTGTATGTGGGAGTGATTCATCCGCCCGCATTGGGGCGGATGCGGGCACAAGGGAGGAGCATCCCGTGAGGGCGAGGCTGACCGTCGTCGTAGCGGGTGTGGTGGGAATCTGCTTGGCCCTGTCCGCGGCGCCGGCCCCAGCGGTAGGCAGCGAAGACGACCCGCCGCCGGAGCCGAAGGTGCGCCGGTTGCTGGTGCTCTCGTTGCCCCATGTGACCTGGCAGGCGTACGAGGACGCCGACACGCCAACCCTCGATGCCCTCCTCGAGGACGCGTCCATCGGAGCGCTTGCGGTGCGGGTGGTGCGCCGCAAGACCGAGCCCGGGACGGGCTATGCGACGATCGGTGCGGGAACCCGCGCGGTCGGGCCGGGTGAATCCGGCCATGCCCTCTCACCGGACGAGATCTTCGAGGACGAGGCAGCGGTCGACGTGTACGCCCGCCGCATGGGGCATGGGTCATCCGCCAACGTCTTGATGGTGTCGACGCCGTCCTACGTCGCGCGACAGGCGCGCGAGCTCTTCGACGCGGAAGTGGGGGCCCTCGGGGACACGCTCGATGATGCCGGCGCGCACCGCGCGGTGATTGCCAACGCCGACCGGCAAGCGGAGGAAACAACCGGTGATGCCTACGACCGCCAGGCCGCCGCCGCGCTCATGGATGGTGAGGGTCGCGTTCCAGGAGGCCGCGTCGACCGTGGACTGCTCGTCGCCGACCGACGCGCCGCCTTCGGTCTTCGGCTCGACCCCTCCGCCGTCGAGGACGCCTTCGCCGCCGAATGGAGAGGGCGTGCCGTGGTGCTCGTCGAGGCGTCGGACCTCGTCCGCACGGAGGCCTACCGTTCGTTCGTTCGGGAGTCCGTGCGTGACGAGATGTCGAAGGCCGCCCTTGAGGCCGCGGACGACCTCGCGGCCCGACTCCTCGTGCATGTCGATCTGGACCGCGATGGTGTCCTGGTGGTGGCCCCGGCGTCGCCCGTCGGCGAACCGCAGCTGACCATCGTCGGACTCCGACGACCAGGAGGGAAGCCGTCCCTGCTTGGCAGTTCCACCACCCGCCGAGACGGCTTTGTGACCCTGTACGACGTTGGCGCGGGGATCGCCAACCTCATGGGGGCGCAGCGACCCGACTCGATGGAGGGTCGCGCGTTCGAGGAGGGGCGGACGTCGGGCAGTTTCGCCGAGCGCAAAGCACTGCTCATGCGCGAGAACGCCGAAGCCGTCTTTCGCGATGACGCCGTGGGGGTGATGTCGGGTCTCTTCATCATCCTGCAGCTCCTGCTGTGCGTCGGCGCCTGGCTGGTGTTGCACTTTTCGCGGATGCGGCGGATCCGGGGCATCGTTGGGGCGGCGGCTCTCGGGGTTCTCGCCGTGCTCCCCGCGACCTACCTCGCCGGAGCGATCAATTTTGCGGGGTTGGGCTTCGGCGCGTATCTCCCATTCGTGTTCGGGGGGGCCACCGTGCTCGCGGCGATCGCGTGGATGGTGGGCCGCTCCGACCCGGTGGCGTCCGCGGGCTGGCTCCTCGTGGTCGTCGTGGGAGTGATCGTCGGGACGACGGTCATGAGCGACACCGAGCTTCTCTTCAACACGGCCTTCGGTGACTCCCCGATCATCGCCGGGAGGTTTGCGGGCATCAACAACCTGACGTTCGCCCAACTCGCCTCCGGGGGAATCGCCCTCGCCGTCCTGTTGGCCCATCGGATCGGCGGACGGCGAGGCGCCCTCGCCGCCTCGGGTCTGCTCGGCTTCCTTCTCGTGGTGGACGGACTCCCGGCCTGGGGGGCCGACGTCGGCGGTGTGCTGACCGCCGTGCCCGCGTTCGCCTACGTCGGCTATCGGCTGTACGGCTCGAGGATTCGCCTCCGGACGATCGTGCTCATTGGCGCGGGGACCCTGGTTGTGATCGGCGCCTTCACCGCTTTCGACTTGTCGCAGCCCGAAGGGGACCGCACTCATCTGGGTCGTCTGTACGAGCAGGTCGATGCCCAGGGCGGCGGAGCCTTCGTCACTGTCATCCTCCGCAAGCTCGCGGCCAACATTCGGGTCATCACCAGCTCCATCTGGCTGGTCATGGTGCCGGGTGCCCTGAGCTTCATCGCCTACCTGTTCTGGCGTCGGCCGCGCTTTATCCAAGTCGTGGAGGAACGGGTGCCGACCTTTGGCATCGTCCTCGGCGGACTCCTCGTGGTTGGAGTGCTGGGCTTTGCCCTGAACGACTCGGGCATCGCGGTCCCCGGCATGGTTCTCGGCGTGCTGAACCCGGTGCTCGTGCACATGGCGATGCGGTTCCAGGAATGACCCTGGCGATCGCGTTCGTCGTCGGGTTTGTCATCGTCCGACTCGTCCTCGCCGCGGGGCGCGACTTTCTGAGCGCCGACGGACTCCAGCGGGCCAACTACCGGGGCCACCGCGTGCCCACGGGAGGCGGGATTCTGCTCGCGGTGGGCCTGGTCGTGATCGAAGGCGGCCGGGTCGTCCTCGGGGTGTTCGACGTCGGTAACGAAACGCTCACGGAGGCCCGCGCCCTGGTTCTGGTGGCGGTCCTCGGATTCGCCCTGCTCGGGTTCATCGATGACGTCGCGGTCGAGCAGTCGGCGCAGGGCTTTCGCGGGCACTTGCGAGCAATGGCGCGGGGACGACTCACCACCGGCGGACTCAAACTCGCCGGTGGGGGCCTCCTGGCGCTCGTCCTCGCATCGCCGGTGGCGGCCGGCGAGCCGGATCGTCTGGTCCTCGACGGCCTCATCATCGCCCTGGCCGCGAATCTCGCGAACCTCTTGGATCGGGCGCCCGGCCGCGTGATCAAAGTGGGCGTCATCGCGTACGTCCCGCTGGCCGCGGCCGCCGGCGCCAACGTCGTGGGCATCGCCCTCGCCCCGCTGATGGGCTCGGTCGTCGGCCTGTTCCCTGACGATCTCCGCGAGCGCATCATGCTGGGCGATGCAGGAGCGAACGCTCTCGGCGCTGCGCTCGGCGTCGGAGCAATGCTCACCATGACCCCGGTGGGCCGCAACGTGACGCTCGCGGTGCTGCTCACGCTCAACCTGCTCGCCGAGGTGTTCTCGTTCAGCAAGGCCATCGAACGCGTCCCGCCCCTCCGAGCCCTCGATCAGCTCGGGCGGATCAAGGCAGGGCCGTCGTAGAGCAAGGGCGGGTGAAGAGCGTCCGCACCGGACCGTACCGCTTCGTCTCGATGTATCCATGGGGCGAGAGGGACTCGGCAAGATCCAAGTCGCCGAAACGGTGAGACCAGACGAGCACCGCGCAGACCCGGGCTCCTCCTGCTGCGGCGGCCACCGAACCGCGCGTCATGCGGCCCGACTCGATTCGCAAGACGGACGCGTCGACGAGGTCGTCGGGCGTGCGCCGACCCGCCCGCCACGGGAAGCCCGGCTCGTCGGTGACGACGAGCCCGTCGTCGGGCAGCTCCCGCAGGTCATGGAGGGCGGCGGTTTCGGTCGTGTCGTACTTGTCCGGCCAGAGGATGTCGGTGTTCGAGGCCACATGGGCGACGAACACCAGAGCGAGGACGGGGACCACGACCCGGAGGTGGCGCCGGGCGGCGTATGTCCCGACGAGCACCACCGGGGGGACGAGGTGGGTGAGGTGCGGCCGCCACAGCGGATGCTCGAGGACGAGGACCGCCACG
>DATDOY010000239.1:0-4097 GCA_035293045.1 Acidimicrobiia bacterium
GAAGGGCTGATGAGGGCTCGTCGATGCACGGGGCGGGGCCGGCGTTGCGACTCGGTCCGACTCGAGAACGAGGAGCGGCGACATCAGGCGCCGTCGCGCCGCCTGGTCGGGAACCGGTTCCTGTCGGGATGCACGGTCATCCGGCGAACCCCCACTCCGTAGGTCCGACACGATTGTGGCGCCGTCATCACGGCCGGTGGTGGATCCCCGGCGGTCGGTCACGACATAGGGTCAAGTCATGGACGTCGAACGCATCGCCCCGGGAGTCGTGCAGATCGACACGCGGCTCGGAGACTGGGATCGCGTGACCGCCGGTTTCCTGATCGAAGGGCCCGATCCGGTGCTGGTCGAAACCGGGAGCCAGACCTCGGTGCCCGCGGTCATGCGCGCCCTCGACGAGTTGGGGCTAGGCCCGACCGATCTCGCCGGGATCGCGGTCACCCACATCCACCTCGATCACGCGGGCGGCGTGGGCGACGTGGCGGCCGCGTTCCCACGGGCCATCGTCTACGTGCACGAGAAGGGAGCGCGGCATCTCGAAGACCCGACGCGTCTCGTGGATTCGGCGCACCGGGTGTACGGGCCGTTGCTCGACTCGTTGTACGGGCGCCTCGAGCCCACCGAGAGCTCGCGAATTCGAGTCCTCGCCGACGGCGAGACGGTGAACGTCTCTCCGACCCGCACCCTGACCGCGGTCGACTCCCCGGGGCACGCCAAGCACCATCTCGGGTTCCACGATTCCGACAGCGGGGTGCTGTTCGTGGGTGACGCGGTCGGCGTCCGGCTCCCGGACGCCGGGGTGCTGCGACCGGCGACGCCGCCGCCCGACTTCGATCTCGATCAGGCGCTCGAGTCGCTCGCGAAGTTCGCCGCCCGGAGGCCGACGGAGATCGCCCTCGCTCACTACGGCCTCGTTCCCGATCCGTCCACGATTCTCGGGGAGGCCGAGGAGACGCTGACGCGGTGGTTCGAGGTCGCCGAGGCGGCGTGGCGCGATGGTCGCGACATCGCTGCCGCGTTCGAGGACACGTTCAGCGGCGCGTTGGTCGGCGTCGCCCCCGAACACCGCGAGAAGCTCGAGACCCTGAACGGCGTCCACTCCAACGCCGCCGGTTTTCAGCGCTTCTTGGAGAAACGATCCGGGGTGGAGGCCCCGACATGAGCGAGACGGTCGATCCCACACCCGTCGCCGACGGTATGCACGCGTCCGACGCCCGCCTCGCCGCGGCCGACGCGTTGCGAAGGCTCGGCCACGCCATCGTCTCGCACGACGCCGGCGACGAGTTCTTCTCTCAGGTTGTGACGTCCATCGAAGCCGTGCTTCCTGCCATCGAGGCGAGCCCTTCCCGACGTCGGCTTCCCGAGCACATGAAGCGAGGTCTGTTCGAGGGTGCGCCACCCGACGGGGACCGGATCGACCACTTTCCCGACTGCGTCATCTCGGGGCACGCCAATCCCCTCGGCGTCGCCATCGTGGTGCACCGTGAGGGCGACGAGGCGGTGGCCCGGGTGACCCTCGGCCCGGCCTTCGAGGGTGCACCGGGACGCGCTCACGGGGGCGTGGTGGCCGGCATTTTCGACGACGTCCTCGGCAACGTGTTGACCATCATCGAGCAACCCGCGTTCACCGCCGAGCTGACCGTCCGCTATCTCGCTCCGACGCCGCTCGGGGTCGAACTCGTGTATCGCGGCCGCCTCGTCCGCCGTGACGGGCGCAAGCTGTGGATCGAAGGGGAGTGCTTGGCCCCTGACGGCGGGGTGGTCGCCTCGGCGGCGGGCCTGTTCATCGCCATCGACTTTTCGAGATTGGCCGGCGTGACCGAGGCCGCCGCTGAGTGAAGGCGAGCGCCGACGGGGGAGAGCGGGCGCCGGCGGTCTACCCTCGAACGGCACCATGACCCAACCGGCCGACCTCAAGATCGGCGCGTTCTCCGAGACCGCCCCGTGGATCGTCGAACCCGCCGAGATGCGATGGCTGCGGGGGCTCGACCCCGTCCGCAAGCGTGTGGCCGACGAAGTCCCGCACCTGCTCGCCCGGCGGGTGCTCCCCCCGGGTGGTCGGTTCGCCAAGGTGGCGACGCTCGTCGGGGGCGCCACCGCCGGCTGGGCGATTCGCGAGCGGAGAAAAGGCAGCGACGAGAGCCGCGCCGGATTAGCGCGTCGCTACCGCCGGGCGTTCGAGGGTCTCGGAACCACCTACATCAAGCTCGGGCAGATCCTGTCCTCGGGCGAAGGCATCTTCCCCCAGGAAGTCGTGCGCGAGTTCCGGTTGTGTCGGGATCAGGTTCCCGCCGAATCGTTGAGCTCGGTGAAGCAGGTGATCGAGGAGGACCTCGGCGGACCCGTCGAAACGTTCTTCGCCCGCTTCGACCCGTCGCCACTCGCCGCGGCGTCGATCGCCCAGGTTCACGCGGCCCAACTCCTCACCGGCGAAGAGGTGGTGGTCAAGATCCAACGGCCTCACGTCGCGTCGCTCGTGCGCAAAGACATCGTGGCGATGGCGTGGCTGGCCGAGCGCCTCGTCGGACGCATTCAAGTGGCGGCGCTCGCCAACCCCCCGGCGATCGTGGAGCTGTTCGCCGAGACCATCCTCGAAGAGCTCGACTTCCGGCTCGAAGCCGAGAGCATGCTCGACGTCGCCCGCATCCTCGCGGAGACTGATCAGCGCGAGATCGTGGTGCCCCGGCCGCACCCCACGCTTGTCACGCGGCGAGTGCTCGTGATGGAGCGGTTGGCCGGATTCTCATTCGAAGACGTGACCGGGATGCGACAAGCCGGCATCGACACCCAGGCGGTGTTGCGTGCCGGGCTGATCGCCACCATGGAGGGTTCGCTGCTGTTCGGCATCTTCCATGGCGATCTCCACGGCGGGAACATGTTCGTGCAACCCGACGGCAAGGTCGCGCTCCTCGACTACGGGATCACCGGTCGACTGAATGAGCCGCAGCGGGTGGCGCTCCTCAAGCTCCTCGTGGCGGCGCTCGCCAACGACATCCGCCCCCAGATCGAGGCGCTCGTCGACTTCGGGGCGCTCCCGCCCGACACCGACGTCGACGAGGTGATCCGCGAACTGCACCTCGACCGCCCGATCGTCGATCCGACCACGATGACGGCCGATGAGCTGGTCGGGGAGATCCGCGACATCGTCAAAGGCCTCCTGTCGTTGGGCGCGCGCATGCCGAAGGAGTTGATGCTGTTCCTGAAGAACCTGATCTTCCTCGACGCCGCCATCGCCACGCTCGCGCCGGATCTCGACATCCTCGGCGAGCTCACGCGCGTGTACGCCTACTTCGTCGAGCGCCACGGCGAGCGGATTGCCGCCGACCTCGGACTCGAGCACGCCGGGTATGTCGGTCTCGACCTCACCGGCGTGAAGGCGTCGTTCGGCCTCACCGAGGACGTGGATCAGCTCACCTACCGCGAACTCCAGGAGCGACGCGCCGTCATCCAGAAGCGGTTGAGAGGAACCTCGCCCTGGCAGGCGTTCAGACGTCGCTGACCAGCAGGATCAGGACACCTCGGAGAACGGAAGGTCCGCGGTCACGTCGGGATCGCGCGGCAGACCGAGCACCCGCTCCCCGAGGATTCCCTTCTGCACCTCGGTCGTGCCGCCGCCGACCGTGAGGGCAGGCGAGAAGTAGAAGCCACGGGTCCACAGGGCGGAGTCCTCACCGTAGGGCCCGGCGTCCCAGAGGAGGCCGTCGGCTCCGGCGAGGTCGCGTGCCACGTCGAACAGGTGCTTTCCGTGTTCATCGGCCATCACCTTGCGGATCGACGCCTCGGGCCCCGGCTGACGGCCGGCGAGCGCCGACGCCACGAGCCGGGCGCGCAGCATCTGCAGCACCTGGCCCTCCATCCACACGTCGATGATGCGCTGACGGTGGAGGGCGTCGGTGACGGGTCCGTGCTTCCGGATCGAAGCGACGAGGTCGTCCGCGGTCGGGCCCATGCCCCAGATCGCGCCGCCCGACGAGAGGCTGACGCGCTCGTTGGCGAGCGTGACCTTGGCGAGATCCCAACCCCGATTGACCTCGCCGATCACGTTGGCCGCAGGGATCCGCACCTCGTCGAGGAAGACCTCGTTGAAGGTGTGGTCC
>DATDOY010000240.1:0-7579 GCA_035293045.1 Acidimicrobiia bacterium
TGGCGGGCCTCGTCGCGCAACTGGGTGACCGACTTGGTCCTCGCGGTCTCCAGCAACCCTTCCAACGCGTCGGGATCGGCCTTGGCCCCCTTGGCCACCGCGTTGGCCTGGTCTCCCGAGAGCGCTCCCGAGCGCAGCGCCTCCTCGAACTCGGGCTGGTCGGCGGCGGTGCGCGAGGCGGCCACGCTCTGGGCGGCCTCGCCCTCGGTGATGCCGGCCGAGCGGGCCAAGGCCTTGGCGTCGGCGATCAGGCGGGCCAGGAGGGTGCGACCCGACGCACAGAGCTTTTCGCCCCGCGAGAACGCCTTGACGAACGCCTCGGCATCGGAGGCTGACAACAGATCGGGCGAGAGGTCACAGAGGACCTTCTCGAGCCCGTTCACGTGTTCTTCGAGCACCGCCAACGACATGACCGACCCACTTGCTCAACCACCACTTGGACCGGGGAAGTCGACCCCTTGAATATACGAACATCAGTTCGCTATGTCAAGGGATGCGAGCAGAAATTTCAGGGGAATTTCTCGAGCAGCGCGAGATCGCAATCAGGGGAGTTCCGCAAGGGGATAATGCGGTCCATGCGGCTTGTGAAATTCGACCCCGAAAGCGGGCGCGTGGTGGACCGCTACGGGTCGAACGGGGCGCGCTACACCTCGGTCGTAACCCTTGGGATCGAAGGCGTGGTGGGTGCCATGCACCTCGGTCCGCGAGGTCGCGTGGGCCGCCACCCCGCGCCCTGCCCACAGTTGTTCCTCGTCGTCTCCGGGTCCGGGTGGGTCAGCGGTCGCGGCGACGCACAGGTCCCGATCGGGGTAGGAGAAGGCGTGGTCTGGGAGGCCGGCGAGGAACACGAGTCGGGCACCGTCGACGGCCTGACGGCGATCATCATCGAGGCAACGTCAATCGTCCTCTAGGCCCCTGTGCACGGCGCACGTCCCACGTCCCACGAGCGCACGTCGCGCTCAGGGCGGTGGCAGCGGAGAGGCCGGACGACTACAGACTCTCCCGGCCGGGCTTCAGCTTCTTGGCCAGGAACGCCTTGATCCTCGCCTTGGCGTTCTCGCGGATCTCGCGGCCGTGGGTGAAGGCGGCCACCTCGTAGTCGACGTCGCCAAGACGCAGCGCCGTCTCGCGCGACATCGGGATGTCGGCGCAAAAGAACCGCGGAGAAAAGGCGATCCCCCGCCAGTTGAAGAGCGCGTCGCCGGTGATGAGGGTCCCGGACGACTCGTGCAGGAACGACACATGACCCGGCGTGTGTCCCGGCGTGTGGACCACCCGGAGGCCGCCGCCCACGTCGAGCACGTCGTTGTCGCGGAAGTGCTCGTCGACGGCGTGGGCCTCGAAGCGGCCGGACGGCAACAGTGAGAACACCCGAGCGCCAAACGATCGCCGGTCGCTCGGCGGCGATTCGCCCTTCTCGACGAACAGCGCGTCGTGCTCGTGCACATGCAGCTGCGCGCCGGTCGTCCGACACATGTGCGCCATCCCGCCGGCGTGATCGTTGTGGGCGTGCGTCAACAGGATGCGGGTCACGTCGGCCGGGCCCTTGCCGAGCGAGGCGATGGCGGCGAGCAGCTTCTTCGGCGCCCGCTTCACCCCCGTGTCGACGAGCGTCAGCTCCCCCGAGGCCTCGACGAAGAGGAACGAGTTGATGGCGTTCCCCATCGTGGGAATCCGGTAGATCGACGGGGCGAGCTCCAAGAGGGCCATGAGGGACGAACGCTACCCGGGGGACGGAGGCGGGGCAGGACCTCGAGACGCGGGCGGCAGCGCGTCCGGCGCGGGCGCGTCCGGCGCCGGATGGACGAAGCGGTGTGCGGCGCGCACGGCCCCCACATAGGAAAGGCCAAAGAACGCCAGGGTCACCGACATCAAGAAGAGCCCGAGCCGTTCCGGGAGGACGATCGCCACGGGAAGCAGGCCCCCGCCGACCCAGACCAGTTGGAAGCGCGTCTCGAAGCGCGCGAAGGCGCGACTGCGGTCGGCGTCGGGCGCGTCGCGCTGCACGATGCTCTCGAACGCCAACTTGCCCGCGGCGGCCCCGGCTCCGACGCTGAGGGCCGCCAACGCGAGCAGCGGTCGCGTGGGGTTGCGCGCGGCGAACAGGCTGAGGATCGCCGGCGTCATCACCGAGGTAGCGAGGATCCACTCCTCGCGCAGCCGAAGGCGCGCCATGGGCGCGGCGAGCGCTCCGATCAGCCCCCCGATCGCGCTGGCGGCGATCACCAGGCCGAACACCCACGCCGGCTCTCCCGAACGCTTCAACGCGAAGGCCAGGAAGAACGTCAGGAACCCAACGGCGGCGCGCAGCGCGGCCATGGCGGTCGCCGACAACAGCACCGTCGCGGCCCGAAGCTCCGCCCGAGCCAGATCGGTCTTCTCCGGCGGGCGCGCCGTCCCGCGGGGCAGCCGCAGCGCCACCACCGCCGCCGCCGCGTACATAAGCGCCGCCATCCGCAGGGACCACTCGCCGCCGACGAGATGCAACAGCGCGGCCCCGGGCAGCCCGCCGACAAAACTCCCGAACACGGCGAGCAACGCGAGACGGGAGTTGGCGGCCACCAGCGCGTCGTCCCCTTCCACGACCGACGGGACGATCGAACTCTTGGCGACCGAGTACCCCTTCGACAGCACCAGCACCCCGAACGCCTCGGGATAGAGCGCCAGGCTGTGGCGATGCCGGGCCATCATCAGGGCGAGGACGGCCCGCGCCGCGCAGGTGACCACGACGAAGATCCGCCGCCCGCTCTTGGACCGGTCCATGAGCGGGCCGAGGACCGGCGCCACGACGGCAAACGGGGCCATCGTCAACACGAGGAACAGCGCCACGCGGGGCCGGGCCGACGCCGGCGACACCGTGAAGAACAGCGTCCCCGCCAGGGCGACCGTCAAGAACGCTTCGGCGGCCGTCGAGATCACGTGCGTGAATGCCAGCGGGGCGAACGGTCGCGGCGGCAGCGGACGGTGCCGGGGCGCGTGGGCGGGTCTCACGTCGGGCATGCCGGGGCCATCGTACGAAAGCCGCCTTCCACCCCTGGTTCTTGGATGGGAATTGGCTCGTCCCGAGCCAATTCCCATCCAAGAACGAGGGCTACGACCGCACGGTGGCGGAGCGGCGGCGCCACCAGGCGCGGCCCACCGCCGCGAGCAACGCCAGGGCGGCCACCCCGGGGAGAGCGAGGCTCGCACCCCCGCTGTCGTCGCGGCCGCCACCGCCGCTGGCCGCCTCGAGCGACGGCGGCTGCGCACCCGTCGCCGGGTCCACCGGCGCCGGAGAAACCGGGGAAGACGCGGGGCTGTCCGAGGTGGGCCGCGGCGCGGCGCCGGCCCCGCTCGCCGAGCGACCGGCGTTCGATCCCAACACCTGTGCAGTCCCCCCGGCCACGGACTCAGCCTCGGCCGGTAGGTCCGGAAGGGTCGGCGGGCCCGGCGGCGGAGCGGACGGACCCCCGACGGCCGCCGCGGCGTCGAGGCGTCCCGCACCGAACACGGGGTCGTAGCCGGGCGCGCCGAGGTCGACCGCCGTGTCGAGCAGCCGGTCGACCACCTGCTGGGGCGACAGACCCTTGGCGAGAAGCAGCGCGGCAGCGCCGCTCACGTGGGGCGCCGCCATCGACGTTCCCGAGAGGTAGCGATACACGTCGCTGCGGTTCGGATCCCACCACGCGGACACGATCTTGCCCGCGTCGGCCGCACCGTCACCCCCGGGCGCGGCGAGCGCCCACTCGGCCCCCGTCACGTTGCTTGCGTAGCTGGCCTGGTTGTCGTTGTTGTCGGTGGCGGTGACGACGAGCGCGTCGACCCCGTGGTACCCGGTGGGGAACAGCGCGTCGTTCCCTGCTGCGACGATCGGAATCACCCCCGCATCCCACGCGTCGTTGATGGCCTCGGCGAGCGGACTCGAGAGCAAGTTCAAGATGGCGATGTCGCCGCCGAGCGAGAGGTTGACGACCTTGGCGCCATGGTCGACCGCCCATCGGATCCCGGCCCGTACGTCGCCCGACGAGCCTGAGGACGCGCCTCCCTCGGACGACAGCACCTTCACCGACACGATCCGCGCGTCGGGCGCAACCCCCGCGACGCCTTTGCCGTTGCGGGTCGCAGCGGCCGCGATGCCCGCGACGTGGGTTCCGTGTCCGCCGTCGTCGCCCCCCGAGCCCGTGCATCGCGACGGATCGTCGTCGGCCCCGACGCAACTGATGTGGGTGTCGATCTTCCCGGCGAGATCCTCGTGGTCGAGGTCGACTCCCGTGTCGATGATGGCGATGGTGACGCCCGCTCCGGTCGAGCCCTGCCAGGCCGCCGGCGCTCCGATCTTGGTCAGTGCCCACTGCGAGCCTTCGAGCGGGTCGGCCTCGCCGGGTGCGGGGAGCGCGGCACGCTCGCCTCCGCCGACTGCGATGGCGCAGACGGCAACGAGGAGGGCCAGGAGGCGTCGCTGCATATGCGGGTTCTTCGCCATCGCGCCGGGGTACTCCTTCGCCGCGAATCGGACCCCCACGGTACCCCTGTCCCGTTCCCACCATTCGCGCCCTTGCGCATCGTGGACGTGCTCAAGACCGGAACCAGCGAGGCCGACAACCCCGAGGTGAGCCTCTTCGACTCCCTGTACGGGGAGCAGTCCGGCGAGCCTGACGCGCCCGCCACGGCGCCCGACCATCCACCCAGCGCGGACGCCAACGCCGCGTCGCTCGGCGGCCTGGCCGTGGACGCGCCGCCGATCGAGATCGCCCCGATCACGATCGCACCCGACGCCGCTCGCTTGGACATGGATGCGCCTGTTTCCTCCGGGATCGCTTCGCCCGGGGTCGCTTCCCCGGGGATCGACCCGACCCGGCCCGCACCGATCGCCTTCGAGGCCCCTGCGATGAGCCTTCAGGATTTCGCCACCGAGGTCTTCGGCACGCGGGGCGAGATGGTCTCGGCTCCCGCCGAAGCATCCGCGTTCGCGGCGGCTTCGGCCACGGGCGAACCGGGCACCGACGTGATTGAGTCGTCGTTCGCCGCGGTGTCGTCGGCCCCAATCGGGTTCGATGCACCAGACGCGCTCGGCGCGCCGCTCGACCCGGTGGACGCCGGCCCCCCTCCGGCCCCTTCGGCCTTCGCGGTCGCGTCCACCGTCGCCGACTCCGTGGCCGACACGAGTCCGATCACCACCGACAGCTCCCCGTTTTCGCCGGACGCCGTTGCCCCAGACCCCGTGTCCCCCGGCCTGGTGCCCCCAGGAAACGACGGAGGCATCATCGAGGACGGCACCATCGACGACGCCATCGTCCTCGAGGGCATGACCGGGATCGGCGACGACCTCCTTCCGACCCGCAAGCCCAAGCGCGGCCTCCCCGTGACCACTCGTGGCGCCCCCAGCACCGAAGACGCCCCGACCGTGTCCGGCGGACTCGCCCCGCGGGCCAAGATGGCCGGTCTCGTGGTCCTCGCGCTGGCGTCGGGGTTCTTCGGGTATCGCACGTTTGCCCCGGACGGGTCCGGTGGATCCGACGGAGGCGCCCAGGCGGCCAGCCTCGCGGGGCCGCCGTCGGCACCCCAGCCTGACGCCGCGGCCACCTCCGGCCTCGGCGCGCCGCTCGGCGCCATCGAGCCCACCGAACTCGCCGCCGCCGAGGTCGCACTCCGCGCCGTCGGCCTCGAAGCGCAGACCTACTTCGCCGAGACCGGGACGTACGCGCTCGACGCCGCGGCGTGGGACCAGGTCATCGACGCGCCGGTCGTCGCACCCGGTTCGCCGGTCGCGCAAGGCGCGTTCTCGGTCGTGTCCGACCAGGACGCGGCCTGCTTCCAGACGGCGACGGCAGGTGGGGCGTCGGTGGCCATCGGCGTCACCGGCCAGGGCTTGACCTTCGCCAGCGACGCCGCAGGGGCGTCGATCTGCAGCGCCGACGCGTCGGTGCTCGCCGGGTGGGCGCCCTCGCTCGCCCCCTCCGCCGGCTGACGCCGGCCCCGTCTTCCGCCTCTCGCGATCCGGCCCTCGGCATCGCCTTTGACCGCGCGCTTCTTCGCGCGTTTCTCTGCGAGTTCTCCGCGGCAGGTATGCACCGCTCGTCGCGTGTGCCCCGATAGGGTTCGCGGGTCAGTGGGCGGTGCATCGGACTCCGGGCGGAGTTTGAGCAAAACGGACGTAGCTTTCGCCGCGCGATGCGGCCGCCCGATTTTCGGCAGGAGGTCACGGCGCGCCCGGAGAATCCCATCGAGCCAAGCCCCATCGGGGCGAAGTTCGGTGGGCTCGCCCGCCGAGACCACCCACACAATCAGGGACACGTACCAGAAGGGATCGTGACATGCGCAAACTTGGCATCGTCATCGCACTCACCGCCGCAGCCACCCTGGGATCCTTCGGATTCGCCGGAACGGCCTCGGCCCAATCACTCCGCGATCTGCCCGCGGGGGGCAACGAAATCTGCGACGGAGCGGCAGGCTTCGAGGGTCAGGCCGGTCCATTCGAGCCGGTCAGAGCTGGATTCGAAGACAACGCCTGCAACGCCGGCGGGGGTGGCGGTGCAAACCCCCTTTGTGACGTCCTCGTGGCGCTTCCGGCCGAGCTCGCCCCTGTGACCGGGCCGGTCGGCGGTCAGGCCGGGTGTGCAACGACACCGCCTCCACCGCCTGCGCCTCCGGCTGGTCCGAGCAACAACCCGCCCGCAGCCGGCGGCGGCTCGACCGTCCAGGGTGCCAACGCGGCGGCCGACGGCAGCCTCCCCCGCACCGGAGGCGAGCTGTTCGCCGGTGCCGGATTCGCCCTCATGTCCCTGGGCGCCCTGGTACGCCGGTACCTCCCGTAACGGAGGAAGGAACAGGCACAACTCCAGGGTTCCCGGGCTGGCGGCCCGAGAGCCAAGTGAAGCGCAGAGGGCCGGGGCGTAACGCCCCGGCCCTCTCATTTCTGGACATTTCTCGCAGTTTCGCTATTGTGCCCTTTCAGGAGTGGGCAGGAATCGGGGGCATCGATGCAGAACTGTTCCCCGACGCGGATTTCGTGGACGGCAATTGGCCTCCCCCGCGGCCAACCAACAGGGACACGTACCAGAAGGGAACCAGAGATGCGCAAACTTGGCATCGTCATCGCACTCACCGCCGCAGCCACCCTGGGATCGATCGGATTCGCTGGAACGGCCTCGGCCCAAGGATCGCTACCGATCGACGACCCCGTCTGCACGACGCTGGACAGCATCGCCGACGGCAGCGCTGAGAACCCACAGGGCCCGAACGGCAACAACGAGCCATTCGACTCGACGTTCGCTGGTGCCGCCAAGACCTGCCACGAGAGCGTCGCTAACGACCAGCTCAGGCCCAGTCCACTTCTGTGCGGCATCACTAAGGGCCTGACCAATGCCGGGTTTCCGGACCCACCCGCCGGTGTCCCGGCCGAAATCAACGATGGGGCGGTCGACCAAGGAGCGAACGACCTCCCGATCTGGGCGTTTGAGAAGTGCGGAGACAGTGACGACGACGATGACGACGACGGTGACGGGAGCAACAACCCGCCCGCAGCCGGTGGTGGCGGCGCGGCCGTCCAGGGCGCCAACGCGGCCGCTGACGGCGGCCTCCCCCGTACCGGTGGCGAGCT
>DATDOY010000241.1:0-2492 GCA_035293045.1 Acidimicrobiia bacterium
ATCGAGTTGCCCGAGGGCATCGGTGGCTGCCAGAGCGGACTGATGTTCCACACTTCGACGCTGTCGGGCGCGACGGCGTAGCCGTATTCCCAGTCGGGCCGGTCGGGGTCGATGGTGCCGCCCCCCGGGTGGTTGATCTGGAAGGCGCCGCCCTCGAGGCGCAACTGCGAGGCGAGCGACTGCACCGCAGCGGCGCCGGCATCGCCGTTGTCGAAGAGGTCGGTGGCACCCAGCATCTGGGCGTGGCCGTTGAGGGAGTTCTCGTAGGCCGGAACGCCGATCACCCCGTGGGTGGCGAATCGGAGATCGGACTGCGCGCGGACGTCGTTGTGGTCGGTGATGGCGAGGAAGGTCAGGCCCCGGCTCGCGGCGAGTGCGAACTGGCTCTCGACGGAGTGGCCGAGGGTGAAGAACTCGTTGGGCCCCGTGTTGTCGTCGTCCGGGCCTCCGTAGGAGTCATGCGAGTAGGTCGTGTGGACGTGCAGATCACCCGCCACCCAGTAGCCGGTGGGCGCGTCGTGTGCCGACGCCGCCGCCGGCCCGCCGTCGGGCGCGAGGACGACGCTGGCGAGCGCGGCGAGGACGGCGGCGAGTCGCCTCATCCGCCGAAGCCGAGCGCCCTCGTCGACTCGAGGATCGTCTCGAGCACATGGTCACCGAAGCAGCGATCGACGCTGAAGACCTCCTCGTATTCGTTGGTACCCCCGCCATAGTGCGTGGCGGCGTTGGCGGCCGTGTCGAACTCGAAGCTCTGGATGATGTAGCCGAGCGCGTCGTTCGTTTGTCCGAGCACCATCGCCACGGAGTTGTTGTCCGCGCGCTCCTTGATGACTTCGGCGAGGTTGGAGAAGATTTCGCCGGGCGCGAAGGCGACCAGGAGCGACCCGATCTTGTGCGCCCCTGCCGTCGTGATGATCGTCGGGCCCGCGGTGTCGCATCCGTTGGCGAATCCGCGATCGTCCTCCGGATCGTCGGGGAGGGTTCCCGGCTCACCGGCCGATGAGACTTCGCCTCGACGTGACCAGTGATACACGCCGGGCAGGCCGGCGCCCTTGGTGCCCGGTGTGAACTCGCGGTCGAAGAATCCGGCTGCCGCCAGCGTCGTCAGCCCCGGGTTGGTGGCGACGGGATGGGTGATCGTCTGGACGGCGGGTGTCATTTCATTGTCCTCGAGTTCTGAATCGTCGAGGCCGCCGTCTTCGATGTCGCCCAGGATCGCGTCTCCGATGGCGGCGCCGGTGTCCTCGGCGTCGCACTCTTTCCCGGTGATGCCGAGCGCGCCACAGTCGACGACGCCACTCGTCCCGCTCACGCTCACGTTGCCGAGACCACCCTCGAACACCATGCCGACGCCGCCACCGGCTGCTTCGAATCGCCGTGCAGCCGCGCCGGGCCAGTCGGCGTGCAAGACGGCCGTATCGACGATGGTCGGATGGGCGGCATAGGTGGCCCACGTGGCGATCGGCGCACCGATGGTGTCGGTGGCGCGGATCCAGGTCGCTCCGGGATCGGCGTTGGAGTAGTAGGTGTCACGACGCTCGTTATTGCGGTTTGGCAACTGCGTCGCACCGATGGTCACGGTCGCGGCGCGGAGACTCTCGACGGCTCGCTTGGTGGCGGCGATGGCGGCGTCTCGGATCTGGTTGCGGTACCAGTCGGGAATTCCGCCCCACCCTCCATAGGTGTCGGCCCCGGCGTGGGTGTGGGTGGAGCCGAGAATGACGTTGCCCACCGGGAGCTCGAGGTCGGCGGCGACGGATTCACGGACGTCGAGCACTCCGCAGTCCGCGCAGATGGTGGCGTCGTACCGGGCGAACCAGCCGACGGTGTCGGCGACGGCATACACGAAGGTGTCCTGACCGTTGGAGATGGCAACCGCGCGGACCCACACGCCACCGTGGCCGACCCTCTTGGCGACGCGGGCCGGCCCAATTCCGAACCCCCCCAAGTAGATGCAATCGGGGGATGCGGCGGGCCATCCGCGGAGGTCTTCTATCGACTGCACGACGTGGTCCGCGGTGTCGAGGTGGGCGTCGTCGATCGACGTGCATCCCTCGGTCTGCCACGTCGAACCACCGAACAGCGCGGGCGTGGGATAGAGGCTTGCTCGGGCGGCCCCGACGCGGAACCCGCTTTCGAGTTTGGGGCCTGTGGGGGCTGGGATCGTGGAGCCCACGACGTCGGCGATCTCGTTGGGGAGGATCTCGTGGTCGCCGTTGTCGTCGCCTGCTACGGGCGCGCCGTCGCCGGATGCGACGAGATCGACGGGCGGCGGGGCCGCGCCAAGGGCCGCCGTGGGGTCGGGCGTCGAGCCTGTCCCGATCCCCATCGGGTCGACCACGACGCCGGCCAGACTGGCACCGGCCAGCAGAGCCCCGATCGTGAACCCCACCACCAACGTCCTGACGGCAATCCGTGCGCGCTTCATAGGTCCCTCCTGCGTACTCCTACGTGTGAGCGCCTTGCAGGGCGCGCGGCCGTCTGGCGAAACC
>DATDOY010000242.1:0-4502 GCA_035293045.1 Acidimicrobiia bacterium
GCGGCATTCACGACGGCGTCGACCGCCTGCTCGGTGATGTCGCCTTCCAGCAGGACGATCTCCGGCATTCCCAATAGGTTGTCACGCATGTACGGGCTGCGGATGGAGCGGGCCAGAACGCGGATGCACGAGTTGGGCATCGACGCCTTGCTCGTCTCGGTGGGGGCCGACCTTCCCTACCTGACGGGCTACGAGGCCATGCCGCTCGAACGCCTCACGATGCTCGTGGTGCCCCGAGACGAGATCGCCACCCTGATCGTGCCCCGCCTCGAAGCGCCCCGCGTCGAGGAGCAGCCGGACGCCTTTCGCATCTTCCCGTGGGAGGAGACCGAGGACCCGGTGGCGATCGCCGCCGCCTTCGCCGGCCCGGCCGTCCGCGCCGCGATCGGTGATCAGACGTGGGCCCGGTTCGTCCTCGACCTCCAAGCGGCCATGCCGTCGACGACCTTCGTGTCGGCGTCGCACGTCACCGGCCCCCTCCGGGTCCAAAAGGATCACCAGGAGATCGCCGCCCTGCGCGCCGCCGCTCATGCCGTCGACGCGGTGGCGCTCGAGATGGCGCAGCGCCCCTTCGCCGGCCGGCGCGAGCGGGACGTGGCTCGAGACTTCTCTCACCTCATCCACGAGTTCGGCCACGAGCGCACCAACTTCGCCATCGTGGCGAGCGGTCCCAACGGCGCCAGCCCCCATCACGAGCCGGGCGACCGCGTCATCGAACCCGGCGACGTCGTCGTGTGCGACTTCGGCGGGACGATGCGCGGCTACTGCTCGGACATCACCCGGATGTACGTCGTCGGGCACACGACGCAGGCCTTCGCCGAGATGTTCGACGTACTCGCCGAGGCCCAAGCGCGGGCCGTCGACGCCGTCGCGCCCGGCATCGCCTGCGAGGAGATCGACCTCGTGGCGCGTCGCATCATCAGCGACGCGGGGTACGGCGAGTACTTCATCCACCGCACCGGCCACGGCATCGGGCTCGAGGCGCACGAGGAGCCCTACCTCGTGGCGGGCAACGACACCAAGCTCGAGGTCGGGAACGTCTTCAGCGTCGAGCCCGGCATCTACCTCCCGGGCTGGTACGGCGCCCGCATCGAGGACATCGTCGTGTGCACCGCCGACGGACCGGAGTCGCTCAACCTCGCGCCCCACCACGCCTACATCGTCGGCTAGGGAATGGACCTCGGACTCCGCGACCGCGTCGCCGCTGTCGCCGCGGCCAGCAAGGGGCTGGGCCGAGGGAGCGCCAACGCATTGGCCCGCGAAGGGTGCCGCGTCGTGATCGGCGCGCGGGGTGCGGAGGCCCTCGCCGACGCGGTCGACGAACTCGCCGCCATCACGGGCGACCCGGCTCGCGTGCACGGAGTGTCGGTGGACGTCGTCGCCGAGCCCGAAGCGCTCGTCGAGGCGGCCGTCGAACGCTTCGGCACCGTCGAGGTGCTCGTCCCGAATGCCGGTGGCCCGCCGCCGGCCGGCGCCCTCGACGTCTCCGCCGACGACCTCCGCGCCGCGTTCGAGGCCAACTGCGTGGCGTCCATTCGCATGGCCCACGCGGCCATCCCGCACATGCGCGACGCCGAGTGGGGCCGGATCTGTTTCATCACCAGCTCGTTCGTGAAGCAACCGGCGCCGTTCTTGGCCCTGTCGAACACGGCCCGCACGGGTCTTGTCGCCTTCGCCAAGACGTTGGCGACCGACGTTGCCCCCTTCGGCATCACCGTCAACGTGATCCTCCCGGGCACGCACGACACCGACCGCATCCGCGGCATGGGCAGCCTCGACGATCTCGCCGCATCGATCCCCGTGGGCCGGGTCGGCTCGCCCGCCGACTTTGGCGACGCCGTCGCCTTCCTCTGCTCGGAGCAGGCGAACTTCATCACCGGCACGACGCTCCTGATTGACGGAGGCCGCTACCCGGGCCTGCTGTAGGCCTTGACGGTGGCCTTCCCATTGGTCAAAATATTGACCAATGGGAGAGACCGTGCCCTTCTCCGAGGCAAAGGCTCATCTGTCGGACCTCGCGGACCGCGTGGAGACGGAGCACGAGCGCGTGCTCGTCACGCGGAACGGGCGACCCTCTTTTGTCCTGGTGAGCCCGGACGATCTCGCCTCCCTCGAGGAATCCCTCGCCATCGTCGATGACGCCGATCTGATGGCGTCGTTGCGCATCTCGCGGCGCCAAGCCGCTCAAGGGAAGACCGTTCGCCTGCGCGACCACCTCTGAGCGGCTTCGTGTTCGAGGTCGATATCACGCGAGAAGGGCTCCGGCACCTCAACGCGCTCCCGCCGAAGGTGCGAGACGCGGCGATCGCTGCCGTGCTCGGTCCTATCAGCGAGGAGCCCCGGCGCGTCGGCAAGCCGCTGGTCGGGGAGCTCGCTGGGCTCTACGTCGCCCGCCGGGGCGATTACCGGGTGATTTACGAGATCGACGACCAGCGGCGCCGGGTCGTCGTGCATCGAGTGCAGCACCGGCGCGACGTCTACCGGCCTCGCTGATCGCGGACCCGCACGAGCCGCTGTCCGCGGGGGCCGTCCTTTAGCGTTCGTCCCATGCGCCTTGACGCCGCCACCGTCCTGTTGCAATGGGCGACGGGCGGGCTCTTGTTCCTGTGGGTCACGGCGCGCCGCCGAGAGGTCGGCGTCGGGTACGGGTGGCTGTTGCGGGGAATCTACGGAGTGCTCGCCGCCCTCGCGGTCGTGGTGGGTCGCGCGTTCAGCCCCGACGACCCCGGCGCCTGGCTGCGTGACCTCGGCGCGCTCGGCGTGGTGGCCGCCACGTCGATCGCTCTGGGTGTGTCGATCGCCAAGCGACGGAACGGCCCAGCGGGGATCCCGCCCGCGCTCGACCTCGTCGCGCCGCTGGTCGGCGCCATCGGCCTGCTGGGTGCGGCGTCGGTGGCCGGCGGCCCCTTTGCCCTCGCGCTCGTCCGGTTGGTCGCCGGTGCGGCGTTCCTCGGCGTGGTGTCCGACGCCATGTTGCTGGGCCACTGGTATCTCGTGCAGCCGGGGCTCCCTCGTGACGCGCTCAACGAGTTGAACACTTGGATCGCCGTCGTGTGGCCCATGGAAGTTGCCGCACTCCTGTGGTCGCCCGGGATGCCGCAAGTGTTCAGCGGAGCCATCGACGACGGCTGGGATGGCGTGTTGGGGTGGGTGTGGGCGGTCTCGGCGCTCACCACCATCGCCCTCGCCGGTGTCGTCCGGCTCGCGCTGCGGGAGCGCTACTACTCGGGGGTGATGTCGGCCACGGGGCTCCTGTATCTCGCCATCCTCACCGGCTTCGGCACCGACCTCGTCGCCCGCGCCGTCCTCGCCCCGTGACCCATACGCACACCCTGCTGCACACCCTCGCAGGCCGTAGGCTCGCCGCAGATGAAGGTGCGCGTTGGGTTCGGGTTGGGCACGCGGGGCATGACGGCTTCCGACACGCGGTTCGGCCCCCTCGTCGACGACCTCGAGCGGCTCGGCTTCGACTCGCTGTGGCTCTCGGAACGCATCTCGCACGCCGGCCCCGACCCGCTCGTCGGCCTGGCCTTCGCGGCCGGTCGCACCACGAACCTCAAGCTCGGGACGAGCGTGATGGTGCTCCCCGGGCGGAGCCCGGCGACGGTCGCCAAGGGATGGGCGAGCCTCGACCGGTTGTCCAACGGGCGCACGCTCCCCGCCTTCGGCCTCGGCCTCCGCGATGCACGCGAGCAGCAGGCCTTCGGCGTCGAGCGCAAGGAGCGGGCGGCGCGCTTCGACGAGGCGCTCGGCCTCGTGCGTCGCTTCTGGCTCGAACCGGAGGTGACCCACGAGGGGGAGTGGTACCGCTACGACGGCGTCCGCGTGGAGCCCAAGCCCGTGCAACAGCCACCCGACGTCTGGCTCGGTGGGCGCTCGGACGCGGAGCTGCGCCGATGCGGCCGAGCGGGTGACGGCTGGCTCCCGAGTTTCACGACCCCCGACCTCGCCGCCGCAGGCTGGAAGCTCATCAACGAGGCGGCGGCGGAGGCCGGTCGCGAGATCGACGACGAGCACTTCGGCGTCCTGATCCCCTACGTCCGCACCGAGCCCGGGCCCGAGCTGCTCGAACTGTTCCGAGCCCGTTTCCCCGACGCCGACCCGCGCGACATCTTCCCCGTCGGCACCGCCGCGCTCCGAGAAATGCTCGAGCGGTTCATCGAGGTCGGGGCGTCGAAGTTCGTGGTCGTTCCGGCCGAGGAGCCTGCCGATTGGACGGCCGAACTCGAGGACCTCGCCGCCGTCCTCCTGCCGCTCGAGAACTGAGCCCGTGTTCTTGGATGGGAATTGGCTCTCCCAGAGCCAATTCCCATCCAAGAACGAGGGCTGGCCCAACGACCGACGACGTCTGCGACGTCAGCGACGTCAGCGGGCGATGAAGTACTTGGCGTCGGGGTGGTGGCAGATGATGGCGGAGGTCGACTGTTCGGGGTCGAGCTGGTATTCGTCCGACAGCGTCACCCCGATGCGCTCGATGTCGAGCAGCTCGGCGACCTTGGTCT
>DATDOY010000243.1:0-9899 GCA_035293045.1 Acidimicrobiia bacterium
GAGACCATGTTGCTGGAGGACACGCCGGAGATGGCGCGGAACCTTCGGGGGCTCAAGGATCTTGGCGTGCGACTCGCACTCGACGACTTCGGTACGGCGTTCTCGTCGCTCTCATATTTGCGACGCTTTCCCTTCGACTACATCAAGATCGACAACACGTTCACGGCGGAGCTTCCGCACAAGCCAAGGGCGGTGCTTTTGATCGAGGCCATCCACCATCTCGCCGCCGCAATGGGAGCGACGGCAATCGCCGAAGGCATCGAGCGATCGGACCAGGCGGCCTGTCTGATGGCGGTGGGATGGGAACTCGGACAGGGCTTCGCATACAGCGCCCCGGTTCCCAGCGACGAAGCGTCGAGACTCGCGGCGAAGGGTGTCGTTTAGCGACCGCGAGGACCCGAAGGTCGAGATCCCGCGGTGCGTGGTTGCTAGGGGGTAGTGGGCGGGCCGGTGAGGGGCCGCCGGGCCTGGCCTCGCAGGTTTCGGCGACGCCGCCGGAGCCACAGGACGCTCCCCCCGATGGCGACGACGAGAACGACGCTCCCAGCGGCGGATCCCTTCTTCTTGTCTTCGCCGGTGACGCGCACGTCGCTGATCCGGACGACGTCGGCCTCTTGACCTTGGAAGTCCTGCGCTGACACGAGGATCGTGTGCTCGCCCTCGTCGAGTTCGAGACCGACGGTCGCTTCGCCCGCGTCGCCAAGATCGCTGGTCTCACTCGGCCCGCCGTCGCTCCGCACGGTGACCTTGCCACGGGGTGGCCCATGAGTTATCTGAACAACGACGGGCGATGCGCCTTCGTCGCTTGTGACGCGTGCGCTGGGGCGTCGGGGCCGTGGGAGGCTGACGTCGAACTCGTGGGTGGTCTCCGCCGATACGTTGCCCTCGTCGTCGGTGAGGACCACCGTGGCGATGTGGTCGCCGTTCGCCACGAGGAACGTGACGCGGGCGTGCCCGTCGTCGTCGAGGACCCCGCGCTGAGTCTGGGCGCGGCTTGTGACGGTGACCTCGAAGCGCGCACCCGGCTTGCCGGTGATCTCGATCACAGTCTCCTGTCCCCCCGGCTCGGGCGGGGCGACGGTGATCGACGCAGGCTCGGGTGCCGCGACATCGACAGCGCTGGTCGTGCTCGTGGTGGCCGTCGGTGGGGGCTTGGTCGTTGATGGCGGTGGCTTGGTGGTCGGTGGGCTCGTTGCCGGAGGACTGGTCGCGGGAGGGCTGGTGGTGATCGGGGCCTCGGTTGCCGGGGGCGCCGTCGGTGCGGGAGCGCCGTGGCAGTGGTAGGTCTCGTCGGCGATCCCGTACTGCTCGCAGTTGGTGTGGCACGTGTGGCATCCGTTGTCGTCGAGTCCACCGGGCGATGCCCAGGCGTCTTGGACGACGAAGACGAACGGGACCACTGCGAGGAACATCGCGACCACGCGGAGCGGGCGCGCGTACCTGCTCGTGCATCCGCGCTTCCGGGCCATCGCTGTGGCTCACGGCCGTCGGCGGCAAAGGTGTCGGTCGTTTCCGACATTGGGTCACAACTCGTTATCAACGACCGACACGTTTGGCAGCTTGCTCCGTGTCCCTTCCTTAAGGCGAAGGTTGGAGGGAGAGCATGCGCAAGGTCGGCGAGATCTACGGTCCGCCGTGCGAGCGCGCCGACAACGTGGCGGTCGAGGTCTTCGGCGCGTCGCTCAACTTCAAGGCCAAGGCGGCCAACCAACTGTTGCGGGCGGCGATCCGCGCCTACGACGTCGGGTATGTGGTGCGCCGCATCGAGTCGTACAACTGCCGCAAGAAGACGAGCGGCCGTGGGTGGTCGGCGCACTCGTGGCCGGTGGCCGTCGACGTCAACCCCGACCGCAATCCGTACCGCAGCGACGGGGCCCTGCGCACCGACATGCCCGCCGAGTTTGTGGCCGCCTTCAAGACAGAAGGATTCGGCTGGGGCGGCGACTGGCGGTCGGTCAAGGACCCGATGCATTTCAGCCTCGACCCCGCCGAGGGCGGAAAGCCTCGACCGGAGCCGTTCGATGCTGCGCTCCAGGATGAGGCGATGGCGAAGTGGCGTACTCGCAACGGTGGCGTGAATGCGCCACCGCCACCCCCGACTCGCCCGAAGCCGAGCGGTGCCCAGGCGCCGACGTATCCCGGGCACGCCGTGAGCATGGACGTATGGCGACGGGGCGGGAAGCAGGCCGATGCCACGGTGGCTGCGTTCCAGGCCCAGCTCGTCAACCGGGGTTGGAGCATTACCGCGGACGGCCACTTCGGCCCCAAGACCGACCAGGCGGTCCGAGCGTTCCAG
Source organism: Acidimicrobiia bacterium (assembly GCA_035293045.1). GTDB lineage: Bacteria > Actinomycetota > Acidimicrobiia > IMCC26256 > JACPCJ01 > DATDOY01. The sequence continues at coordinate 2,297 of DATDOY010000243.1, forward strand.
CGTGAGAAGCGCCTTGCCGTCGACGGGGTGGTCGGTCCGGCGACCTGGCGCGCCATCTGGGAAGCGCCCATCTCGTAGGCGAATGGCGGCGGCGACATGACCAACGGGGAGGAGTCCGCACGCGGTGGAAACATCGCCGCGGTTCTGGGGAGCCTGGTGCTGGTGGTCCTGTCAGTGCAGCCGCTCATCTCGATGATCGACGTGCATCAGGGCCTCTCGCAGGAGGATCTCAAGGCGCAGGCCGCCGCCGAGGACGTCGCGCAGGACGTCAAGGACGCCACCGAAACGGTGGTGGCGGCGACGGAGGATGCGCAAGCGCTCGCCGACGACATCGCCGACGCCACCGGCGATCCCGCGACGGCCCAAGTGGCCGAGGAGGGTGTGGGCCAGCTCGTGGCATCGATCGAGAACGCCGAGGACGAGGCGAAGCAGGCGTCGAGCGGCACCCGGGCGTTGCGTCAGGAGAAGAGCGGAGTCGTGCAGGTGCTGTGGAAGCGGTGGACGACGGGCGCTGAGTTGCTGTCGCTGTGGCTGGTGGTCGTCGCTGGGGTGTTGGGGGGCGCGATCAGGTCCTTTTACCTCGGGTCCCTCAAGTACACGACCAAGAGATGGGAGCCCCGGTTCTGGCTCTGGTACACGGGCCGGCCCGTGCTCGGCGCCAGCGTCGCGCTCGTGGTTTACGCGGGCGTGCGCGGCGGCCTCCTCAACGTCGGGATCGACAGCGCCAAGCTCAACGCCTACGGCCTCGTGTTCGTCGCCGCCGTGTCGGGGCTGTATGGCGGCAAGGTCATCGAGCGCCTTGGCCGCCTGAAGGGCCTGACGGAGTTGGAGGAAGCGTGACGGCTGTTGCCGTCCGCGGCCATTTCGTTTCAACCCGTTACGAGGGAACGCCTCTGGGTGCTGACGAATACGGATTCACTCGTTCAGGTTCCCAGTCGCGCGACTGATCGAAGGAGGATCACAGTGCCGAAGACACCACCGAATTCTGGCCAGCGATGGACATCGGACGAGGTGAAACAGCTCAAGCAGGAGATCAAGCAGAACACGCCGACGCGGGTGATGGGCATCAAGCACGGCCGCTCGGCGGCCGCCGTTCAGAGCAAGGCCAACGACCTCGGCCTGTCGACCAAGCCGGTCAACCAGCGGCCGTACGGGACGACGAAGAAGTCGTAGATGTCGGTCACGGTGGGCGGGATCACCCTGCACGTCGGGGGGCCGGGCGGTGCCGACGACTTGGGCGCGTACACGGGCCGACACAATCACCCCGCCGGTACTCTGTCTTCATCTAGTCCTCGTATGTTATTGCCACCAGGGGAGGCCTTGCCAACAGCTCCGGCGACAAGAGCGTTCGACCTCCGTGGCCCGGACGCGGGGGCGTCTCCCGGTCCGTTGCCAGTCGCTGTGACCGGCGTTGACAAGCGGGTGACCGTCCGCCCCACCGAGTCGTCCAGTCGCGAATGACGCGCATCGGCGCAGCCCTCTCCGGAGGAGGTCATCGGGCGACCGCCTGGGGCGTCGGTGCGCTGGCTGCGCTGGTCGAGACCGGCGCGAGCGCCGATGTCGTGTCGGTCTCATCGGTGTCGGGCGGCTCGATCGCCAACGGATTTGTGGCTGCGAGTGGCGACTTCCGCGAGCAACACGTCTCGGCGCGCTTCGCGGATGTTGTTAGGCCCCTCCTCCAGGTCGTGGCCCGTGACGGGCTGTTCTTTCCGGGGACGGCGACGCGTGGCTACGTCATTCGTGCGCTTGGTTCGGTGGCGCTCATCGGACTGGTGGGCGTCGGCCTCCTGGCAGCCCTCATTGCGGCCGGTCGCGAGACCAGACTGATCGGATATGTGATCGCCGGCTTGGTTGCCGGGGCCGTCATCGGCTGGAAATTGGGTGGGCCAGTGCGACGGCGGCGCGTCGTCGTCACCGCCGTTGCCGGCGTTGCTACCGGTCTGACTGCCTTGTTGGGTGCCGGATTGACAAGCGGTATGCACGGCACCGCCCTCTGGGTCGTGCTCACGGTCCTCGGCGTGACGTGGCTCCTTCTCGTCTGGATCGCCCTGGTATTGCTGTCCCAGCGTGGGAAGGCGGTTGAGCGGGCGTTGGCCCGAACCCTCCTGGCCCATCCCGCGGATGGGCGTCCGCTCACGCTGGCGGACGTCGTCTCCGGTGTGAACCACGTCCTCTGCGCGACGGATCTCGAATCCGGAGACCACTTCTATATGGCGCCGAGGTTCCTCTACGGCTACCGCGAGGGCACCTCGACCACCGCACCGGCGACGGTGACGCTCGCGGCGGCCGTCCAGGCGTCCGCTGCGCTACCGGGCGCCTTCCCACCGGCGATCATCGAGACCGGACCCTTCGTGCGTGACCCCTCGATCACCAATCCCTCGTCGTCACCGCAGCGCGTCGTCCTGTCGGACGGCGGGGTCTACGACAACATGGCCGAGCAGTGGGAAGCGGGACTCGAAGCCCGCCTCCGCCGCTGCCCGCAACTCGCGAAGGTGCAGGAGCCAGCCGACGTCCTTCTGGTGGCGAACGCGTCTGAGGACTGGGAGTGGAACCCGTTCACCGCCCGGGGCCGCGTCAGTCGCGAGCTGCTCGGACTCCTGCGCGACCAGGGGATCCAATACGACGTCAGCACCGCCAGACGTCGGGCGCAATTCTTCGAGCGCTTCCACGCCAATCGCCTGGCCGGTCGCGGGCCGGTGGGCGTCATCGTGATGGTCGATCGCAGCCCGCTCAGCCTGGCGGCTCCGTTCGCGCGCGGGGACGACGCCGTCGCCCAACGGGCGCGCGAGGCCGTTGACTTCGTTCTGGCCCAACGCAGCGACGAGGCATGGACCGCCATGGCCCAGCACAACGCGCAGGTTCCGACGACCCTGGGACCCATCGGCGTCGAAGCCGCGCTGGATCTCATGGAACATGCCTTTACGTCCACCGTGGTTGGCCTGTACGTCCTGTGCGGCCTCGGCGTGCTCGCCCCTTTCCCGCGCGCCACCTACGCCGCCGTACTTGACGATCAGCCCAAGGAGGCCTGATGACGATCTCCACTCCCTGTCCGCATTGCGGCGCGCCGGTTCCTCTCGATGACGACGACACCCTCGATCGCCTGGCGGCCGTCCTCGAGGCTCGGGAGCGTGGCACTGCGATTGAGACAGTCGTCGGCATCGATCCGGCAGCAGCAGCTGCGGTGACCGACAGCTGGGAGGTCCTGCGTCCGCTGACACCACCACCGCTGGCCCTGAGCAGTTTCACGCCGTCGGCGAATCGAACCTCGGGTCCGCAGTGGTGGCTGCCGTCACTGGCGTATCTCGCTTACCAATCGACGGACCGTCCTGACGCGCGCGGCGCGCTCGACGCGTTCGCGCTCCGCCGCGACCGACTGGGCTACGCCGTGGTGGAGGAGCGCACCGACGACACCATCGGTCTTTCGATCGAACCCTGGCCCCTCGTCGACCGGCAAGGCCGCCTGCGCTTTCCTATCCACCGCGACCCTCACCAGCTGGAGATCGACGTCGCCGACCTCGCCGGAATGTTGAGCGCTCACCGACAACGCTGGCGTGAACTGGGGCTCCTGCCCGAGGGCCTGGGGGATCGCGGCGTGGAGATCGGCGACGCCTACGGCGTGTCATTGACGGGCACCCCCGCCGCGGGCGGGCCGCCCCAGCCCGAGGTCTTCCCCGAGCTGCCGATGCCCTTGGGCCAGCCGGCACTTCCCGGCGGCGAACTCGTCGAGATCGTGATTGACGTCACCTGGGACGCCCGGGAGGCGGGCAAGCTGGCGCACTACGCCGCCGTCGCCGGGGTCGTACCGACCGACCCCGATGCACGAGGGACTGGCGTCGCCGCCGAAACCGAGGAGCGCTACCTCATCGGCTTTGACCAGGGGATCGATCCTCGGGACCTCCTGCCGAGCGGACAGCCAGCTCGCGACATTGGACCGGAGCAGTTGGCATGAACCTCGACCGGCACCCCGCCAACCTCTATGACGCCGATCAGGATTTTCTGGCTGCCTGTGAGCCGCAGCAGCTCATCTATTTTCTCCTCAACGTCGGTAACGCCGACACGCAGTTGCTCTGTCTACCCGAAGACGAGGACGGTGTTCGCCACTTGGTGGTGGTGGATGTCGGACGAGTCGCCGGAGGCAAACTGCCACAGCTGATCGAGGCGCTGAAGGTACCCCAACCCGGGCTCGCAAGGCCGCTACTGAGCGATGAGAGCAAGGTGCGGCTACTCGTAGCCACCCACCCGCACGAGGATCACGTCGGCGGCATCCCGAACTTCCTCGATCAATCCGGCAGCCTGTTGTTCGGCGGCGGCGAGATCTGGGATCCGGCCTTCTTCCACAAGACCGGGGCCTGGTTCGAGATGATGTATTGGCTCGAGGAGCACCCCGAGGTCAATCGTCTGCACCCGACCGCTGGCGCGCGCCGTCACATCGGCAACGTGGCGGTGACTGCCCTGTCGCCGAGCATTCGCCTGCGCAACAACTTCGATACCTACGGCGTCCACGTCAACAACGCCAGCATCGCTCTGCAGGTCGAGTTCCCAATCAAGCGCGTCTTCGCCCCCAAGATCGAAGAGGCCGCCATCGGGCGGCAGTCTCGGGTTCCGGTGACGCGCTCGTTGCTCCTGGGCGCGGACGCCCAGACCATGAGCTGGTCACATGTCGATGTCGACTTCCCAACCCGTCGGACGGATCACGACCCCGAGTACCGGTTGCTTGGGTTGGCCCGAGGAACGGAGCCGCTGGGCGCCGCCATTTTCAAGGTGCCGCATCACTGTTCGAAGAACGGCCTCAATCTGGAGTTAGTCACGCGCGTCAACGCGCCGCTGAGTCTGATCTCTTGCGACACAGGAATGGCAAGCCACGCCTTCCCGCACCAGGTGGCACTCGAACAACTGCGGGAGGCGCGCGACGCGGTGGCCAAGAGCGGGAATCCGCATGCCCCCGATTGGGATTTAGGTATCTATACGACGGGTGACGCCATCGAACCCAACGGCGACGTCCTGGGATCGATCGCGGTGCAGATCAAACCGACTGCGACCGCTCCCATCGTGTGGCGTCTCGGCGACACGCGCAACGCTCCCATCCCGCCAGCCAATCTGCGTTCAGCCTGGCGCCGAAGCTGAGGACGCCGTCGACCGTTGCCAGCTGACCGGCGAGCACCACCCGCTCCGCGAATGTATCGAGCGAGGATTCCGTCACAACCGGGGACCCGCCCGTTATCAGACAGTGGGTGGTCACCGCCGCGGGCCTTCGCCCACGTCGGCCTGTGGCGGCGCCCGCCCCCTGCGGAGCGACGGGCCGGAAGCGATGTCACCCGTCTGGGTGAGATCGGCGCCCCCTGTGTAACGCCGGGTGGGCGCGTGTTCACCGTCCGTTGATGCTGGGGCCGATCGGAAAAATCACCCGACACATTTCGAGTCCCGGAACGTGTACCTAGGGAGACCCTGCTGCAGCGTGTCGCGCCCGGAGGACACCATGCTCTATTACGTAAATCAGAACGCCCAAGACAACGGCGACCACGAAGTCCACACCTCGGAGTGTTCATATCTTCCCGATCCCGAGAACCGGCTCTACCTCGGCAGCTTCGACACTTGCGGTCCCGCCGTCACCGAGGCGAAGAAGACCTATCCGCAGTCGAACGGGTGCTTCTACTGCTCGAGGGCGTGCCACACGTCGTGAGACGACACACCAACAAGATGGGTCTGCGCACGTAGCATTCGCGAGCTCGGTTCCGACACACTCGGTTCCGACACTCGGTTCCGTCACTGAGTGTGTGTCCGCCAGCGCCGACGCTCCGCCGTCGCCGTTTCGTCCGCTCCTTCCAGATCTGGGGCGCCAACGGCCCGCAGCCAGACAGGCATCCGTCACTGAAGTCGTAGTCCGCGACCCCGGACGGTGACGACGCTCAATCCGAGGGGGGCGATACGTCGGCGAAGCCGCGTCAGCGTCACTTCGACGACGTGGAGGTCACCCGCGTTGAAACCCCAGACTTCGCGCAGGATTCTGGGCTTGCCGACCACTACCCCCGGTCGAGCGGCAAGCAGGCGGAACACGCCGAGTTCTCGACGAGCCAGCAAGGCTGAGCCCTCCTGGCCCACAATCGAAACCGAGCGTCCCTGGACGACGACTTCGCGCGACCCGATCGACATCCGCACCGAGTGCTGCCGGAGAGCATCCGCGAGGACGCGGATCAAAAGCCCGAGGCGTCCCGAGTTCGGCGCGACGGGGTGAGGTATGCCAGCGGCGATGGCGGCCTCTGCGCACACTGGTCCGACGCACGCGATCACCACGTCGGAGCGCGCGACACCCCGGACGCAGGCGCCGAGCCCCTGCTCGTCGGCGAGGGCAAAGAAGTTCCGGACCGCCGGCGCGCTGGTGAAGGTCACCGCGTCGACCCCCCCCGTCGACGACGGACTCGATGAGGCGCCGAGCGGGCCGGAGATCTTCGGGAAGCTCCCACTGGTACACGGGCACCGGAGTGACCTCTGCGCCCGCCCTCTCGAGTTCGGTGACGAGCGGCAGGTCGTCGGATCCATGGAGTTGGACGACTACCCGGGCGCTGCGCACGCCGCGCTCGCGCAGGAGGGCGGCCACCTCGTCGAGCCGCTCGGTCTCGGCTTCAGCATTGGTTTCGACGCCGGCGACGCGCAACGCGGCCACCGCCTTGGGTCCTCGGGCGATGACGTGGGCCTGGCCGCAAGCCAACCGCAAATCGTCGACCAGTCCCCAGGCTTGCGCGGCTTCGAACCACGCGCGGATTCCGACCCCGGTGTTGGCGACCAGGACGTCGGGGGGTTGGGCCACGAGGTCGCGGGTGAGCAACTCGAGGTGTGAATCATCGGGAAGGAATCTGGTCGCCAAGGTGGGACCGATGAGCGTCGTGGCGCCGCGCCGATGCAGCAGGTCGGCGAGCTCGCCGCGCCGTCGGTCTGCGGTGATGCCGATTCGGAACCCCTCCAGTGGCGCCAGCGGCATCGTTCCATCGTGGGCGTCCCATGTTTCCGTCGTGTTGCGTGTTACCTCGCCACGTTGTGAATGGCCGCTGAACGGCGTCTGACCACCGTGCGACGACGGTGTTTCAGGCGCCTCACGTTCGCGCGCGGAGGCCGTGTGCGGAGAGACGCTGACTCGTCACGAGAGAGAAACCGCCCCGGCACGCTCGGGTGGTTGGGTGATCCGCATGACAATCCGTGGGTTTCGACACGCCGGGCACACGCCGAGCCTCATCGCGGGCCTCGTGCACTTCGACGTTTCCTTCATGGTGTGGGTGCTGCTCGGCGCCCTCGGCGCGTACGTCGCTGAGGACCTCGGTCTCACCGCCGCCCAAAAGGGGTTGATGGTGGCGGTGCCCCCGTTGGGCGGTGCCATGTTCCGTCTCATCATCGGCCCCCTCGCCGATCGCGCGGGACCCAAGCGGACGGGGCTCGTCACCATGGCGCTCGCCGCCGTCCCGCTCACCTGGGCGTCGCTCGCGGGCACGACCTTCCCTGAGGTGCTCGGCATCGGCCTGCTCCTCGGTGTGGCGGGCGCCAGCTTCGCCGTCGCGTTGCCGTTGGCGAGCCGGTGGTATCCCCCCGAGTATCAGGGCCTCGCGCTGGGCAT
>DATDOY010000244.1:0-2830 GCA_035293045.1 Acidimicrobiia bacterium
CCCGCCACTGGCCGAACTCCTCGCGTTCGAGGCGCCAGCACTCCTCGAGCGTCATCTTCGACCCAGCGGTGTAGTTGCGCAGGAGCCGGCGGACGGTGCGCTGGTCGTTGCCGGCGGCGTCGGCCGCGAGTCGGTGCGCGAAGGACATGAGGTTCTCGTGGGGAACCACGTGGTTCACGAGGCCCAAGCGGAGCGCCTCCTCGGCGTCGACGAAGTTGCCGGTGAGGCTCATCTCCTTCGCCCGTCGCAGACCGACGGCTTGAGGAAGAAGCGGTGTCATCCCACCTCCGGGCAGCGCGCCAACGCGCGCATGCGTGTCGCCGAAGAGCGCGCGCTCGGACGCGACGAGAAAGTCGCAGTTCAGCGCGATCTCGAGGCCGCCGGTCACCGCGGGACCGTTGATCGCGCCGATCACCGGCTTTTCCATCCGCCACAGCGCGTTGAACGGGTTGGTCGGGCGCCCGTCGGCGTTCGCGCCGACTCCGACGAGGTTCTGCCCCGTGCTGCCGAGTTCTTTGAGGTCGAGTCCGGCGCAGAACGCAGGGTCGGCCCCGGTAAGCACGACGACGCTCACCCCGTCGTCGTGCTCCGCGCTGTGGAGGGCGCCGGCGAGGTCGAGCATCAGCTCGGTGTTGAGCGCGTTGCGCGCCTCGGGTCGGTTGAGGGTGATGGTGCGCACCGCGTCGCGGTCGTCGACGAGAACGAGGCTCATGGCCTCGGAGCGTACTGACCTCGCGCGACCGTGTCCCTTACGGCGCGGTCGTGGGTTCCGTCGGCGCGCCGGAAAGCTGGTGGAGCCGGCCGAGGACCCGCGTCATGGCCGTCCGCAGCCGGTCCTTCACTTCGTCGTCGGATCCGATCCAGACGTCGTTGCCGCCGTTGGCCAGGATGACGACGAACTCGCCGTCGTACACGTAGAGCCCCTCGACGAAGTCCTCGTCGATGTCGAGCTTCGCGTCGGCGAGGCGGGTGACGAACTGGGCCGCGTCGCCCAAGCCGGTCTCGGCATCGAGTCTGTGGGGCAACCCCTCGAAGATGGAGGCAAGGTCCTCCTCGATCGGGCGCTCGCTGCGGGGCAGGACCTCGAAGAACAACTCGGCATGCAGGGGCGTTCCCGCTTCGGCGGGCCACGCGCACTGGCCGGTCTTGGGCTCGATGACGGGGTGGCGCAACGGCCGTCCGACGATCGCCTCGGCGTCATCGGTGGAAATGAGTGCCCGGCACAGACTCGACTCCCCGGCGGGAGGAAACCCGTCGAGGCGGGTGGTCGGGGGAAGCGTGGTGGCGAGCCCGGGGGACTGTGTGCGACCGGAGCCGCCGGTGTCGGCCGCGAACGAGGCCACGACGATGGCGACGAGTCCGACGCCGAGGACGGCGAGTTGGAATCGGAGGGAAGGACGCCGGCGTCGGGCCACGGGCCATTGTCGCGTCCCGGCCGCGTTTTCCCTGGTCACAGGCACACAACGGACCGTCCGCGTGACTGTCACACCCCCCTGTCACCATGGGACCCATGCAGATCATCCTTCTCATCACCGGACTCGTCGTCGGCCTCGCCGCGGGCGGCGCCATTGTCTTTCTCGCTGTTCGGGGGCGGCACGAGGCGGCCGCGGCCGCCCTGACCGCCGACATCGCCCGCCTCCAGCAGGCGGCTGACTACGAACGTGCCCGCGCCGACGAGCGCGGGCATTATGCCGACCAGGTCGAGCAGAAGATCGCCGGCGCGGTCGAGGCCGCGGCGGCCCGAGCGGTCAAGGGCAACAACGACGAGTTCCTGGCCCTCGCCGGCCAGCGCCTGGCCCCGATCGACGATCGCCTCCAGGCCTTCGAACAGCAGCTCCACGAGTTCCGCACCTCACACGGGTCGATCAGTCAGCAGCTGTCGTCGGTCGCGCGCGAGACGTCCAACCTCACGAGCGCACTCCGCAAGCCGAGCGTCCGCGGTCGGTGGGGCGAGATCGGCCTGCGCAACGTCGTCGAGGCGGCGGGCTTGAGCGCGTACTGCGACTTCAACGAGCAGGTCACCGTTAACACCGACGACGGCTCGCGCCGTCCCGACCTCGTGGTCAACCTCCCCGGGCATCGTCAGGTCGTCGTCGACGCCAAGGTCCCGCTCGAGGCCTACCTCGACGCCGTCGACATCGAGGACGAGGAAGCCCGCGCCGCGAAGCTCAAGGAGCACGCAGGGCAGGTGCGCAAGCACATCCAGGAGCTGTCGAAGAAGGCGTACTGGGACCAGTTCGAGCGCGCCCCCGAGTGCATCGTGATGTTCCTCCGTCTGGAGCCGACGCTGGCCGCCGCGCTCGAGCACGACACCGCGCTGTTCGAAGACGCGGCTCGCGCCCGCGTGATCCTGGCGACGCCGACCACGCTGGTCGGCGTGTTGTTCGCCATCGGCCAGGCGTGGCGTCAAGAAGCCGTCGCCGAGAACGCCGAACAGATCAGCGCTCTGGGCCGCGAGCTCTACACGCGCCTGGCGAAGATGAACGAGCACTTCTCCAAGCTCGGCCACGGGATCAAGTCGGTGGTCAACCGATACAACGACACGGTCGGATCGCTGGAGAGCCGCGTGATGGTGACGGCACGGAAGTTCGACGCGCTCGGCGCGGCCGTGGGCGAGATCCAGATTGCCGACCAGGTGGAGGTCGTGCCGCGGCCGCTCGCGGAAGAAGAACTTCCCGACGGCCGCGTCTACGAGCTTCCTGCCGTCGGCGTCGAGTTCGACGACGACGACTACGGCACCCTGGGCCGCCTCGCCCCCTGACCCGTTCTCGAGCAAGTTTCCCACCTGAGAGGTGGGAAACTTGCTCGAGAAGCCGGCGGGTGCGGCGGG
>DATDOY010000245.1:0-15070 GCA_035293045.1 Acidimicrobiia bacterium
GCTCGGGAGCAGCCGCGATCGAGTGCCCGACGCCCGACTGGGCGGCGGCCTTCCGTGTGCCCGACGAGCATCGCGCCGCGCTCGCGTTGTACGCGGCCGCGGCCAAGGGGTTTCTCGACGATCTCGCCGCGGGGGCCGCCGGGGGGCCACCGGGGGCGAGCGAGGCGGTGGCGGCCCACCGCGTGGTCGACGCGGCGTACCGGTCGGCGGGGGCCGGTGGAACTCCGGTCGATGTCGCCACCGACGTTCCATGACGGTCGCCGGCGAGCCGCTCACGATCGTCGATGGGGTCAGTGCGCGGCGCCCTCGCCGACCTCTGCGAGCTCGCCGGCCTGGAACAGGCCGAGCGCACCCTTGCCGACGTTGGAGAACTTGTGCGTCACGATCGGATACAACCCCGGCTCGTCGAAGCTGAACTCGACGAACCCACCCTGCGCCGGCTGGAGGTCGAGCGCCTGGGCGCCCCCGCGAAGCTCATCGGGCCGCAGCCGGTACGAGCCCTCCTTGAACACGGTGTCGAAGATCGTCCCGACGATGTGGAACGACGAGTTCTCGCTCGGCCCGGCGTCGACGATCCACACCCGGACCCGCTGGTTCGGCTCCACGCGGATGGGCGCAGCCTTGTACTGGTTGACGTACCCGTTGAACACGACCGCGTCCCACGCGTCGCGGGTCATCTTGTCGTAGTCGGCCGGCTCGCCTTGGGGCCCGAGGTACAGCTCCGACTGGACGAAAGCGAATTCCCGGTCGACCGGCGCGAGGTCCGGGGGATCGATGATGAGCATCCCGTACATCCCATTTCCGATGTGGTGGATCGCGGGAGCCGTGCCGCAGTGGTACATGAACGCGCCCGCGTGCTTGGCCTCGAACTGGTAGACGAGCGATTCGCCCGGCGCGATGGTCCGCATTTCGTCGTTCCACGCGACCTTGCTGGCGTGGAAGTCGATGGAGTGCCCGAGCGTTCCATCGTTGACCAGCGTGACCGTGAAGATGTCGCCCACCCGGCCTCGAAGGACCGGCCCCGGCACCTGATCGCCAAACGTCCACATCAATTGATCGACCCCGGGCGCCACCTCGATCTGACGCTCGGTGGCGTGGAGTTCGATCTCGTGGTTCGTGCCCTCGGGGGCGGGCGTGAGCGCCGGGTCGAACGGGGTCCACCCCTCGGCCGGCTCGGCGTTGAAATCGATCGTGGGGAAGGCGCCAGCGTCGGACCGGGCGGCTTCCGAGCCGGCGTCGGGTCCCGATGAGACGGCCACGGTCGACGATCCTCCCCAGAGGGAGGCGGTCGAGAGGATGAGCGCCAGGGTGGCGACCACCGTGATGAACGTCGGCCACACCGTCGTCCGATCGGAGCTTCGTGCAGCCATGGCGCCCTCCTTGGTCGTCGCTCATGCGCCGTTGGTTCCAGCGTGCGCTCGCGACCCCGGGTGAGGCAGGGTCCTCATGCCCTCTTGAATGGGACGGATTGCCCCTCGGTCCTCGCGTCGAAGGAGCGTCCGGCGGCCAATCCGGACGATGCGGCGCGCGGCGAACCTGCCCCGAGACCCGCCGTGACCCCGGGGCCGGGGGTCCGCCGTTCGTGGCCTGTGCCCGACGCGTTGAGAGGGAGGGCTTCTCGCGCGACAATGGGCCCGCATGCCGCTCTCAGAGGACGAACAGCGAATCCTGCAGGAGATCGAGGCGCATCTCTACGAGAGCGACCCTCAGCTCGTCCAGCAGGTGGAAGAAACCACCGTGTACCGCCATGGTGCGCGAATGATCAAGTGGGGCGCGCTCGCCTTCCTTGGAGGCCTCGCCGTCCTCGTCACATCGTTCGCGTCGTCGCTCGCGGTCGGCTTCCTGGGGTTCCTCATCATGCTGTGGGCGGCGTTCCTGATCGAGCGAAACGTCCGGCGCGTGGGCAAGGCCGGAATCCAGAGCCTGGCCTCGTCGATGAAGGTCACCAACCTCCGCGATGCCATCGATCGCCGCCGCCGCGGCGACGAATCCTCGTAGCGACCCTCCTCGTGCGATTCACGCCAGGTCAGACCGCTCGCATCACGGGCTGTTCGGACTCCCAACTTCGGTACTGGCGGCGCATCGGCCTCATCCGGTCGTCGGGAGGGGCGTATGAGTTTCGCGACCTCGTCGCCCTCCGCATGGTGCGTTCGCTCCTCGACGCCGGTCTCCCGCTGCAGCGCATCCGCAAAGCCGTCGAGTTCCTTCAAGCCGGCGACGGCACGGGCGATTGGCGCGGTTTGCGGCTCGTCTCGGACGGCAGCACGGTCTTTGCTTGCCACTCGGACGGCCAGGTGCTCGACGCTCTCCGGGGCGGTCAGCTCGCCCTGTTCGTGTCGGTGGAGGCCGTGGTTCGTGACGTCGAGGCCGAGGTGACGCAGTTCTCGAGCGAGCGCGACGCGTTCGTCGATGCGCTGCAGCCCGAGGCGCCGAACGCTGACTCCGCCGATCCGACCGCCAGCGCCAAGCAGATTCTCTAAGGGCCGGCGATGAACCGGCGCCGAAGGCGCCGGGTCGCCGAATCGTCGCGTTCGAGCACGGCGACGACGTGCCGTGCCGCTGTCCATGCGGTGGCCGCGTCGCGGGAATCCGGTTCCGACGCGGAGTAGGCGGCCCGATCGACAAGGGTGCGGAGCGCGTCGAGCGCGTCGGCGGCCTCCGGCTCGCGGGCCCCTGCGCGGCGCGCCGCCTCCGACGGCGTCAGGGATCGCTCGAGAACGACACCGTCGAGACGGAAGTGTGCGACCACGTCGTCCCACGCCATGAGGATCGCGCCCCCAGGATCCAAGGCATCCGTGCGTCGTCGCCGACGACGCCGGGCGAGCGCAAGTCCCCCAGTCACGATCCCAGCACTCACTGCGAGCAGGACCAGGAGTCCGATGACGAGTCGGCGAACCCACGACCCGACGCCCGTCGCCGCGTCGCCGGCGTCCGGGGGCTTGGATTGCGCGCCGGTGTCGGGCGTGACGGGGTCGGAGCCCGCGGGCACGACGGTTGTCGCCGTAGCCGCCGGATCAAGCTCTTCGGGTGGGGCCTGCTGCGCGTCCGGATTGAACGTCCCCGTGTGGTTGGCCGGGGACGGATTGAAGCGGCTCGGCGTGGGCTCGAAGGCCACCCACCCGTACGGGTCGATGTACACCTCGGGCCAGGCGTGGGCGTCGCTCGTCTTGACGTGATAGGTGCCGGTCGGCGAGTCGAGGTTCCCGGACGTGAATCCGACGGCGACCCGAGCGGGGATGCCGATCGAGCGCGCCATGGCGGCGAACGCCGCTGAGAACTGTTCGCAGAACCCGGCGCGGGCCGTCGTCACGAAGTCGACGAGACGGTCGCCGGAATGTCCCGGTGGGACTTCCTCGTTGTAGGCGAACTCCGTGCGGAAGAAATTCTGAAGCGAGAGCGCCTTCTCGTACACGGTCCGACGCCCCGAGGTGATTTGGGTGGCGAGGTCGGCCACGACGCCCGGAAAGCCTCCAGGGAGGCCGAGGAACCCCCGCACGTTCTCGGGCACGCGCCCGGTCTCTCCCACGAGATCGAGCGGTCCGTACGACGGGACTTCGGATTCGATCCGGTACGTGAGCCCGTCGGACGTCGGCCTGTCCGTGAGGAGCGTCAGCGTGTCGGGGTTGACGCGGGCGCCGTCGAGGTCGATGAGGGACGGGCGGTAGGCCGCGGGAAGCCAGAACTGCGCCAGCGCCGTGATCCGGTAGGTCTGCACGAGGTTCACCGTCGGTGCCGCCGTCGAGTCGGTCGGCAGATCGTCGTCGGCCCTCTCGTAATTGGCCTCCGACTTCCAGATCTGGCCGTCGTAGGCCTCGAGCGCCGCCATGCGCCAGTACGCGGCCCGGTCGGCCGCGACGGTGAAGACCTCGACGGGGGGGTCTTGGGTGAGGCGATCGCGGATGTCGACGAGGGGGCTCACGGTGACCCGGGTCTCGGAACCCCCCGATTCCGGCGCGAGATCCACGAGCCCCGCGGACTTCGCTTCGGGGAGCCGGGGGCCGAGGACTGGCGCCACCAACGCGGCGATGGCCACGATCGGCAGGCCCGTTCGCAGGACGGCTCCGGGACCGAGCTGGCGGGTCTCGCTCGAAAACCACGAGTTCGCCTCCCCCGCGTAGGCGGGGGCGTGGGCGAGGACGAAGCTCAGCGTGGCGGCGACGAAGGCGACGGTGAGCAGGACCTGCGACTGCTCCTCGCCCAGCGTTGCCGTGAGGGTGAAGAGGGTTGCCGCGGGAATGCACGCGGAAAGCACGGCGCGGGCCTGGAAGGCCACCCAGTCGGCGGCGATGGCGGCGATGAAGACGCCGAGTGCGGAGACAAACACGATGCCGCTGTGCGGGCCGATCGGAACGTCCGCGCTGCGGATGGCTCCGAACCCGTCGCTCATGCGCTCCGCGAGCACCTGCGCGGTTTCGGTCGTCGGCACACCGACGGCCAGCGTGTGGGGGGCGATCATCCAGGACGCGAGCAGGCCTGCACCGCCGAGGAGCGCCGTGCCGACGAAGACCGGCGGGATCCGCGCCGCGGCCGAGAAGCGCAGCACCGCATGCGCGTAGGCCCCGAGGACGACCCCGGGTGCCACCGACGACGTCTCTCCGAAGACCCGGACGAAGCTGACCGCGGCGACCAGCGTGAGCGCGGTGAGAGGGAGCGCGGACATCATCTCCGGCTCGTCCCCTGGCGTGCGCTGCGCGCGCCGAAGCGCAACACCATCGCCTCGCTCCACGCGGCGGCGAACGACGCGCGCGGCGCCACCTCGATGAGGGTGAGGCCGGGCCGCACCGTGACCCGCCCCGGGCCGTCGCCGCCGGTCAGGCCGTCCCGCCGGAAGGAGACGGCGGCGACGAACCCGAACCGGCGCGCCAGGGTCCCGAGTTTCATGAGGTCGGGATCGCCGCTCAGGACGGACGCCTCGGCGACGCCCTCGGCAAGCGGAGTGGGATCCCGCTCCGCGCTCGGGGTCCCGGTCGCCGTACCCGTGAAGGCGATGAGCGCTCCGGTGACGGATTGACGATGGAGCCGGGCGGCGAGATCCTCGAATCGCTTGGTGGTCGTCGCCTCGGCCACGGCGAGGCGCTCCATGATCGCCTCGTAATGCTCGTGGCCGCTGCCGAAACCGCTGTCGAGGCCGCTCGTGGTGACGAGCCGCACGATGGCGCGGCGCTGGTGCAGCGCGGTCGCCACCGAGGCAACCGCTTCGACGGCGCGCTCAAAGCCACCCGGCGTGTGCTTCGAGGGGCGGTCGTCGAGGAGCAACGTGGCCCGCGTCTGCCACGGGACGTCGTGCTCTCGGATCATGAGCTGGCCGGTCCGCGCCGTCGAGCGCCAGTGGACGCGCCGCAGGTCGTCACCCACTTGGTACTCGCGCAGGCTGTGGAACTCCATGCCGGCACGAGCGCGGCTGAAGTCGTTGATCGCCCCGCCGACGAGATCGCGTCCGACGGTTTGGGGAAGGGAGGCGACGAACTCGATCCGCGGATAGACCGTCACCGATTCAGCGGCGTCGCTCTGGAGCACGCGGCGCACGAGACCGAGGGGATCGGTGACGCCGACGCGCAGCGGGCCGAGCGCGAAGACGCCTCGGCGCCCCGTCGGCACTCGATACGCGCCACGGGCGGACTCGCCGGGGCGGAGCGGCGCCACCGCGAAGCGGACCTCGCGCCGACCGCTGAATCGGTCCGTCACCGAGAGCACGCCGGTACGGCGGCGTCCGCGGTTGCGCAGTTCGATCTCGGCGAAGGCGGTGCCGCCGGCGTGGAGCCGCGCCGGCCTGAGGATCCTCCGCGCGACCACGTCGGGCTGGCCGAGGAAGACCAACACGACACCGAGCACCATCGTCACGAGTCCGGCCGCCGCGAGCATCGCGAGCTCGACGGTTCCGAGCGCGCGCCCCGCGGCGTAGAGGCCGAGGGTCGTCCCCGCAAACGACCAGCCGCGGGTGGTGAGGTGCATTCTCCTAGTCCTGCCCGCGCGACCTCGTCCGCGGCACGGCCACCGAGTCGAGCACGTCTTCGAGCACGTCGCCCGGGGTCACGCCGCGAAGCTGAGCCTCGGGTGTGGGGAGAAGGCGATGCGCGAGGACCGGCGCGGCGAGCCGCTTCACATCGTCGGGGACCACGAAGTCGCGCCCGAGGCCCGCAGCCAAAGCACGCGAGGCCCGTTGCAACGCGAGGGCACCGCGCGGACTCACCCCGAGCGCGAGATCGGCGTGGTCACGCGTCGTCTCGACGAGATCCATGATGTAGCCCTGGAGGTTGCGGGCGATGTGAACCTCCCGCGTCGTTCTCGCCATCTTCAGCAAGTCGCGGGCCGACAGGATCGGGTCGAGGGAGTCGGCGAGGCTGCTCTCGATCTGCTCGTCGAGGATCTCCATCGAGGTGGCGCGGTCGGGGTAACCGACCGCGACCCTCATGAGGAAACGGTCGAGCTGGGCTTCGGGGAGCGAATACGTGCCCTCGTGTTCCACGGGGTTTTGGGTGGCGATCACCATGAACGGCCGCTCGAGCTCGTAGGTGTGGCCGTCCACCGTGACCTGACCTTCCTCCATGGCCTCGAGGAGCGCGGACTGGGTACGCGGGGAAGCGCGGTTGATCTCGTCCGCGAGCGTGAAGTTGGCGAACACCGGCCCGGGGCGAAATTCGAAGTGGCCCTTCGACTGGTGCCACACCGACACGCCAGTCACGTCGGAAGGAAGGAGGTCGGGCGTGAACTGGATGCGCTGAAAGGATCCGTTGATCGAACGAGCCAGCGCCTTGGCGAGCGTGGTCTTGCCGACACCCGGGACGTCCTCGATCAGCAGATGCCCTTCGGAGAGGAGGCAGACCAGGATCAGGTCGATCGCCTCGCGCTTGCCGCGAATGACGCGGCCGACGTTGTCGGCGAGGGCGTCGAAGCGACGTTCGAAGGCGGATCCGGGGGCGGCGACGGCGGGTTTGGCCAAGGGGCAGATTGTATTGGCGTGTGCACAACGGGCAGGGTGTGACCCATGAGCGAGGCGGAGGCGGAGCACAAAGGCCGGCAGGCGGAGTCACCCGCCTCGCCACGGAGTTCCGGACCCACGAGGCCCAGCGCGACTTGGGGGAGGGTCGCCGGGGCGGTGCTCGCTCGCCCGTGGCTATGGCCCACGGCGCTCGGCCAGGTGTTCCGCCTCGCCCGACGCGGGTGGTGGCGACGGCCGCCGTTCGTGCCCCTTCCCGATCGGGAGTACCTGCGATTTCGCATGCAGACGGCCTACGGGGGAGACCCGCCCCCCGAGCGCCCGGTCGCCGAGGACGTGCTCACATACCTCCGCTGGTGCAGAAGGTTCCCCGCCTAGACTGCGCAGCACTCTGGACGGACGGAGTGGACCGTGAGCCGGGCACTCGTGCTGAATGCAACCTACGAGCCTCTGAGCGTGATCTCGGTGCGCCGCGCGGTCGTTCTGGTTCTGAAGGAAAAGGCCGAGGTGGTCCACGAGGGCGAGGGCGCCTTCCGCTCGGAGCGTCTGAACATGGGCGCCCCGTCGGTGATCCGCCTCCGGCGGTTCGTTCGGGTGCCCTACCGGGCCCGAGTGCCGCTCACTCGGCGCGCCGTCTTCGTGCGGGATGGCCACCGTTGCCAGTACTGCGACGCCGCCGCCGAGAGCATCGACCACGTCGTTCCGAGTTCCCGCGGCGGTGAGCACGTCTGGGAGAACGTGGTGGCGTGTTGCCGGCGCTGCAATTCGGCGAAGGAAGACCGCCTGCTCCATGAGACGAGCCTGCGCCTCCGCCACAAGCCCGTCGCACCCAAGCAGACCATGTGGATCGTGGTGGCCGTCGGCCGCGTCGATCCCTCCTGGGCTCCGTATCTCGACCTCGAGGGCCTCGCCGTCGCCTCTGCGTAGGTTCATCTCGGCGTAGGCGGCCCCGGTGTGAGGGGCCCGTGGTGGGAGCGGCCCGTTGTGGGAGGGCCGTGGGTGGGGTGACGTCGCTCGCTCCGCTCGCTCGCCCACCCACCCGCCACCTCGCTCCGTCGCCCCGACCGCGGCCGCCCGGTCGCGACGTCGTCAGACCCGGGATCGCGTTACTCCGGAGGCGGCGGTGGGGGTGGAGGCGGTGGCGGAGGGGGCACATCGCCGAGGGGCGCACCGGCCGGCGCCGGCGCCAGACCCGCCTTGCGGTTGCGCATGGCCAGCGTCAGTCCGACGGCGAGCGCAGCCGCGCCACCGCCGACAACCACGAGCGCGACCGGGAAGCCTCCACCTCCGCCGGCGGACTGCGACGCGTCCGACACGGCGCGGACGGTCTGCGACTCCGAGGTCTGGTCGAACCGCCACGTGAGTTCGCTGCCGTCCTTCTCGTCGGCGTTGTGCTCGAGGACCTTGCCCGGCATCGTCACCTCGATGATCGCCTCGATCTCGAGCTGCGCCAGGGCCTCGCCGAACTCGGCGAAGTCCTCGCTGCCCTCACCGCCCGATGCGTCGGGCGCGGCGCCCGATTCGACGCCGAGCGCGAGGGTGAACGTGTCCCCCTCGCGGCTGACGCTGAAGTTCTCGCCAAACGTCGGGGCACCGGTCCCTGCGCTCGCGGACGCGTCGTCCTTGCCCACGTCGGCGGCTTCGGCGACCGCGGCGCGCAGATCGTCGAGGTCTGTGAAGTCGCGGCTCATGCGGACGCCTTCAAAATCACCGTCCTTGAATCGTTCCGACGTCCACCCCTCTGGCACCTGCCCCTCGAGTTCCTCCACGGGATCCGCTGGCCCACTGGACACCCCACCCGAACTCTCGAAGCCCTCGAAGCCCTCCCCGAAGCTCTTGAGCGTGTCGCGAAACTCCTTGTCGAACGCGAACACGTACGCGATGGTCCCCGACTCGTCGGCGTTGATCTCGGTCGTGAGCTGGATCCGAATCTTGCACCCGCTCAACAGCAACACCATGGCAACGACGACGAACGTGAAGCGCTTCATGGCGCGATCCTCCGGAGGTCAGCGAAGTCGGTCGTTGAACAGCGTGAGCGTCCGATCCCACGCCAGCTTGGCGGCGGTGTCGACGTAGGCCTCGGGCCGGCTGTCGTTGAAGAACCCGTGACCGGTGCCGTCGTAGATGAAGAACTCGGCGTCCTTCCCGAGGTCTCGCAACTGCTCCTCGAGCGCCTTCACCTGATCGACGGGCAGGAAGTCGTCGGACGCGGCGTAGTGGCCCTGGACCGCGGCCGCCAAGTTCGCGTATTCGGGCTGGGCTGCTTGCCAGGGGATGACGCCGTAGTAGGGCGCCGCCGCCGTCACCGCGTCGGGTCGCAGTGTCGCCAGGTACAGCGCCAAACCGCCACCCATGCAGTAGCCGACCACGCCCACGCCGGAACCTGATCCACGACGCTGCACCTCGTCGACGGCGCCGCTCAGCTCCTTGGCGGCTCGCTCGACGTTGAGCGCCATCATGAGCTTCCCCGCTTGGTCGGGTTCGGTGGTCGCCTCACCGTGATAGAGGTCGGGAGCGAGGGCCACGAACCCGGCGTCGGCGAAGCGGTCGCACACGTCCTTGACATGCGGAACCAGCCCCCACCACTCCTGGATCACGATCACCCCCGGGCCTCCGGCGTCGGGCTCGGCGAGATAGCCCGTCCCGTTGGTCCCGTTGGACGGGAACTCGATCATCTGACCCATCAGTAGATGCCTCCCAGCTTCCGGTGGTCCCACGAAGCGATGGTGTCCGGCTCGACGATGATGGCCGTCCGCTTGGCGCTCATGTGTTCGAGGACATTGAGGGTGCCAGAGTCGAGGGCGTCTGGCCGTTGCCCGCCCTGCGAACCCTCCGTGGTCGGGAATTGCACGTCGCCGAACCGATCGCCATTCCGCAGATACAGCGCCTCGGCGACCCGCATGATGTCGGCGGTCTCGTTCGACATCACCGCGTGGCCGGTGATCATGACGCCCCGAAGAGCGGCGTAGGAGTCGCCCGATTCCACGAGCGCCGTGATTCGTGGGTCGCGTTCGAGGTTCTTGACCTTCTGGCTCTTGCGATAGGTCCAGATGGCGATGCGGCCGTCGACCAACCCATACCAGAGGGTGGTCAGGTGCGGCGCGCCGTCGGGGCCGATGGTGGCGAGGTGCGCCGTCCGGTTCTCGTCGAGAAAGGCCGCTACCTCATCTGGCGTCATGGCGATCTGGTCGCGACGGCTCATGCGCGTGCAGGCTTCCTCTCGCTCACGAGGCCGGAGGCTATCGTCTCGCCGGCACCCCGACCGGCGACCCGCACGCACGAGGCGCGTACGAAACCATGGCGAAGAATCCCGATCCCATCATCGAGGTCACGACCCTCCAAGGCCGCACGCGGCCCCTCGACGATTGGCTCACGATCTCGCACCTCTGTCTGGTCGCGTTGCCGTCCCGACCGGAATCGCAGCTGTATGTGCCGCTCGGGATCCGCGCCCTTGACGCCTTCCAACAAGCCGACTGCAAGACGGCGTTTCTCATCACCGGCTCGGAGGCGCAGGCCCGGCGCCTCCTCGCCGACGACCTCAACCGGTTTGTCGTCTTCCTCGATCCCGAGCGCACGCTCGTGGAGAGCCTCGGCCTCACCGCCCTTCCCGCGTTCGTGCACCTCCGGGCCGACACCACGCTGGTCGACGCCGCCGAAGGGTGGGACCCGCCTGCGTGGCAGCGAGTGTCCGCCGGGCTCGCGGCGGCCATGAAATGGTCGCAGGCCGTCTTCCCACTCGCCGGCGACCCGCCTCCGCATCCGGGGTGGGCCGTCAGTTAGCGGTCGATCCGTCGTCGCTGCGCACTCCACCCCGCGCCATGGCGTCGACGTCGAGGATGCGGGCAACGTCGGCCTCGCTCAGGAGCCCGCGCTCGACGACCACCTCGCGCAGCGTCTTTCCTTCCCGCATGGCCTGCTTGCTGATGTCGGCGCAGGCGTCATACCCGAGCGAAGGGACGAGCGCGGTCACGATCGGGAGACTCGACTCCGCGTAGCGCCGGCAGGCCTCGACGTCCGCCTCGATGCCGGTGACGCACGTTCGCACGAACGTCGTCGACGCCGTGGCGAGCAGCGCGATCGACTCGAGGACGTTGCGCGCCATCACGGGGATCATCACGTTGAGTTCGAAGTCGCCGGCTGCTCCTCCCGCTGCCACCGCGGCGTCGTTGCCGATGACCTGCGCGCACACCTGGCGCATGGCCTCGGCGGCGACCGGGTTGACCTTCCCGGGCATGATCGAGGAACCGGGTTGGAGTTCCGGCAACCGAATCTCGCCGAGACCGGTGCGCGGGCCCGACCCGAGCCAGCGGATGTCGTTGGCGATCTTGGTCAGCCCGACCGCCGCGCCGCGTAGCGCGCCGCTGAGCTCGACGAGGCCGTCGCGGGCGCCCTGCGCCTCGAAGTGATTGCGGGCCTCGCGCAGGTCGGAGAGATCAGGATGACCGGCGCGAACGACGTCAAGCACGGCCGACGCCCATCCCGGGGGCTGATTGAGCCCGGTGCCCACCGCCGTCCCTCCGAGCGGAACCTCGGCGAGCCTCGAATAGGTCGTCTCGAGGCGTTCGATCGCGTACCGCACTTGGGCCGCCCATCCCCCGAACTCCTGACCGAGCGTCACGGGAGTGGCGTCCATCAGGTGCGTCCGGCCCGCCTTCACGACGTCGTCGAACGCGTCGGCCTTGGATTCGAGCGCCGCCGCGAGCGCGGCGAGCGCGGGAACGAGTTCGCGCTTGACGGCCGCGTACGCGGCGAGGTGGCACGCCGTGGGAAACACGTCGTTCGAACTCTGCGACGCGTTCACGTGATCGTTGGGGTGAACGTGCCCGCTCCCGAGTTCGTGGCCGAGCATCTCACCGGCTCGGTTGGCGATGACCTCGTTGGCGTTCATGTTCGAGGAAGTTCCGGACCCGGTCTGGAACACGTCGACGGGGAACTGGTCGTCGAATCCGCCGGACGCAACGTCCTCGGCCGCCCGCCGGATGGCATCCGCGCGTTCGACGTCGACAATCCCCATCGCCGCATTCACCGAGGCAGCGGCGGCCTTGATCGTCGCGAGGCCCCAGATGAGACGCCGGTCGATCGGGAGCCCCGAGATCGGGAAGTTCTCGACCGCCCGCTGGGTCTGGGCTCCCCAGTAGGCGCCGTCAGGCACGGCAACCTCACCCATCGAATCGTGCTCGATTCTCGGCATGGCCACCGACCTCCCCACGCTGCGCCTCGCTGTTCGGGCGACGCTCACACCAGTCACACCAGCCACTAGAGTGACACGGCATCGGCCCCATCATGGCTCCTCTCGGGCGCGTGCGGGGCGCCCGGCTCATCGTCGGGCTCCTCATCGCGTGCTCGGTGGTCCCGTTCTCCTCGCGCGCCCAGGCCCAAGAGGGGATTCCGGACGACGCGCTCGCCGAACAGCTCGCCGAGAAGCGGGCCGAGGCGGCCCGCATTGCCGACGAGGTGGAAGAGATCGGAACCCGAGCCTCGATCGCCCTCGAGGCCTACCGGCAGGGACAGGTGCTCCTCGAAGAAGCCGACGTCGCGCTGTTCGAGGCGCGTCGGCGCGTCGAGGAGCTGCGCGGCCACTACGAGGCGACCCGTGAACTCGCCGACAGCCGGATCGTCGACATGTACCAAGGCCAGGATGCGCCCGATCCCCTGACCATGTTCGATGCCAAGAACGCCCAGGACCTCGGCTCCCGCCAGCACTACACGTCGGTTGTCGCCGCGCGCGACCGCCGCGCCCTCGGGCTGTTGCGCGTGCGCCGCGCCGACCTCGCCAAGGAAGAGCGGCGCGTGGAGCGACAGCGCGACGAGGTTGCCGCCCAGACCGAAGCCCTCAAGGAACAGAAGGTGACGGTCGAGGCGGCGATGGCTGATCGCCGGAGCGCGCTTGACAGGGCCCAGGGAGAACTCGCCGCTCTCGTCGCGGAGGAACAGCAGCGACGGCAGGCGGCCGAAGAGGCACGCCAGCGCGAAGCCGCCCGGCGTCGCGCCGAGGCCGACGCGCGAAGGCGCGCCGAGGAGGAAGCCCGCCGAGCCGCGACGACGACCACGGCACCCGGAGCGCCGCCCGCTTCGGTCGGCCCGACTCCGACAACCACGGCCGCAGCGGCGCCGCCGAGCGAGCCGAGCGGCCCCGCGCCCCCCGTCCACCCGCGAGCCGGTGAAGCCGTGCAGGCTGCGATGGACAAGCTCGGGGCTCCCTATCAGTGGGGTGCGAACGGTCCCGATTCCTTCGACTGCTCCGGGCTCACGAGCTACGCGTGGGCCGCCGTCGGCGTCCGCATCCCGCGCTCCTCAGGCATGCAAAAGGCCGGGCTCCCGCCGGTCGGACTGAGCGCGATCGCTCCGGGGGACTTGCTGTTCTTCGGGACGCCGGTGCACCACGTCGGCATGTACATCGGCGACGCGAAGATGGTCAATGCACCCTTCACGGGCGACTACGTGCGCATCGACTCGATCTACCGTCGCGACTTCGTCGGCGCGGCACGCCCGGGCTGACGGTGAGCGAGTTCTGATGGGCGTGGCGGTCCCCACGCGGAGCGTGCGCCTCGGCGATCCGCTCCGTCGCGCCTTCCTCGACGAGCTGCGCCGGCGCGTCCTCCTCCCGCGCCAACTCGCGGGGGAATGGACGATGGCGAAGGCGGACCTCGCGGTCGGGCTCGTGGATCTCGGCGGCCCCCTTCTGGTGTTGTCGGCCGGGACCCTCGACGAGGACGAGCGCCGCTGGACGTTGCGACAGTCGCTCGATGACTTCGACGGCGGAGATCTTGTCGACCGCCGGGCCGCCGAACTCGTGGGTGCCGGCCACGAGCCGCTCGACGCGAGGAGGCTCGCCGGCGAGGACACCGCCGCGCTCGTCGAGGCCATCGTCGCCGCCCTCGAGCGAGTCGCCGAGTTGCGTCCAGAGCAGGCGTCGGTGCCCCGCGGTCTCGCCGCCGCAATCCGCCACGCCCTGCACGGGAACGTCGACCTCGCCGGCGCGGAACGATCGCCCGCGGTCGACGACCGAGCGGAAACGCACGAGGAAGACCAGGACTACGAGGAGGACCAGGACTACACGGAAGACGCCGAGCCGGCGCGCGAGCGCATCAGTTCGTCGGTCAGCGTCACCCGTCCGACCCCTCGCCGGCGCCGAGGCGGCGCGGCGCGGACGCTGCTCTGGGTCGTGATCCTCGGCGCGCTCGCCACCGCCGTCGCCGTGGGAACGAGGGACGGCGCTCGTCGCGATCCCTCGAGCGCCTCCGCCACCGAACGAACGGCGCCGACGGCGGCGGCTGCGGTGCTCTCGGACCACGTCATCGCGGGCCGCAACCGCGACGGCTCACCCGTGCGTTTCGATCCGTGTCGAAGCTACGAGTTCGTCGTGAACCCGGGAACGCTGGCTCCCGAAGAAGCGATCGCCGAGGTCGGCGCGGCCTTTGCCGCCCTCGAGGGGGGCACGGGCGTCGCCTTCCGGTTCGCCGGGGTGTCCTCGAACCGGTTCCCCCACCCCATCGACCCGGCGAACCCGCCCGGTCTCCCCATGGTCGTGAGCTACGAGCGCCAGGTCGATTCGCCGGCATTGCGGGAAGGCGCATCGACCCACCACGACGGCGCCCCGCCTCTGGGGGGCCTAGCGGTCGGCACGCCCCGTCAGGTGCGCCCCGACCTCACCGTCCTCGTCGGGGGCGCGCTGGTGATCGATGAAACCCTGACCGCCGAGCAGCGGGCCCGCATCCTGCTTCATGAACTCGGGCACCTCGCCGGCCTCGGCCACGCCGCCGACCCCGACCAGATCATGGCACCCACGGTCCCCGAAACCGGCCCGATCGCCTACCGCGCCGGCGACTTGGCGGGGTTGGCTGCGGTCGGTGGCGCGAGCGGTTGCGCGCTGACCGACGCCGAACGGGCGACGGTCTTCGCCTGAAACCGGTTCATCAAGGGATTACGAGCATGCCGAGCTCGGCTTCGAGTTGCTGGCGTGGCTTCAACCCGAGCGACGACCGTTCGAGCCGCCCGTTTCGGAACAGGCCGATGAGCGGAATGCTCTGCACGTCGAACGCCTGGGCGATCTGCGGATTCTCGTCGATGTTGAGCTTCACGAACTTGTAGGCGCCCTCGCGCATCTTCGCCATTTGGTCGAGGATCGGAGCC
>DATDOY010000246.1:0-7379 GCA_035293045.1 Acidimicrobiia bacterium
CGCTCCACTGAACCGCGCGCCACGACTCGCCATGACGAACAGGGCCACGAGCGCGATCGCCAACTGCGTGTTGCCCTGGAGGGTCTCGATGGGGCCGAACAACGGGATCAGCCCCTGGAGCAGGCCGACGACGGCGGCGCCGGCGACGGCCGCCGGGAGGCTTTCCATGCCGCCGATGAGCGCCGCTACGTATGCGGGCAACGCGGCCAACGCGAGGTTGTAGGGGTGCAGGCTGCCGATGGCCGCCAGCATCACC
Organism: Acidimicrobiia bacterium; assembly: GCA_035293045.1. Classification (GTDB taxonomy): domain Bacteria; phylum Actinomycetota; class Acidimicrobiia; order IMCC26256; family JACPCJ01; genus DATDOY01. The sequence goes on from DATDOY010000246.1 coordinate 257, forward strand.
CCAGCGACTCCCGCGAGCGCCCCCCCGATCGCCCACGCGAGCTGGGTCATCCGATCGGGGTCGGCCCCCATGAGGGATGCGGCCATGCGGTTTTCGGCGGTTCCCCTCAGCACGAGGCCGAGGTAGGTGCGCTGAAGCACGGCGTAGAGCAATCCCGCGATCAACAACATCGAGAAGAAGAGCCCGATCTGACCGACGGTGATGACGGTGCTGGCGACCTCGAATCCCTTCTCCGGGAACACCGGGACCGAGAGACGCGGGGTGGTGCCCCAGTACCGTCCCGCCGCGGCCACCATGACACCGAAGGCGGCGACGGTGCCGATGGTTTGCGCGGTGGGACCTCCTGCCCGCAGGCGGCGCACGAAGACCCGCTCGACCGCGAGCGCGAGCGCAATGCTGACGGCCACACCGCCTACGAGCGCGAACGGGCGCGGGATGCCCCACTCCACGAACTGATACGCGGCGAACGCCGCCAGCATGGTCAGACCGCCGTGCGCCAGGTTCAGCACCTTCGATGCCCGGTACACAACAACGATGCCGATGGCGTTGATCGCGTAGGCCCCGATCGCCGGCAACGAAAGGAGGATGGCGACGAGGACGCGAGTCATCGGATCATGCGGCGGCTAGGCCGCGTCACACCTGGCCGATGTGGCTGTCGGTATACCACTCCGTCTCGGGCGCCCAGCCGGTGAACCCTTGATCGGGGGTGTAACCGACTCGGAATGCGTGCATGGTCACGTTGGCGAAATGGTTCCCGGCCGTCCAGCGGAGCGGCCGCCCGGGGTTCACGAGGTCGGACGAGTACGTGAAGTTGTCGAGCACACGTTTCAGGTTCGCGCGGGTGAGATTCGGACCCACCTCCTTGAGCGCTTCCACGAAGACGCGGGCGCCGAGATAAGCCCCCTGCGTGAACGAGTTGCTGGTGTCGGCCTGCCCGTCCCTCGCCTTGATAGCGGACACGTATTCCGACACACCGGGGAGGTTGGCGAGACCGCCCACCGGCGGGTTGTAGCCGGTCCACACGATGAGATCGCAGTGCTTCCCACCGGGAAGCTTCTTGCGCTCCGCCTCACAGTTGGTGGCGAAGGCGTCGTTAAACAAAGTTTGGGGACCCGACGTCACGAGTTCTCCGAAGTCGGCGTTGGCCTTGATCCACGTCACGGCCGTGCTCGAGTCGAGAAGCATGGCCACCAGATCGCACCCGCCCATGGCGTCGCACCCGTTGTTGAAGGTGTTCGCCTCCTGCGTGTACTGCTCGCGACCCGGCGTGATCTTCTGGTCGTAGATCTTGTTCGTGGGAACGCCCAACCGCTTCAGGTGTTCGACGAAGGCCTCCCGGCCCTCCGTTCCGAATTTGTACTTCTCATCCCACACCAAGCCGAAGGTCGCGGCCTTGGCTTCGATGCCCTGCTGAGCGATGACGTGCATCGTCGTGATGGTCGAGGGCGTGATCGGCCAAATCCACGACGCCAGGTCTTGGCCGTCCTTCATCAAGCGGTATTGGGAGATGAGCATCCCGTCCGAACCGACGACGGGGATGCCCTCATTGGCGATGACGCGGGTCTGTGTCGCGAGGTCGAGTCCCTCGGAACTCGGGTTCACCGCAAGGGCGAAGACACCGTCCGCGATGTAGTTGCGGATGTACTCCATCCCGGTCGCCGCGTCCCACTTGTCGTTCCGCGTCGTCAGGATGATCTTGCGGCCGCAGATTCCTTCGACGTTGACTTCGTCGAACACCGCCTCGATGCCGATCTTCGCCTCTTTCAGGAACGACGCACCGACGCCGTCCTGCACCACGTTCGCCGCCACCTTGATCGAGTTCCCGGTGACGCCCTTGTCGGTCGAGCCGCCGTTCTCGCCCTCCTCGCACTTGTACTGCTCGGGGTTGGCGATCGGCACGTCGCCACCGAGCGGTCCCTCGGCCGTGGCCGCCCCGTTGGGGCCGGCGGCGGCCGGCCCGCCGGATGGCCCGGCCTTGCGGTTCCCGACGGCGGGACCGCCCTCGGCGACCGACTCGTCGCCGACGACTTCCGGTCCCGCGGCCGCAAACGCGTCCGCGTCCGCCGCGACGGTGCGAAAGTCGCTGGGGCTGTCGACGACGGCGACGGAAGAGGCGATGCCGATTCCGACTCCGAAGACGATGAGAAGAATCCTGCCCGACCACGAGCGCGTGGTCCGGAGCGCAGCCGTCGACAACTCTCGCCCGTCCGTCATCGCGCCGCGATCTCCCTCAGCAGGTTGCGACGGCGCGAGAGATACACCGGCCCGTACACCAACGCCCACAGCCCGGCGAGCACCAGAGCCATTTTCACACTCTTCTTGAATCCTTCAGCGATCTGGTCGAGGAGTCCCCCTCCGGACGCGTCATCGATCGACGCCGCAGGCTCAGGCGCTGGAACCGCGACATAGGCGGTCGGGCGGGCGGGAACGACACCGAAGGGCGTGGACAGCGACGCGCCCTTAACCGCGGGCTGCGTCCGCGGCACGGCGGCCGACTTCGGCGTCGGTGTGGTGTTGCGACCCAGCCCGCGAATCACCGTGAACTGACTTTGCGCGTACACGCCGCCCAACTCGACGATCCATCGACCCGTTCCCCGCCGTTGCGAGTCTCGGTAGACCGTGACCTCGAGGCCGACCCACTCCGTTGAAAAGTCGCGGTTCATGGTGCGGTCGGCGTCCTGCTGGACCAGGTCCTTCTGCAACTTGGCCAAGGTCCCCTTCGTTGTTCCCTCGGTCTCGTCCGACTCCGGATCGGCGGCGCGGACATAGCCAAGGCTGCTGATGGCGCCGTTGATCTGCTCCAAAACCTTCGCCGTGTCGCACTCGCTCGCGCATACCTGGAGGTCTCCGATCCGGACGCCGCGGAACTCCCTCGTCCCAGCCGCGTCCGCGGTTGTGCCCTCCGCGGTCGCATATCCCTCCGCATGGGCCGTACCCGTCACGACGAACTCGTCGATGTGTACAAGATTGGCGATCGTGATCCCTCGGAGCACTGCTTCAGACCTCACCGTGACGCCCTTTCCAGGCGCGTCCTGGGTCGCTGGCACACGGACGAGGTTCGAACTCGTTTCGATCTGCGCAACCGAAACGAACTGAGCCAGTGGGTCCGGCGCCGTCTGGGCGATGGTCTTCGCAGAGACAGTCGGCTGTGGCGCTCCGGCTTTACATACGACAGAGACGGCGGTCGGCATTGGCGTCTCATTGAGCCCGGTGACGGTCGGAGGGGGTGCCAGGTCGCCCGTGCAGTCGACGCGTTCGTAAGGCCACTCAGTCCCGAGAGCGCTCAGGTTGGCGCGCTTGGCGCATTGATTACCGACCGTCTGGACAAACTGGTTGTAATGCTGCGGATCGGACGTCTGGAAGCCCCTGCAGAACGGGTCCATGACACCGAAATAGGCGGCATCCGTCTGACACCTGTTTTCGTCCCGGTCGTAATGGCCGTCTTGGTCAAGGTCCGTATAGGGCTCGCCCGGATCCCACTGATCGTTGTTGTTCTGGTCTTCGTAGGGCTCGGCGCTGTCCTGGCGGCCGTCGCCGTCGAGGTCGACCCAGGTGTGCTGGGCAGGATCGCTCGGCGTGGCGCCGGAGGTGTAGCAGTTGGGGCCCATGAGTTGCTCGGCGAGGTAGCGCGTACACGGATCGGGATTGCCGAGGTCGGCGCGCGTCTGGGTGTCGTCGGCCGCCGAGGGGACGTGCACGTCGGGATCGGCGCCTAGAGCTCCGGCGGATGCGGTCGTCCCACGCAGACCTCCCGCGAGCGTGGTCTGGAAGATTCGGCCAACGGTCAACTCGCGATCGCTCGCGCCGCAGTCGCCGCCGTGGTAGAAGAGCGGATCGGTCAGATACCACTTGGGCTCGGCCGGGTCATTGGGTGGATCGCCCTCAATGCTCCCGCCTTGCACCTGCAAGCCACCGGGCCAGAATGTCGAGACCCCCCTGAGAACCCGCGTCCGGATCCCGAACGCGCTCGCGATCCCGGAATAGGAACCGACGAGGTCTGCAGTCTCGGGCACGTTGAGCGTATTCTCGGCCTGCGTGGAGACCGCCCCGACCTTGGTGAAGCTGTCCTCGTACACGGCGATGCAGGTCTCGAGCCCGTAGCGCGAACAGAATTCGCTCTCGCGCTCCACAAGGATGCGCGGCTTGCGCCCATCCTGTCCGGGGTCGATGCGAATCGGGCGGCGCACCGGGAACTTCAACAGATTCCGGTCGAGATCTTGCTGCTCTCGGGCGGGCTGGGCAACACGAGTCAGGCTGCCTTCCTGGAGCCACGCGCCCTCGTCGCTTTGCAGGTACCACCGACCCGTCCGGGGGTCATGGCCGCCCATCGCCGGGCCGATGTCCTTGTCTGTTCCGACCGAGAACGCTCCAACGTACCCGCCGTTTCCCCGGCGGCCGTCGAACACGAGCACGCTGCGCCCGCCCGCGATGTCGTTCCTGCTCAGAATGTACATACGGCCCGCGGACGGGTATGCGAACGCATTCACATCGACGCCGGTCACCCCGGGGAAGAACTGCTCCGTCGACCGATTGGGTTCGCCCGTTAGCGGGTCGAGCTGGACCCGGAACACCCCGCGGGCGCTCCCGTCGAGGCTTCCGTCGCAGAAGGTGTACAACCACGAACCGTCCCGGAACACGGGGGTCTGCGCGAACGTCTCCGCCTCACGTCCGATGCTGCGACAGGCGCTCGTCGGGTAGATCCAATCCTGACGCACCTGCGGAGACGCGGCCGGGTTGCCGGGGCTGGCGTCCCAGCCCGAAAGCCAGACGCCCCGTACCGCCGGCGCCGGCTGGCCCGTCGGGGGTACCCAGAACTCACCAACCTGGTAAATCGCGGGACGGTCGCCATCCTCGAAGCTCATTCCGAACGACGGCGTCAGCGTCCCCTCCCCGTTGGGCGGGCTCAGGCCGCTCGGCACGTATAGCTGCTCGTCCTGAACCGCGTTCCCGGGGTGCGGGGAAGCCACCCATTTGGCCCGCGTGTGCGTTCCGGCTTCGGCGTCGTAATCAAGCTCGTAGATCGCCCCTTCCGCTGCATAGAAAAGCCGTCCTCGTTTGGTGTCGAGAGCGACGACCGGCTCCCAGTTCGCGAGGTCGATGTCCATCCGGGATTTGTCGCCGACAAGCGTTCCGGTCAATCCGCCGCCGACGAAGCGAGGGACGAGCATGTCAAACGACTCCTCGAACTTGCCGTTCGAGATCTCGTCGAGGCTGGTCCCTGCGAAGAGGAGACCGGCATTGTGGCGGTAGAACTGGAACAGGATCCGCGCCTCGGGATCGATCCAGAAGGAACCCTCCGAGTTGGTTCCGTCGCTGGCCTCGTCATCAGGAACGATGCCGACAAGGCGAAGACCCTCTCGAGGCGCTGCTGCGCTCGGACTCGACGGCACAACGGCGAGAAGCCCGGCCCCAAGCGTCGATGCCGCGACGGCTGCCAACCAGCGTGAAACGCGCGAACGGTTCTTCCGTGCCCCCCGCCTATCAGTGCGTCGCGCGTCCGTCATGCTGCTCAATTTCTATAGTGCGGGCCCCCGTCCCTGCTTGAGGACGGGGGCCCGGCTAGTCAGCGTGTGTTTGGTGCTGGCTCGACTCGAAGCGAGAAAGTCAGCGGGTTACGAATGCACTTCGGGGACGTCCTCGACCCGCCAGCTTGCGGTTCCCACCACGAGGACGTCGTTCAGCCCCGTCCGGGGATCTGGATCGCCCACCGGGTTGAGGAGCGCTGCCGTCTTCTCCAAGCAACCGGCCGCTGTGGTGTCAAGGGGCTCCGCGGTCACGCTGACGAAGCGGGGGTCCGCCTGCGTCTCGATCTTGGCGTCGAAGAGGTAGTTCGTGGATGTCGACTCATCGGCCGCCTGGCCTTCCCAGATCGTCCCGCGCAGGTTGTTCAGTGCATCGTTCCACGTGTACTTGGACGACCACTTGTCGTTCCCGCCATCGGCCGAGAAGGTCGCGGTGCCCTTGCCGTCTGAGGCCGTGCAGCTCGCCTGGCTACTGGGCTCGAAGTTGAGGCCAGTCTCGCCGGGCGTCCCGGAACCTTGGCACTGGGCATGAGCGTCAGCGCCACCGACGCCGTTCTCAATGCAGCCGAAGAGTCCGCCGCCACCGCCGCCCTTGGTCCCGTGGAAGTTCGGGCGGGTGTAGAACCCGACGGTCGGCAAAAACAGACAGCCATTGACACCGGTGATTCCCGAAAGCTCGGGGGCGTCCCAATTCACGAGGACGCAGTCACCGCCGAAGTCGAAGTTCCCGCCGTTGTTGCCTTCGTTGCAGCTGGCAACACCCTGGTCATACTCGTTCTCGTCGTCCTGGAGAACGCCGTTCCCTTCCGTCACCTCGACGGTTCCATCGCCGTCCTTGTCGATCGGCGTCACGTCCGTGCCATCCTCATTCCAGGCGCAGAACTTGTTGCCGCCGACTAAGGAGGACACGCCGCCGACGCCTGCGGCGTTCACGCCGTTGTCGATGTCAGCGTGGCCGATAAAGACCAGCGTGCGCACAAGCTCAGCGCACGTGTCGCCCTCGCCAACGCCGACGATGCCGACGACGGGCACACTCGTGACGGTCACCTCGTCATTGTGAACGGGATCGCCGACGATCGCGCCCGAGTCATTTCCGTTTGACGTGCAGTCAATGACATCCTGGTCAGCCAACGACGGGCCAGCCGTCACGGCCACGATGCCGGAGGCGGCAAGAGCGCTCGCCGCCAGAAGACGAGTCAGCTTGCGCATGATTCCGCCCTCTCCTTTGTGGTTGGGCCGCCCGCGGTGGGTGTGACGGCAGTCACGCTTCCTGTTCTCTTTACGAATCATCCCGCCAGGCGTCGCGGCATTTTCTCGAAAGAATCTGAACCTGACGCGGCCGCCCGCGCACACAGAGTGGTCAAAGGGGGCAGGTCACCCATCTTGGACGCCGCACGAATCGTACGGAGCGTGGGCGCGCCGCGATACACCCGATCGGGGGGTCTTCTGACTGATCGTCAGATCACACCGAGAGTGTGCGTGTCAGCCCGGCGTGAGCCGGGCGGACACGCACACCGGTTCTACGCAGTCTCGCTGTCGTTCAGCGGTTCGGCGTCGAGCGGGTCGTCGACGAGAGAGATCTCGTCAGCCGCGCCCGCCTC
>DATDOY010000247.1:0-7895 GCA_035293045.1 Acidimicrobiia bacterium
TTCACCCAGGACGACCTCGACGCCATCGCCGTGTCGCTCAATGGTCGTCCACGTGAGACGCTGAACTTTCAGACACCAGCCGAGCGTCTCGCCGAGTTGTTGCGATGACCGATTGAAATCGCCCCGGGCAGACACTCACACCATGGCAGGCGGGCAGGCGGGAGTGCGGAGCCCGTTTGGCAAGATGGGGTGTGGGCGTCTCCCGCTCGATCCTGCACGCCGAACGCCAAGCGTTCGCCGCCACCCTCCGCGCCGTCGGTCAGGATGCGGCGACCCTCTGCCCGCCATGGAGCGCAGCGGACATGGCGGCCCACGTCGTCGGCGGCGAGGCCGCGGCCGGCGTGATGTCCTATTTCCCTCGTGCGCTCGTCGCCCGAGGCGTGAGGCTTGGGAACAACGCCGTGATCGATCGGGGCCGCGACGCGCTGCTCCGGCGACTGCAGCGCAAGGGGTTCGACTGGGCGTTGGAGCAGCTCGATGCGCCCCCGCCGCGCCTGCTCTCTCGCGGGTCGCCCGGCCTCGTGACCTTCTTCGAGACGTGGGTCCACCACGAGGACGTCCGCCGGGCGAACGACCGCGGACCGGACGAGCGCGCCGACGGCCAATTGGAGGCGTGCCTGCGATTCGTCCATCGCTACCAGCGCCGGCCGCTGTCGGGAGCCGTGGTGAGCGTCGAGGTTCCCGGACGGGAACGGATCGTGCTCGGCGCCGGTGAGCCGGCGATCGTGCTGGCGGGGCCCATGAGCGAAGCGCTGCTTTGGCTCGCCGGTCGCGGTGCCGTCGCCCACCTCGACGTCCGCGGCGACGTCGCGACGCTCGAGCCGACCCTCCGTATCTGACCACCGATGGTGTGAGTGTCTGCCCGGCGTCAGCCGGGCAGACACTCACACCATGGCTCACACCATCGTTTCCCCGGCATGGTCAGGGGCGGGAGCCTCCAGTCAGGCACGACTTGGGCCGATAGACCGGGCGTGGGCGCCTCGACTGCGTTCTTGATCGCCGCGAGTGCGGTCCTCGCCGTGCTGATGGCGGGGGCCGTCTCGTTCAACCGGTTCGTGCGCGAGCGCAATCACGTGCGTGAGGCGTGGTCGAACGTCGACACCGAGCTGCGGCGGCGTCACGACCTCATCCCCAACCTCGTCGAAGCGGTCAAGGGCTACGCCGCCCACGAGCGGGCGACCCTCGAGGCCGTGATCCGGGCCCGCAGCGTCGCCAGCCTCCAAACCGGGGACGCCGGGGAGCACGTCGACAGTGAGCGCGGCCTGGTTCGATCGATCCGTGACCTCCTCGCGGTGGCCGAGCAGTACCCGACGCTCAAGGCCGACCGCCACTTCTCCGACCTCCAGTCGCAGCTCGTCGAGACCGAGGACCGCATCCAGCTCGCCCGCCGCGTCTACAACGCCAACGTGCGCGATCTCAACCGCCGCATCGAGTCCTTCCCCTCCAACGTCGTCGCCGGCCTCGCCGGGTTCGTCCCCGCGGAGTTCTTCGAGGTCGAGGAGTCGCTGCGGCAACGGGCCCCGAGCGCGGACTTCGCGGCCTGATGGACTGGTTCGACATCCTCGATGACGCGGCGGCCGACGCGGCCTTCCCCGGGGTCGACGAACACTTCCGCTTCGAGTATCTCGTCGTCGGCGCGGTGCTCGCCCTCGCCTTCTTCTCCCTGCGGTACGACCCGCTGATCGCGGCCGCGCTCGGCGGCAGCCAGCTGGTTCTCATCGGCTACCTCATCGTGCGCGGCCGGCTTCGCCGCCGGAGTCGCGACGCCGAGCACGCCGCTCGGATCGCCAAGAGTGCGGGACTGCGCCTCGCCCGCCCCGGCGAGTTCGACCTTTACCGCCTCCCGTTCCCCATCTTCCGGTCGGGCGAGTGGCAGGGGTTCGACAACGTGTTCGTGGGCGACTGGGGAGACGACAAGGTCTGGATCTTCGACACGTGGTACGGCTTCGAAGTCCACGGCCACGACGTCGAGGAGCACTTCACCTGCGCGGCGATGGAGATCCGCGCCGACTGCCCCAAGCTGTCGATCACTCGGGAGAACCCGTGGTCACGGGCATGGGGACACCTGGGGTGGCGAGACATCGAGGTGGAGTCCGAGGACTTCAACCGCCGTTTCGACGTCAGCGGCGACGACGAGCGTTTCGCCTTCGCGTTTCTCGCGCCGGCGATGATCGAGTGGCTCAAGTCGACTCCGGTCGAGTTCGAGTTCGCCGTCTCCGGCCGGTGGCTCCTGTGCCGTTCCAAGCACCTCCCGACCGAGCGGTGGTGGGACCTGCTGCGGATGATCCGCGGCCTGCGCGGACAACTCCCCGAGGCGCTCACCCGGCTGTGGCCCGATATCGTCCCGCCCCGTGCGAGCAGTCCTGTGCAAGGAATACGGACCCCCTGAGAGCCTTGTCCTCGAGGAGGTGCCGCCGCCGGCGATGCACCCTCAAGGCGTGCGCATCCGGGTGCGAGCGGCGGGGTTGAACTTCCCCGACGTCCTCATGATCAAGGGCGAGTACCAGTTCAAACCCGCCTTCCCCTTCTCGCCGGGCGGCGAGGTGGCCGGCGAGGTCCTCGAGGTGGGCGACGCCGTGGACGGCATCGCGCCCGGCGACCGGGTCTTGTCGGTGGTCGGGGTCGGAGGTTTCGCCGAGGAGGTCGTCGCCAACGCTCCGGCGGTGATGAAGCTCCCCGATTCCATGGATTGGGTGAGCGGCGCGGCGCTCGGGATGACCTACGCCACGTCGATCTACGCCCTCGCCGGTCGCGCCGGCCTCGAGGCGGGAGAGTGGCTGCTGGTCCATGGGGCGTCGGGCGGCGTGGGCCTCTCGGCGGTCGAGATCGGCCGCGCCATGGGCGCGCGGGTCATCGCCACCGGCGGCGACGACCAAAAGCTGAAGATCGCCGGCGAACGCGGCGCCGAACACCTCGTCAACTACCGCACCGAGTCGTTCAAGGACCGGGTGAAGGAGATCACGGGCGGACCGGGAGCCGACGTGATCTACGACCCCGTCGGCGGCGACGTCATGACCCAGTCGCTCCGCTGCATCAACTGGGGCGGACGGCTCCTTGTCATCGGCTTCGCCAGCGGCACCATCCCCGATCTCCCCGCCAACCTGATCCTGCTCAAGAGTTGCCAGGTGGTCGGCGTGTTCTGGGGGGCGTACGCCATGCGGTGGCCGGAGCAGGTGCGCGCCGACTTCGATCAGCTCTTCTCATGGTGGGACGAGGGCAAGATCGCGCCGCACGTTTCCCACGAGCTTCCGCTGGAGCGGACGGCCGACGCCCTCCACGCCATGATCAACCGGGAAGTCGTCGGCAAGGCCGTCATCACCGTCGAGTAGCCCCCCGCATACCCCGCTCAAGACGGACAACTCGGGCGGCCGATACTGCGGCCGTGAGTTTGCTACGCGGTGCTGTCCGTGCTGCGGCCGCCCGGCAGCGAGGGAAGCAGGAACAGCGCGCGCTGACTGGCGCCGACTCGCTCGGCGGCATCCTCGACCACGTGAAGCGCCGGGCGCGAAGCCCGCTCGAGCTCGAAAAGCTCGGCGTGGCGCTGGGCCTGGAGTATTCACGCTGGCAGGACCTCGGCTTGGTCGATCCCGTCGTGCCCCTCTATCGCGATGGCACGGGCCACGACGTCGAAAGCGTGCTCTACGGCGTGGTCGGCGGGGCCCCGCTCGCCCTTTTCGACTACGACTACGACGCCGGAGCGGGCTTCGAGCCGCACTTCACGTGCGCCCAGGTCGGGCTTGCGGGCCAGGCCCCGCCGTTGCGCGTGCGGGTCGTGGCCCGGGGCCCGGGAGCGACCGCCGTCGAGGTGGAAACCGACGACGGCGCCTTTGGCGCCCAGTTGGTCTCGAAGGACGTCCGCCTCTGGATGATCGACGGCGGCCCGGGCGTCGAATACCACGCGGGCGGGGGATGGGCTCTCGTCGCGTCGAGCCCGGTGGTGCTCCCCAAATGGGAGGGCCTCGCCCGGCGGGGCATCCAATGGGCCGGCCAGGTCGCAGCCGTGGTCAGCGCCCGCGCCCGGGTTGTCTAGCCGAGAATAGACAGGTAGAATACAAGTGTGCGCTACCTGGAGATCGCCGACGAGATCCGGTCCCTGATCGGGGCGGGGGAATTCGGGTCCGGCGGAGCGCTCCCGAGCGAGGCCGAACTGGGCCGGCGCTTCCCGGCGAGCCGGGTGACCGTCCGCAAGGCGCTCGAGGCTCTGCGTCGGGAGGGCATCGTGACCAGCCGACGGGGCAGCGGGTGGTTCGTCGCCCTCGACCCCGTGCGTCAGGCCCTCGGGCGGTTCTCCACCGTCGAAGCGGCGATGGAGGCCGCGGGTGTCACCGTCCGGCGTGAGGTCCTTGAGTACGGCTTCGAGGCCGCGCCGCCGATCGTGTCCCAGGCCCTTGCCATCACCGGCGGCGACGCGGTCCTGCGGGTCCGTCGCCTCAACGTCGCCGACGACCAGCCGTTCGGCGTCGTCACCGTGTTCGTCCCCGAGAACTTCGGCGAGCGGATCGCCCGGTCCGACGCCGAGACGTCGACGTTCTACGAGTTGTTGACCGGCCTTGGCGTCGAATTGGGCTCGGCGACCCAGACCATCACGGCGGCGACCGCCACCGAGGACGACGCGCGGCTCCTCGCGGTGCGGAAGGGGTCGGCCGTGCTGGTGTGCCGGCGGGTCACGTGCGACGCCGCCGGCGCCCCCGTGTTGTTCTCGGAGCACCGGTACCCGGCCCACCGCACGAGCTTCGAGGTCGACCTGCCGCGCGTTGCTCCGGCCGGCGACGGACCGGTCGGACTTCGTGTGCTGCACGCGAACGACGGCGACCGCGAGGCCGAGGCGACCGCCGCAGCGGGCGCGACCGACGCGGCGTTGGCCCGACAAGCGATCACCTAGATTTCCACCAGCATTCACGAGGAGACCGTCATGGCAAACGAGCAGCACACCGTCGGGCCGAGCACCCCAATCGAGTTGATCGAGGCTGCGTACGCGCGCTTCCCGCAAGCGAGCGCCGTCGCTCGCGAGCGCCTCGACCGGCCGATCACCTTGGCCGAGAAGGTGCTCTTCGCCCACGCCGACGACGCGACAACGCTCGGCACGGCCCGCGGCGTCGACTACGGCGACTACCGGCCCGATCGCGTCGCCATGCAGGACGCCACTGCGCAGATGGCGCTGCTCCAGTTCATGCTGGCGCGTCTGCCCAGCGTCAAGGTGCCCTCGACGGTTCACTGCGACCACCTGATCCAGGCGCACACGGGGGCCGACAGCGACCTCAAGGTCGCCCTCGACGTCAACGACGAGGTGTACGACTTCCTCGCCACGGTGTCGCAGAAGTACGGCATCGGGTTCTGGAAGCCGGGCGCGGGCATCATCCACCAGGTCGTGCTCGAGCAGTACGCCTTCCCGGGCGGGATGATGATCGGCACCGACTCCCACACGCCCAACGCCGGCGGCCTCGGCATGATCGCCATCGGCGTGGGCGGCGCCGACGCCGTCGACGTCATGGCCGGGTGGCCGTTCAACATGCGGGCTCCGAAGGTGATCGGCGTCCATCTGACCGGATCCCTCTCCGGGTGGACCGCGCCCAAGGACATCATCCTGAAGGTGGCCGAGATCCTCACGGTGAAGGGTGGAACCGGGGCCATCATCGAGTACTTCGGCCCGGGTACCGCGTCGATCTCGGCGACCGGCAAGGCGACGGTGACCAACATGGGCGCCGAGATCGGCGCGACGACGTCAATCTTCCCCTACGACGAGCACGCGGCGATGTACCTGAAGGCGACGGGGCGCGAGTACGTCGCCGACCTCGCCACCAAGCACGCCGACATCCTGGTCGCTGATCCGGAAGTGGCGTCCGATCCCGAGCGCTTCTTCGACCGCGTGATCGAGATCAATCTCGACACGCTCGAACCACACCTCGTCGGCCCCCACACCCCCGACAAGGCGCGGCCGGTGTCGGCCATGGAAGAAGAGGCGGCGGCGGAGGGCTACCCGACCGACGTCCGCTACTACCTGATCGGTTCGTGCACGAACTCGTCGTACGAGGACATCGGTCGCGCCGCGCACATCGCTCGCCAGGCCGCGGCGCACGGGTTGCGGGTGGCGAAGCCGCTGCTTGTCACCCCGGGGTCCGAACGCGTGCGCTCCACGATCGCGCGCGACGGCCTGCTCGCCGACCTCGAAGCGATCGGCGCGACGGTCCTCGCCAACGCGTGCGGGCCCTGCATCGGCCAGTGGAAGCGCGACGACATTGTCGAGGGGGAGCGCAACAGCATCGTCAGCTCCTACAACCGCAACTTCCCGGCGCGCAACGACGGCAACACCGAGACGCTGTCGTTCATAGGGTCGCCCGAGACGGTTGTCGCGCTCTCGCTGTCGGGACGCCTGGACTGGGACTTTGTGCACGACGCGCTCGCCACGCCGGACGGCGACGTCGTGTTCGAGGCGCCGGAGGCCGACGAACTCCCCGACAAGGGCTTCGATAGCGGCGACATCGGGTACGTCCCGCCGGCGGCGAACCCCGACGCCGTTGAAGTGCGGGTCGCCCCCGACTCCGAACGCCTGCAGTTGCTCGAGCCGTTCTCGGCCTGGAATGGCGCCGACCTCACCGGATTGCGGGTGCTGCTCAAGGCGGAGGGCAAGTGCACGACCGACCACATCAGCCCGGCGGGGAAGTGGCTGCGCTTCCGCGGCCACCTCGAGAACATCTCGGGCAACTTGTTCATCGGCGCCAACAACGCCTTCACGCCCGGCCAGCATGGGGTCGGGATCGACGTCCGCGATGGCTCTGAGGCCCCGCTGCCCGACCTCGCCCGCGCGTATCACGAGGCCGGCATCGAGTGGATCGCCGTCGGCGACGAGAACTACGGCGAGGGATCCTCGCGTGAGCACGCCGCCATGGAGCCGCGGTTCCGCGGCGCCCGCGCGATCATCGTCCGCTCGTTCGCCCGCATCCACGAGGCCAACCTGAAGAAGCAGGGCGTGCTGGCGCTGACCTTCGTCGACCCCGCGGATTACGACAAGGTCCGGGCCGACGACGCGGTCGACATCGTCGACCTGGCGGGCCTTGCGCCCGGAGTCCCGGTGCGGGTTGTCCTTCGTCACGCCGACGGCGCGACCGACGAGATCGCCACGAGCCACACCATGAACGAGGAACAAATCGGCTGGTTCCGGGCCGGGTCGGCCCTGAACCTGCTGGCGGCCGAGCAGGCCTCGTAAGAAATCCGACATACGCCGCCATTGGCGCCGATTTCGGGTCAAGGCTGCCGTCTGGACGGACGACACCTCTCCGAGAGGGGGAGGGGTCATGTTGGGTGTCGCACGAGCCAGAGGGTGCTGGCCGCCGGTCCGCGCTGCGCTGCGCGGCTTCGCCGCGCTCGTCGCTCTCACCCCGCTCGTGGTCGCCGTGCTCGACTCCGGCGCCGGTGCCTTCCCGGGCACGCCCGTACGCGTGAGCGTGCACACCGACGGTACCCAGGGCGGTGCCGGGAGTGGACCCACCGGGGTTTCGGCCAACGGCGAGTACGTCGTGTTCGCCTCGGACGCCACCAACCTCGTCGCCGGCGACACCAACGGCGTCAAAGACATCTTCGTCCGCAACGTTGCGACGAACACGACCGTGCGGGTGAGCGTGGCCTCGGACGGAACCCAGGGCAACAACGCGCCCGTCCCGCCACCACCGCTGGCCCCGACGAACGACGGCGCCATGGACCCGGCCATCAGCGCCAACGGCCGCCACGTGGTGTTCGCCTCCGCGTCCGACAACCTCGTCGGCGCCGACACCAATGGGTCGCTCGACGTATTCGTCCACGACCGCGACTCCGACGCCGACGGGATCTTCGATGAGGCCGGAGCGATTTCGACGAAACGGGCGAGCGTGTCGAGCCTCGGGGCCGAGAGCATCGGCGGG
>DATDOY010000248.1:0-42842 GCA_035293045.1 Acidimicrobiia bacterium
GCGAGCACCTTCTCGAGTTCGCGGACGTGGGCGCGGAGTTCCCCCTTCACGCTGAGGAACTCCGCGCCCTCGATGGTGGCGATGTGGTGCACGTACTGGATCACCGACTGGTACTCCGTCCGCAGATCCTCATTGAGGAGCTGGACGAACGTGTCCCGGTCGATGTCGGCCACTGGGCTAGGCGCGGCTCGTCCGACGGATTTCGTGATCGGTCAGCTCGCCGTTGTGCTCTCGGATGAGTTCCGATTGCTCTACCCGGCGCTCGCGTCCGAACGGCGCCCACGACGCCCAGAACAGGGCCGAGAGCAGGAACCCGACTGCGGCCACGATCATCAGAATGACGCCGATGGCGTCGAGATTAATCCCGTCGACGTCGGTTTCGACGCCATAAACCAACACCGCGCCGAGGGCGAACAACACAATGCTCGTCCCAAATGCCATGACAACGTCTCCCTTTTCGGTCGATGGGTGCGGTGGTTGCTGCACCCAGACCTTCAAGTACCCGTCGTTCCATCCAGCCGAAACGTTCCCGGCGTCGCGCGGCGGCGCATTTGGGTGTTTCGGCGGGTACGGGGTCCCGCGCCGTCCTCAGTTGGCGGCGAGTCGAACGGCCTGCGGGAGGAGGTCGAAGTCTTCTTTGGCCAGGCAGACGCGAATCCCCGCCTCCTCGGCGGCTCGCGCGCGCAGCTCCGGTGTGAGGTAGGCCGAAAAGAGGACGAAGCGCTGAAAGGGCCGACGCTCGACGATTCGCGCGGCGGCGTCGACCCCGCACATTCCGGGCATGGCTTCGTCGATGATGATCACGTGCGGGTCGCACGCTTCGAGCCGCTCGAGCGCTTCGAGGCCGTTGGTCGCTTCACAGCCGACGACGATCCCTTCATCGGCCGTCTCGAGGATCACTCGGACGAGGGCGCGCATATCAGATTGGTCGTCGACGATCATGCAGCGTTGGTCGTGGTTCACGCGGCGACCGTACGCGAAGACTCGCTCCGCCGGGATGGCCCGCTCGGATCATTCGTGTGCATGCTCCGACGCGGGCGCGCTACATCAGCGCGCACAACGCGCTACTCGTTGATCCCGCACTCCAGCTTGTCGGTACCGCGCCAGCGGCCGGACCGGGGATCGTCGCCCGGGGCCACCGGGCTCGTGCAGGGCCAGCACCCAATCGAGGGATAGCCCCTCGTCGTCAGCGGGTGCACGAGCAGATCGTGGTCGCGGACGTAGCCGTCGACGTCGGCGGCCGTCCACGCGGCGAGGGGATTGACCTTCACGAGGCCGCGCTGCTCATCCCAGTGCACGACGGCGGTACCCGCGCGCGTCGGCGACTCGTCGCGCCGGAGTCCACTTATCCACGCCGCCCGCCCGCTGAGCGCGCGGTTGAGGGGCTCGACCTTCCGGGCGGCACAGCACGCATCGACGTCGGTCTTCCACAGGTCGTCGGGGGCGACGAGCGGGTCCATGACGGTCACGCTGAGGTCGTACCGACGCTTGACCTGGTCTACGTACCACAGCGTCTCGGCGAAGTGGTACTGCGTGTCGAGGAACACGACCTCGATGTCGGGGACCACTCCAACGGCGATGTCGATGAGGACGGCGTCCTGGAACGACGCGGCGAGGACGAGGCCGGTGCCGAAACGGTCGGCTGCCCACCGCACGATCTGACCAGCCGGCGCCCCTTCGAGCTCCCGCGCATGGGCGGCGATTTCCCGGAGGTCGATGGCGCGCGGGCGCACAGCGATGGGCTGTTCGGTCATTGCGACGTCACGATCCGTGCGCCGACGTCAGGTCGCGCACTCGGACGCGCCGACCACTGCCTCATACGGCCCGGTCTCGCCGAAGTCGACATAGAAGTCCGGCGAAACCTCGGGGTCGGGAAACTCGTCGAGGTCGGCGACAAGGGCACCGACCGCCTTGGCTCCGCCGGCGCGATCGACCCACTCGTGAAAGCGCTCGCCCGCCTGCCGGTCTTCGGCGAACTTCCCGACGATGCGCACGACGGCGGCGGCGGCGTTCTTGGCCGGGAGCTTTGCCGCCTTCTCGCCGAACTCGATCTGCTCGCGACCGACGCGTCCGCCGAGCAACATCTGGTAGCCGGGCGCCGATCGGCCGTGAGCGCGTCGTTCGAGGCCGTAGAACCCGATGGACGAGATGTGGTGCTGGCCGCACGAGTTGGTGCAGCCGGAGATATTGACGCTGACGTCGCCGACTTCCCCGAGGCCCGACTCCTCGAGGGCGCGGCCGATGTCGTCCGCGAGGCCCCGGCTCTGGGTGACGGCGAGGTTGCACGTGTCGGCGCCCGGGCAGGCGACGACGTCGCGCGCGAGCTGCGCGCCGGGTTCGGCCATGTCGAGGGCCCGGAGTCGCTCGCGGATCTGCGGGAGTTGCTCCTCGGTGACCTGGCGGAACACGAAGTTCTGCCGGTTCGTCACTCGCACCTCGAGATCGAAATCGCGAGCGATCGCAGCGACGCCTCGGAATTGATCGCCGGTGATGTCGCCGAGTCGGCAGAACGTATTGACGCTCACCGTCCCGTTGGCGCTCCCGCGCACGACGTTCGCCTCGTCCCAGCGGGTGTCGGGGTCGGTCGACCGGAGCTTGACGATCACGCCATCGAGCGGCCGGGGCTGAACGGCGCCCATCCCGGCCGGCGCGTCGCCGACCTCGAGGACGTGCTGGGGGATGCCGCCGGGGAAGTTGGCCGTCCCGATCAGGAACCGGCGCTCCTTTTTGATGCGCTCCCGCAGTTCGTCGGCGCCCATGCTGTCGACGAGCCACTTGAGACGCGCCCGAAGCTTGTTGTCGCGGTTGCCGTAGTGGTCGAAGGTGCGCAGCACCGCTTCGAGCGTGGGGAGAAGGTCTTCGCGAGCCGTGAACTCCTCGAGAGCGATGGCCGGATGCGGGTTGGCGCCGAGGCCGCCGGCGAGGAACACGCGAAACCCGGGCTCGATCGATCCGTCTTCGCGCTTGCGCGCGGCGGCGATGACGCCGACGTCGTTGAACATCGCCTGACCGCAGTCGGTGTCGCAGCCCGAGAAGTTGATCTTGAACTTCCGGGGAAGCCGCTGGCCGTAGGGGTGGCGGAGGAAGTGCTCCGTGGTGGCTTGCGCCCAGGGGGTGATGTCGAGGATCTCGAATGGGCACGCGCCGGCGAGATGGCACCCCATCACGTTGCGAACCGTGTCGCCGCACGCCTCTCGGGTCGTCAGACCGACCACGGCGAGATCGCGCATGAGGTCGGCGACTTCGGACAGTTCGACGAAATGGAACTGGACGTTCTGTCGGGTGGTGATGTGGCCCCAGCCGCGGGAGTACCGCTCGCCGAGGTAGCCGAGCATCTCGAGCTGTTCGGGGCTGAGGCGACCGTGAGGGACCTTCACACGCACCATTTGGCTGGTGCCGCCCTGGCGTTGGCCATAGATGCCGTTGTTCAAGCGGAAGACGCGGAAGACGTCGTCGTCGAGTTCGCCTTCGAGGAAGCGCTTGGCGTTTCTAGCGAAGGTGGCGATCTCCTTTTCCACCACCGGATCGAGGGCGCGCTCACGCAGCTCGTTGACGTCGATGGTCTGACGGACCTTCGCTTGTGCGGGTGTTGGATTGATCTGCGTGACGTCGACGGCCATGGCCGACCCCCAAGGAGCTGCGGCTTCCAGGCACGCTCGCCGAATGACGGCGACGCCCGCTCCGGAACTTCCCGACCAGGCTACCGCTGGTCTGGCTAAAAGTCTACCTGTTAGGTCGGATTTCACGACCCAGCCCCGCCGTCCCCCTAATGCCGAACTTTGTTTCTCTACCTCGCATTACGGTGAGCAGAGAAACAAAGTTGGGAGGGGGGGCTCTCAATAGGCGCGGGCGACGATGGCGACGAGGTCCGGGGCCTCGCCGGGGTCGTCGGTCTCGGCCACGGTCCCGTCGGGGTTGACGAGGCAACGCACGCTCACTCCGTCCTCCGCGAGGCGCTGCTCGCCGGTGCGGCCGTCGACCTCGTCGCACAGCACCCGCCACGGAAGGCGAGCGAATCCGGACTTGGCGGCTTCGGCGGCTTCCTCAATCGTCGAGACCTCGGCCGTGCGGGCATCCGCAAACGCTTGCGCTTCGTCGAACAGTGCAGCGTGGACAGCGTCGAGCATCTCGGTGACGCGTGCGGCGGCCTCTCCCACCGGCACCGGGATTTTCGACCCGTCGTGACGCCGCACGATGGTCACGTTGCCCTCGGCAAGATCGCGCGGGCCGAGTTCGACCCGGACCGGAACGCCCTTCAGTTCCCACTCGGTTGACCGGCGCCCGAACGACTGGTCGGTTCGCAGATCGACCTCGGCCCGGATGCCCGAGCCCTGCAAAGCAGCCACGAGCCGCTGCCCCTCCTCGCCCGCGCCGTCTTCGTCGCGTACCACGAGCACCACGACCTGGATCGGGGCCAACCGGGGAGGAAGGCGCAGTCCTTGATCGTCGCCGTGGGCCATGATCAGCGCGCCGACCATTCGGGTCGTCACTCCCCAAGAGGTCTGCCACGCGAACTGCTGTTGACCCTCCTCGTCGAGAAATTGGGTGCCGAACATCCGCGAGAAGTTCTGCCCCAGCTCGTGGCTCGTGCCCATCTGGAGCGCCTTCCCGTCGCGCATCATCGCCTCCCCCGTCATCGAGTTGATCGCCCCGGGGAATCGCTCGGAGGGAGGCTTGCGGCCCACGATCACCGGCACCGCCATCACGTTGACCCAGAAGTCCTCGTACACGTCGTGGAGGATCTGCCGCGCGTATGCCGACGCATCCTGCTGCGTGGCGTGCGCCGTGTGCCCCTCCTGCCAGAGAAACTCGGTCGTCCGCAGGAAGATCCTGGGGCGCAGCTCCCAGCGCACGACGTTGCACCATTGGTTGAGGAGCAGGGGAAGGTCCCGATAGCTCTGCACCCACTTGGCAAAGTAGTGGTTGATGATCGTCTCGCTCGTCGGACGCACGACGACGGGCTCCTCGAGCTCCTTGCCCCCTCCATGGGTGACCACCGCGAGCTCAGGTGCGAAGCCGGCAACGTGCTCCGCTTCCTTCTCAAGGAACGAAAGCGGGATGAACAGGGGGAAGTACGCATTCTCGGCACCCGTCGCCTTGATGCGATCGTCGACGCCGCGCTGCATTCGCTCCCAGAGGGCGTAGGCGTACGGCCGGATGACCATGGTGCCCCGCACGGGGCCGTTGTCGGCGAGCTCCGCCTTGTTGAGGACATCCTGATACCAACGGGGGAAATCGTCGGCCTGGGGGGTGAGGATCGGAGCCTTCGCCATGGACGGATCGTAATCACGCTCACCGGGGACCCCGGAGCGAAAACGCGCCGAGCCGCCGCCCTCTCGGTGCTTCTCTGCCGCCTCCGAAGCATGGCGAGCCGCCGCCATGCCTGACGAAGGCCGTTTGCAGTACCATGGATGCGCTCGTCGTAACAGGAAGGACCTGGTCGACGTGGGCTCAACGCCCACGTTTTTTTGTGGCCCGGTACCGGGTCGCCGACGAGCGCGGCCAGCGTTCGAGACAGGTTCAGGCCACGATTGACCGAGGCCCGATGATCGAGGAAGGGAAGGGAGGGAAGATGGACGTGCACGAGACGGTGAAGGCGGCTGTCGAGCCCCTCCTCGCCCCCCGAGGGATCGAACTGTTCGACGTCGAGATCGTCGGGGCCGGCAACGCCCGCGTGTTGCGCCTGTCGGTGGATCGTGACGGTGGCGTCGACCTCGACACCATCGCCGAGGTGAGTCACCTGGTGTCACCCGTCCTCGACGCCGACGAGCTGATCGATGGTGCGTACACCCTCGAGGTTTCGAGTCCCGGCCTCGAGCGGCCGCTGCGCCTGCCCGCGCATTTCCGGCGCGTCGTCGGCCAAACGATCGCCGTGAAGACACACCGCGAGGTCGACGGCGAGCGCCGGCACCAAGGCGCGCTCGCCAACGTCGACGACGACGGCATCACGATCGATATCGCGGGCACCGAACGCCGCGTGCCGTTCGCCGACGTGGCGTCGGCCCGCACCGTGTTCGAGTGGGGGCCCGCGCCCAAGCCCGGCTCCGGCGCCAACAAGCGCCAGAAGAACCAACCCAAGAAGACGACGAGGGTCTAACGGTCATGGGGAACGACGAATTGATGGAGGCCCTGCGCCTCATTGAGAGCGAGAAGGGGATCAGCTTCGAGACGCTCGTGGAAGCGCTCGCCAACGCGCTCTGCACCGCCTACAAGCGAATTCCCAACGCCGCCGAGGAGGCGGCCGTCGAGATCGACATCGACACCGGCGAGATCAAGGTGATCGCGCAGGAACTCGACGAGGAAGGCGACGTCATCCGTGAGTGGGACGACACGCCCCAGGACTTCGGACGCATCGCCGCGCAGACCGCCAAGCAGGTGATCCTGCAGCGGATTCGCGAGGTCGAGCGCGACATGAAGTACGACGAGTACGCCGGTCGCGAGGGCGACATCGTCACGGGGATCGTGCAGCAGACCGACCAGCGCTACACCCTCCTCGACCTCGGCAAGGTCGAGGCGTTGCTCCCGCAGGCGGAGCAAGTGCAGAACGAGCGCTACGACCACGGCTCGCGCCTCAAGGCGTACATCGTCGAGGTTCGCAAGACCTCCAAGGGGCCCCAGATCGTGGTGTCCCGCACCCACCCTGGCCTCGTGAAGCGCTTGTTCGAGCTTGAAGTGCCCGAGATCGCCGACGGCATCGTGGAGATCAAGGCCCTCGCCCGGGAGCCGGGCCACCGCACCAAGATCGCCGTGGCGTCCAACGATCACGCGGTCGACCCGGTCGGCGCATGTGTCGGCGCCCGCGGGTCGCGGGTTCGCATGATCGTCAACGAACTCCGGGGCGAGAAGGTCGACATCGTCCCGTTCACCGAGGAAACCGGCGACTTCGTCGCCAAGGCGCTGTCGCCCGCCAAGGTGAAAGAGGTCAGGCTGACGGCCGAGACCGGCGTCGCGGAGGTCATCGTTCCCGACTACCAGCTGTCGCTGGCCATCGGGAAGGAAGGCCAGAACGCCCGCCTCGCTGCCCGCCTCACCGGATGGCGCGTCGACATCAAGTCCGAGACCCAGCTCATGCAAGAGGAGCAGGGGTACGCGCCGGGCGAGTGGATCGAGACCGAGACGGGTGAGCTGGTGTTTCAGCCGGCTGAAGGCGGCGAAGCGATTTCGGCAGCCGAGGCTGGATACGCCGGCGAGGAGAAGCCCGCCGAAGCGCCGCCCTCGGGCGACGGCGACGCGCCGGCTTCCGAGGCCGAGGCAGAGGCAGACGCCGAGGCAGAGGCGGACCCAGAACTTGTCGCTGAAGTCGCCACGGAGTCGACCGAAGCCACACCGACCGACGAGAGTGCACCAGAGCCGAGCGATGAAGGGGCCGATGATGAGGCCAGCGCAAAGGCGCACGACGAGCAGGAGGGAGAGGGAACGGGCTGAACCGCAGCGCACGTGTGTCGGTTGCCAACGCATCGCGGGGCAGTCGGGGCTCGTGCGAATTGTGCGGCGACCTGATGGCTCGCTCGTGGCCGGGCGCCACGAAGCCGGCCGAGGGGCCTGGCTGTGCCAGGGGTCGCCGGAATGCTTCGAATTCGCCGTTCGGCGACGGGCGTTCGCACGGGTCTTCCGTGGGGGCGTTGCACCGGGGGCAATCGACGCGCTGCGTGAGAGACTGTTTCACTAGCGATTACCTATGCCCAAGAAGATCAGGGTTTACGAGCTGGCTCGCGAGCTGGGCGTCGAGAATGCCGACATTCTCACCCTCTCCGAAGAGCTGAAGATCGGGGTCAAGAGCCACTCCTCGAGCATCGAGGAGGCGCAGGCAGACCGCGTTCGTCGCCTCGCGCGCGAGAAGGGGATCGCCAAGTCGGTCGAGGAACTCGAGGAAGAGCGCAAGGCGGAAGAAGCTCGCAAGCGCGCCGAGGAGATCGCCAAGGGGGAGCGCAAGGTCATTCGTGCGGGGGGCGCCCCGAGCAAGGCCGCCGGCCCCGCAACGACGACAGAGGGAACGTCGCCGATTGTCGACGAGCCGTCGGCGCTCGCACCCGAGCCCGAGCCAACCCACCGAGTCATTCGCTCGACCGTGCAGACCGAGGCCGAGGTCCCTGAGCGCGCCGACGCCCCGAGCCCGGCGCCGGTCCGTGCGCCGGCGCCGACCGCGCCCACACCAGTGGCGCCGGCGTCTCCAGGCCGGGCCAACCCGCCGGCGCGGCCGTCGGTCGATCGCCCCGCTGTCGAGCGCCCCGCCGCCTCTGCGGCGCCCCCGGCTGCGCCCGAAGCGCCCACCGACGCCGACGCCGTCGACGGCGAGTCCGCGCGCACACCGCTTTCGTCAACCGGACGCCCCATCCCGCCGCCCCCCGGACTCGGCGGTCGCAAGATTCCGCCACCGCCACCGCGCGGCGGTCCGCGTACTTCGGGCGGCCCGGGCGGTCCGCGTACTTCTGGCGGTCCCGGTGGCGGCCCGCGTCCCAGCGGAGGCGGCGGTCCCGGCGGAGGAGCCGGTGGTGGGTATCGACCGAGCGGCCCTCCTGGCACGGGTCAGCGCCCCGGAGGCGGTCCTCCGCCCCCCGGCGGCGGACGGGGTCGGCCCGGCGGGCCTCCCGGTCGCAAGCGCAAGAAGCGTCGTCGGCGGCGCGAGGAGGAGTTGGAGCCGCAGCAGGCGACGACCTTCACGCCGGAAGACGCGCCCGTCCCCGAAGGCGAGATCGTCATTGAGCGCGGCATCACCCCACAGGAGTACGCGCCCAAGCTGAATCGCACGTCGGCCGACATCGTGCGCCTGCTCATGCAGGCGGGCGAGATGGTGACCGCAACGCAGTCGCTGAGCGACGAGATGATCGAACTCATCGCCGACGAGCTCGGCGCGGAGATCCTGCTCGTCAACGCCGGGCAGGAGGAAGAGGTCGAGCTGCAGGCGCTGTTGTCGGTCGACGATGACGACGACGAGGACGACGCGCTCCTCGAGTGGCGCCCTCCGGTCGTCACCGTCATGGGACACGTCGACCACGGCAAGACGCTTCTCCTCGACAAGATCCGTTCCGCGAACGTGGTGGCGCAGGAGGCCGGCGGCATCACCCAGCACATCGGCGCCTACCAAGTCGAGCGCGACGGCAAGAAGATGACGTTCATCGACACCCCGGGTCACGAGGCCTTCACGGCCATGCGGGCCCGTGGTGCTGAGGCAACCGACATCGCCGTGCTCGTCGTGGCGGGCGACGACGGCGTGATGCCGCAGACGGTCGAGGCGCTCAACCACGCCAAGGCCGCCGACGTGCCGATCATCGTCGCCATCAACAAGGTCGATCGCGAGGACGCCGACCCGCAACGCGTGCGCCAGCAGCTCAGCGAGCACGGGCTCATCCCCGAGGAGTGGGGCGGCGAGACCGTCATGAACGAGGTGTCGGCGATGACCGGCGCGGGCATCGACGAACTGCTCGAGTCGATCCTCCTCGTCGCCGAGGTCGAAGAACTCGTGGCCAACCCGAAGGTGCCGGCCCGCGCCGTGGTGCTCGAGGCCAACCTCGATCCCGGCCGCGGCCCCCTCGCCACGGTCATCGTGGAGCGGGGAACGCTGCGGGTTGGTGACCCCGTGGTCGCCGGGGCAGCGTGGGGACGCGTGCGGGCGCTCGTCGATGATCGCGGTGGGCGCATCGACGATGCCGGCCCCTCGACGCCCGTCGAGGTCATGGGCTTCGAGGAAGTTCCGACGGCGGGTGACGAACTCCGTGTCGCACCCGACGAGAAGACGGCCCGCACGGTGGCGGAAGCCCGTGGCCGCCGCCGTCGCCACGCCCAACTTGTCGGCACGATCTCGGTCACCGGTGGCGGCGCCCGACTCGAGGACATCTTCAGCCAGATTCAGGCGGGCGAAGTCGCCAGCCTCAACCTGATCCTCAAGGCCGACGTGCAGGGCAGCCTCGAAGCCATCACCGAGGCCCTCCGCCGGCTCGAGCGCGACGAAGTGAAACTCAACTTCGTGCACCGCGGGGTCGGCGGGATCACCGAGAGCGACGTCACCCTCGCGGCGGCCTCCTCGGCCACCATCATCGGGTTCAACGTGCGGCCCGACCGGATCGCCCGCGAGCTCGCCGAGCAGGACGATGTCGAGATCCGCCTCTACGAGGTCATCTACAAGGCCATCGAAGAGGTCGAAGCCGCCATGCTCGGCATGCTCGAGCCCGAATTCGAAGAGGTGGTCACTGGCGAAGCCGAGGTGCGCGAGATCTTCGGGATCCCGCGGGTCGGCAAGGTTGCGGGGTGTTACGTCACCAACGGGGTGATCAAGCGTGGAGACAAGGTCCGCTTCCTCCGCGACGGCGTCGTCATCTGGAACGGCGAGATCTCGTCGCTGAAGCGGTTCAAGGAGGACGCGCGCGAGGTGGCGTCGGGCTACGAGTGCGGAATTGGGCTCTCCGACTTCCAGGACCTCAAGGCCGGCGACGTCATCGAGACCTACGAGAACCGCGAGATCGCCCGCACCTGAGTCCGCCTGGTGAGTGTGAGTGCTGGCCCGGCGTGAGCCGGGCCAGCACTCACACCGCTCGCGTGGGACTATGCATGGATGGGTGGGTGAATCTCATACGCCGGGTTGATGACGGCGAGCCGGCCCTTGTGTTCGACCACCATCCCGACCACGGTCATCCTGGTCCCGACGTCGACCCCGGCGAGTTCGCGCCGGCCGTGGAAGACCACCGAGATGCGGGCGGTGTCGTCGGCCAGCGTCAGCTCGATCGTCGGTACGCCGGCCGCCGGCAGGAGTCGCATCCCTTCGACCCTCCCCGCGACCCTTGCACGCCTCCGCAGGCGCGCCTCGCTGATCGCCATGACGTCGGCCGGGCGCTCGGCGGTCGAACGCGGTTCGCTCTTTTCGATCTCGTCGCCTGCACCCCCGGCCGTGTCTTTGACCGCCTGGCGACGCCCCGAGTCGAAATGGAAGGGGACGGTCGTCACATTGGCGTGAGGGAGGCTCGACACCGCGAGCGCGATCTCGTCGGCCGTCTGGTCGTGCAGTATGCGGTGCCAGAACCCGCGGTACTTGCGGTCGGGTAGCAGCACGGTGACCTCGGTCTGCCGATCGTCGAGTGCGTGCGCGACCACATCGACGGCGACCCGAGTGAGGCGCCGGTCGGGGCAGTCGACCAGCTCAAGGGCTACGTGCGAGAGTCCGTGCGACCGCCACGCGGCGGCGAGCGCGTCGGCCTTTTGGTGATCGACCACGAAGTGCACGGCGCGCAGCTCGTCGGGACGCAGCGATCGCGCGTACTGGATCGCCCGCGCCGCGGCGAGATCGAGGCGGTCGATGAAGACGAAGACGACGTGGCGGCGAAGCAGCGGCGCTTGCACTGCGTCGGGCACGTCGTGCTCGAGCTGGTACGCCTCGGTCTCGTACTGCCGG
The DNA here is from genome assembly GCA_035293045.1 of Acidimicrobiia bacterium. Classification (GTDB taxonomy): domain Bacteria; phylum Actinomycetota; class Acidimicrobiia; order IMCC26256; family JACPCJ01; genus DATDOY01. The sequence continues at coordinate 11,384 of DATDOY010000248.1, forward strand.
GCCAGGCGCAGCAGCAGCAGCACGAAGATCGGGATCGCCACGATGATGGCCCACGCCCCGTGGGTGAACTTGGTGACGGCCACGATGACGGCCACGACCGCCGAGATGAAGGCGCCCACGCCGTTGATAGCGACCCCGCGCTGCCATCCCGGCTCGCGCAGGCGGAGGTGCCGCTTGGTCATGCCGGCCTGCGAGAGCGTGAAGGACGTGAACACGCCCACGGCGTACAGCGGAATCAGGCGCTCCACTTCGGCCCCGGTGACGACGACGAGGCCCATGGCTGCCGCCGAGAGGAAGATGATGCCGTTGGAGAACACCAGACGGTGTCCCCGCTGGGTCAGCTGTCGGGGTAGGAAGCTGTCTCCGGCTTGGAACGATGCGAGGCGCGGGAAGTCGGCGAAACTCGTGTTCGCCGCCATCACCAGGATCAACATCGTCGCGGCTTGGAGCATGTAGAAGAGCACGTCGCCCGTCGCGCCGGCCCCGTAGACGAGGCGACCGATCTGGGCGATCACTGTGGGCGTGCCCTCTTCGAAGGGGACCACGTGGGTCTTGGACGCGATCAGCGAGATCCCGAGAAACATGATCCCGAGGCAGCAGCCCATGATGGTGAGTGTGAGGCGGGCGTTCTTCCACTCCGGTGCGCGGAACGCGGGGACGCCGTCGGAGATGGCCTCGACGCCGGTCACCGCGGCCCCTCCCGAGGCAAACGCGTGCAGCACGATGAAGATCGACGCCCCGTAGAGGAGCCCGCTCCCCGCATCCCCGAACTCCCTCATGCCCTCAACATGTTCAGCGCGGGGCAGATCGCCGAGGAAGTGCTGCCACAGCCCCATCCCCAGCAGGATCGCGACGTTGATCATGAAGAAGTAGGTGGGAACGGCGAAGACCTTTCCGGACTCTCGCAGTCCTCGAAGGTTGCCGAACGCGATGATGAGGATGAACGAGACGGCGATCGGGATCCGGTAGGGCGTGAGGGCGTGGAAGGCGGAGGTGAGGGCGGCCGTGCCTGCCGCGACCGACACCGCGACCGTCAGGATGTAGTCGGTGAGGAGGGCCACGCCGGCGACTTGCGCCACCACGATGCCGAAGTTGTCTCGCGTCACGAGGTACGCGCTTCCCGACTGCGGATAGGCCTTGATCGTCTGGCGGTACGACAGGATCAACAGGGCGAGCACGCCGAGCATGGCCAGCGTGATCGGCATGACGAGGGAGAAGGCGGCCACTCCCACCGCGGGGACGAGCACGCGGAGGATCTCCTCGGTCGCGTACGCCGAGGACGAGAGGTTGTCCGACGCGAAGACGGCAAGCGCCGTCGGGTTTCCGAGCCGCTCGTGGGCAAGCGCTTCGGTGTGAAGCGGATCGCCGAGAAAGAAACTCTTCAGCCGATACCGAAGGCTGTCGGGCGGTAGGGGGATGGTGGGCCTGAGCGGCTCCGGCTCGGGCGCTCGGTCATTCGGCAGCACGACGGTCTCCTCCTCGAGCGAATGCGAGCCGGCGTTAGCGTACGGCGGTGCGCGGGACGAGTCGTGCCGGGGCGCCTCGTCCGAGACGCCCTGTTCGAGACAGGCGCGGCGGACGCGTCTCGTTAGGATCCTCACGCTCGCAGTCAACGACGTCGGACCAAGGCCCGCCGTCCGGAGGTACGCATGCACGTCGTCGTCGTGGGGTGTGGTCGGGTGGGGAGCGAGCTCGCCGTGGCCCTCGAAGGGGCAGGCGAGTCGGTCACCGTGGTCGACAAGAACGTCCACTCGTTCACGCGCCTGCCGGAATCCTTCGCGGGTGAACGGGTGGTGGGGTTCGGGTTCGACCGAGACACGCTCGTCGAGGCGGGCGTGGACCGCGCCGGCGCGGTTGCCGCCGTCACGAGCGGCGACAACTCCAACATCCTGACGGCGCGTGTCGCCCGAGAGACCTTCGGCATCGAGGCGGTCGTAGCCCGGATCTACGACCCTCGGCGCGCCGCGATCTACGAGCGCCTCGGCATTCCCACGGTGGCGACCGTGGCGTGGACGACGGAACAAGTGCTCCGACGGCTTTCTCCGCAGCAGCATCACCGCGACTGGATCGACCCCACCGGCACGGTGACGCTCGTCGAGCGAGCGCTTCCCGTGACGTGGTGCGCCCGCCGCCTCCAAGAGATCAACGAGCCGGGGCGGTGGTGGCTGGTCGCGGTCACCCGAACCGGAGAGACCAAGATTGCGTCGTCGGAGTTGGTCGGGCAGGAGGGCGACGTGCTGCGCATCGTGAGCGACGTCGGTGCCCTTGACGACCTCGGGGCGAGGCTCGGCGTCACGGACGGAGGTCACTGATGCGTGTCGTGATCGCCGGCGGCGGCAATGTCGGCGGCTACATCGCTGGGGAGCTTTCCGCCGCCGACCACGAAGTCCTCGTGATCGAGCAGGAGCCGGCCGTCGCCGAGCGCGGCATGGGCCGGCCGGGCGTGACGTGGCTCGTCGCCGACGCGTGCGAGTTCGCCTCGTTGCAGCAAGCAGGTCTCGAAACCGCCGATGTCGTTGTGGCGGCCACCGGCGACGACGAGGACAACCTGGTGGTGTCGCTGCTCGCCAAGCAGGAGTTCGGCGTGCCGCGGGTCGTCGCCCGCGTCAACCACCCCAAGAACGAATGGCTCTTCAACGAGACGTGGGGGGTTGATGTGTCCGTGTCGACGCCGCACCTCATCACGGCCCTCGTCGAGGAGGCGGTGACCGTCGGCACCCTCGTGCGGCTGCTCCAGTTCGAGCGCGGTCAGGCGCGTCTCGTCGAGGTGACCCTGGCCCCCGATTCCCCCGCCGTGGGCATCGAGATCAAGGACATCGACATCCCACGCGATTCGACCATCGTGGCGATTGTGCGCGACGAGCACGTCGTCGTCCCTCGAGGCGACACGCGGTTCGAGATCAACGACGAGGTCTTGGCCCTCGTCACGCCTGACTCGGAAGGCACCGTTCGGAAGGTGTTCACCGGGCGATAACGCGCACGGGAACCTCGACACGGATCGGATCGAAGTTCCCCTCGACAACGAGCGCCACGGTGTAGTCGCCCGGCGTCGCGTCGTCGGGCACGTGGATCCCGATCTCCCGCTCGTCGCCGCGGCCGGGACGGATCATCGAACTGATCGGTTGGGTGGCGTTGTCGAAGAACCCGCCCTCGTCGTAGATGAGCCCCGCGGTCACGCCGCCGCGGGCGGGCCGGTCTTCTCCGCCGTCCATGTCGGGGAGGGGATCGAGGGCGAGTTCCACCCAACTTCCCGCCGGGTTCCCCGGCGTGATGGAGGCCATCGCCATGTCGAAGCGGCCCCGGTTCGTCGGGGCCCACGTGAAGGTGGTGTATTCACCGGCGAGGGCGGGGTTGGGGATCCGCTTGACCTCGACGTCAGCCGTGGTAGCGAGCTGCGCGATGCCGTCGACCCAGATCTGGCGCGGCGTGAGCTCTCCCGTGATGGCGAGTTCGGGCGCGCCGCGTCCGATCGCCACGGTTCCATCGCCGCGGATGCCGACGAACTCGTGCGCATACGACGCGCCGTCGAAGGCCATGCCACCGGAGCCGGCCCACGTGAGCCATTCCGCGTCGACCGCGATCGGCCCGGTCGGGATGTCGACCCATTCGCGGCCCTGAACGGGGAACGGCTCGTCGCTGACGATCGTGATGGGCGCGCGGAGTGTGACAGGCACGGGGGGTTGCGTCGCGCGGTCGTCGGCGTTCGGCAGGAAGGTCATCGATGACGCCTCGACGGTCAACGGTCCGTTGGCGCGCACACCGGCAACCCCGGAGGGTCGGGTGTCAGGCAGAAGGTCGGCGCCGATGAATCCCGCGCCGCTGGGCATGACGCGCAGGGCGTGGATGCCGAAGCGCAGCCCGCTCCCACTCACGCGCACGTCCGACGCACGCGACTCGAGGGTGCCGGGGCCGAGGGCGTTCCCCTCGGAGTCGATCACGCTTCCGACCGTGAGGAAGCCCTCGCCGCCTCGGAGGTGCACGCTGGCGAGGTCCCTCACGGTTCCGCTCACGACCAGCGATCGGGCGTGTCCGTCGACGACGGCGGTGCCAATGGGATCGCCGGAACCTCCGGCCGCGTTCGTTCTGGTCTCGTCGCCGGGGTGGAGTTCGTCGCCGTCGATCGCTCGGTAGACGACCGCGGTTGCGATCAAGGCGGTCAGGACCGCGAGGACCCCGAGCACGACGGGGAGGTAGGTGCGATTCGGGGGGGATGACGTCATCGGTGCAGGAAAGTCTGGTGCCGTCTCGGGCTCGGCCCGGGGATCCGGGTTGATGGAGTTGAGCGTGGTACCGATGAGACGAGCGAGAGGGCGCGACCACGCGCACCCAACGCGAGAGAATGGGTGCTGTGCATGCCGCTGCCGTCAGGTTCGACCTCTTTGTGCCTGAGTCGCGGTCGTTGAAGCGCAAGCGCCAGGCGATCCGTCCGATCGTCGAAGGCCTCCGGCACAAGTTCCGGGTCTCGGTTGCGGAGGTGGGGTGCCACGACCAGTGGCAACGATCGGTGATCGGTGTCGCCGTGGTCGCCGAGAGCAGTCATCACCTCGAGGACGTCCTGGCGAATTGCGAACGCTTCGTCTACGCGGCGGGCGACGTCGAGGTGCTCGAAGTGCAAACGACGTACCTGGAGGAACCGTGAGCGACCGGCGCTATCCGCGCACTGCCCGCGTCAACGAGGTTGTCCACGAAGTGCTCGCCGACGAGTTGGCCCGGATGTCGGATCCCCGTCTCGAACTGGTCACCATCACAGGGGTCGAAGTGAGCGCAGACCTCAAACACGCACGAGTCTTCTATTCGTCGCTCGCCTCCGAGGTCGATGAGACCGAGGTCACATCGGTGGCGCCCGTGCGAGGTGGGAGGCAGGAAACGAGCACCGACGTGGCGAACGCGTTGGAGTCGGCTCGGCGCCCCCTGCAATCGGCGCTGGGGCGGCAGGTTCGGCTGAAGTACGTTCCGAAGCTCGTGTTCGAGGAGGACCGGTCGATGCGCACGGGCCAACGGATCGAGGAGATCATCCGTGATCTCCATCCCGACGGCGAAGGTCAGTGACAGGTGTGAACGATCTCGCGCAGGCGATCGACGCAATCGAGGGTGCGGAGCAGGTGGCGCTGGCGTGCCACGTGTCGCCCGACGGCGACGCCCTCGGGTCGATGCTGGCGCTGCACCACGCGCTGCGGACTGCGGGACGGGACTCGATTGCGTCCTTCTCGGAGCCGTTCGTCGTGGCTCCGCATTATCGCGAGCTTCCGGGACTCGAACTGCTGACCAAGCCGGCCGACTTCCCCGGCGAACCCGAAGTGATGGTGACCTTCGACTGCGGTTCCCTCGCCCGCTTGGGCGATCTGACGGACCCCGCCAAGCGGGCGGGGTCCCTCATCGTTCTCGACCACCACGCGTCCAACGATCGCTACGGCAGCATCAACGTGGTGGAGCCCGCGGCGGCAGCCACAGCGGTGTTGGTGTATCGGATGATCGAGCGCGCGCCGTTCCTGTCCCTCGATCACGACGTCGCCGTGAATCTGTACGCCGGGATCGTGTGCGACACCGGACGTTTTCAGTACGACTCGACGACCGAAGAAGTCTTCGACATCGCTCGCGATCTCGTTCGTTACGACGTGCCCCTCGCGACCCTCAATCGATCGCTGTTCGAAGAGCACCGGTTCGACTATTTGAAGATGGCAGGCGCGGTGCTCGCCCGCTCCGAACTCGTCCCGGACCGGCGCTTCGTTTGGGTGGCGGTGACACAGGCGGACCTCGATCATTACGGAGTCACGGTGGAGGAGACCGAGGGACTCATCGATCTCGTCCGCCGAACGCGCGAGGCCGAAGTGTTCTGCGTCTTGAAGGAGGAACGCGACGGCTCGCTCAAGATCAGCCTGCGGTCCCTTGGCGAGGTCGACGTGTGTTCGATCGCGCAGGCCCATGGCGGGGGCGGCCATCGGTTCGCGGCCGGGTTCACCACCCACCGCTCGGTCGAGGAAACCGTCGCCGCCGTGCTTGCGGCAATCCCGGCCTGATCAGCCGCCGTGCGCCTGTGATCGACGGCCTGCTCGTCATCGACAAGCCCGCGGGATGGACGTCCCACGACGTCGTGGCCAAGGTTCGCGGTCTGTACGGGCAAAAGCGCGTGGGACATGCCGGCACCCTCGATCCAGACGCCACGGGTGTCCTCGTGCTCGGCCTTGGGCGGGTCACCCGCCTGCTGCGGTTTCTCGGTGATCTGTCGAAGGTGTATCGGGGGAAGGTGGTCTTCGGCGTCGCCACGGACACGCTCGACGCCGCCGGCGCCGTGCTCGACCGCCGGCCGATGCCCATCGAGCGTGCCCAGGTTGAGGCGACGGCGGTCCGGTTTGTCGGGCAGATCGAGCAACTCCCGCCCATGGTCTCCGCGGTGAAGATTGGTGGCCAGAAGCTCTACGAGGCGGCACGACGGGGCGAGGAAATCGAACGCGATCCCCGGCGGGTGACGATTCATCGACTCGTCGTCGAGTCGTTCGAGCCCGGCCCGTACCCCGAGGCGGTGATCCACGTCGAGTGCTCGTCGGGCACCTACATCCGCGCGCTCGCCGCCGACCTCGGGACCGCCCTCGGCGGGTGCGCGCACCTCGGCGAACTGCGTCGCCTCGCCGTCGGCCAGTTCACCCTCGACGACGCGCACGCCCTCGACGACGTGGCGGCTGACCCGTCCGGCGTCGCCCTCGAGCCCGCCGCCGCCGTGCGCCACCTCGAACGCGTCGTCGTCGACGACGCGCAGGCGGAGGCGGTGCGGCACGGTTCCGTCTTCCCGATCCCTTCCCTTCTCGGCGACGGCGCGGGCGCCGGCCCGTTCGCGGTCTTTGATCAAGGCGACGGTCTTCTCGCGGTCTACGAGCAGGTCGGCGCGGGCTGCAAGCCGGCGGTCGTCATCGCCTGATTCGTCCCCGACGCACGGTCGTCTCCCACGGTGGCCACGGGAAATCGACTCCGGGTCGAGGGAACGCGCGAACCTTGGCCGATGGACGTCGTTCGCGATCCCGTGACACCGGTGGGGAACCGCAATGGGAACGTCGTCACCATCGGTGCCTACGACGGCGTGCACCTCGGACACCGCGCCCTCCTGCAACTGGTCCGCGCTCGCGCCGACGCCATGGGGTGCGGGGCGGCGCTTGTCACGTTCGACAAGCACCCGGCCCAGGTGGTCCGTCCCGAATCCGCGCCGCGGCTGCTGACCGGCCTCGACCAGAAGATCGAATGCCTCGAGGAAACAGGGCTTCTCGACCTCGTGTGCGTGCTCACCTTCGACGACGATCGCCGGAAGGAGACCGCCGAAGACTTCGTGACAGAGGTCCTCGTCGAGAAGCTGCGGGTGCGCGGCGTGGTGGTCGGCGCCGACTTTCACTTCGGCTACCAGCGCCGCGGCACGGTCGCCTTTCTCGAGGACCAGGGCGCGGCGCACGACTTCGCCGTGGAGGCGGTCGATCTCGTCGGCACCGACGACGACACCGGGGCCGCCTACTCCTCGACGCTGATCCGGGGCCTGCTCATGGCGGGCGACGTCGAGGCAGCAGCCCGTCTCCTGGGTCGTCCCCATGAAGTCCCGGGCCGGGTCGTGGTCGGCGACCGCCGCGGGCGTGATCTGGGGTTCCCGACCGCCAACGTCGCCGTCCCCGCCGAAATGTGCCTACCCGCGGAGGGCATCTACGCGGGGTGGTTCGTCGACGAATCCGACGGCGTGGCCCGTCCGGCGGCGATCAGTCTCGGGCGGCGCCCCACGTTTTACGAGCACGGAGCGTCCGCGGTCCTCCTCGAAGCCCACGTCCTCGACTTCGACGGCGACCTGTACGGCCACGCCGTGCGTGTGCGCTTCACCCACCGGCTCCGTGGTGAGGAGAAGTTCGACTCGCCGGATGCGCTCGTCGAGCAGATCCGCCGCGACGTCGAGGCCACGCGCCGGCTCGTGGGATGACGAGGCGCCGCGTCCCAGGCACGATGGGGAGCGGACCCGGTCCCATTGGGTGGCCGGGGGCACCCGTGATACCCTGACCCGGTCTGTGTTCCGCCCCCGATGGGCGAACGAGACATCCACGACCAGCAAAGGTGTATCGACGCGCAATGGCTGACACGCTCGCCACAGATAAGGCATCCATCATCGGGGAGCACAAGCTCCACGAGAAGGACACCGGCTCTCCCGAAGTGCAAGTGGCCCTGCTCACGCAGCGGATCTCGCACCTCACCGAGCATCTCTCCACCCACAAGAAGGATCACCACTCACGGCGAGGCCTTCTGATGCTGGTGGGGCAGCGTCGACGTTTGCTCGACTACCTCGCTCGGAACGACATCGAGCGATACCGAGCGCTCATCGCGCGTCTCGGCCTTCGCCGGTAGTGACCGGGAGCGACACCCGGAAGGGAAGCTCCCGACTGCCCTACAACCAAGAACACGCAACCAATTACACGCGTGAGGACAACCGACCGGTTGTCAGTGGCGACGCCCCGGGTTCCCGGAGCGTGACTACTGGGAACCGGCCCGCTCCTCTCGCTCCAACTGAGAGGAGTACCCCATGGCGCAAGCCGTCCGGGTTTCCGGTCCCGTCGGGTCGCCCGACCGGATCATGTCCTTCGAGAGTGGTGAGCTCGCGCAGCTCGCCCACGGCTCGGTGCTCGCCGCCATCGGCAACACCACGGCGCTCGTCACGGCCGTTACCGCCGAGCCTCGCGAGGGGATCGACTTCTTCCCGCTGACGGTCGACGTCGAAGAGCGGATGTACGCGGCGGGCAAGATCCCCGGCTCGTTCTTCCGCCGGGAGGGCCGTCCCACCGACGCCGCCATCCTCACGTGCCGCCTCACCGACCGCCCGCTGCGGCCGTCGTTCCCCGAAGGCTTCCGCAACGAGGTCCAGGTCGTCTCGACGATCCTCGGCGCCGACCAGACCAACCCGCACGACGTGCTGTCGATCAACGGTGCCTCTGCGGCGCTGTGGATCTCGGGCATCCCGTTCAACGGTCCCATCGGGGCCGTGCGCATCGCACACATCGACGGCGAGTGGGTCGCCCACCCGACCTTCGAGGAGCGCGACGACGCCACCTTCGAGATGGTCGTGGCCGGCCGTCGCACCGACGCCGGCGAGATCGCCGTCATGATGGTCGAGGCCGGTGGTGGCGACCGTGCGTGGCAGCTCTACCAGGCGGGCGCGCCGAAGGTCGACGAGGCCGTCATCGCCGAGGGCCTCGAAGTGTCCAAGCAGGGCATCGGCGCCTCGATCGACCTGCAGCTCCAGCTGCGCGACGAGTTCGAGAAGGCCAACGGCCCGATCGCGGAGCGTTCCTACGTCCCGCGCTTCGACTACGACGACGAGGTCGCCGCCGCCGTCAAGGAGGCCGCCCGCGCCGACATGGGTGCGGCTCTCCAAATCGCCGACAAGGCCGATCGCAATGAGCGCATCGGTGAGATCAAGACCGCCGTGGTCGAGAAGCTCGCCGGGACCGCCGACGCGCCGGGCGCGTTCGCCGGTCGCGAGCGCGAGCTGAAGGCCGCGCTTCGCTCGCTCGAAAAGGAGATCGTGCGATCGCGCATCGTGAAGGAGGGCTTCCGCATCGACGGGCGCAAGCTCGACGAGCTGCGTCCGCTCTCGGCGCGGGTTGGCGTGCTGCCGACGGCGCACGGCACGGGACTGTTTCAGCGGGGTGAGACCCAGGTGCTCACCGTCGCCACGCTCGGGATGCCGCGCATGGCGCAGATGCTCGACACCCTCGGCCTCGACGACAGCAAGCGGTACATGCACCACTACAACTTCCCGCCGTCGTCCACCGGCGAGGTCGGTCGCGTCGGCGCGCCCCGCCGTCGCGAGATCGGCCACGGCGCGCTGGCCGAAAAGGCGCTCCTTCCGGTGGTTCCGCCGGCCGAGGAGTTTCCCTACGCGCTGCGGGTCGTGTCCGACGTCCTCGCGTCCAACGGGTCGACCTCCATGGCTTCGGTCTGCGGATCGACGCTGTCGCTGATGGACGCCGGTGTGCCGATCAAGGCGCCGGTCGCCGGCATCGCCATGGGCCTCGTCTATGCCGACGGGGAGTACACGACCCTCACCGACATCCTCGGAGCCGAAGACGCCTTTGGTGACATGGACTTCAAGGTGGCGGGCACCGAGGACTTCGTCACCGCGCTCCAGCTCGACACGAAGATCGACGGGATCCCCGCCGACGTCCTCGCCAAGGCGCTCGAGCAGGCGAAGGAGGCTCGTCTCCAGATCCTCGAGGTCATGCGGGGCGCCATCGCCGAGCCTCGTGAAGAGGTGGGCGAGACCGCCCCGAAGATCGTCAGCCTCGAGATCCCGCTCGACAAGGTGGGAGAGGTGATCGGGCCCAAGGGCAAGGTCGTCAACACCATGCAGCAGGAGACCGGCGCCGACATCAACATCGACGACGACGGCGTGGTCGGCATCGTGACCATCGGCGCCACCGAGCGCTCGAAGGTCGATGCCGCGCTCGAGCAGATCGCACTGATCCTCGACCCGCCCCAGCCCGAACTCGGTGTCGAGTACGACGGCAAGGTCGTCAACATCACCAGCTTCGGTGCGTTCGTCAACATCCTTCCGGGACGTGACGGCTTGCTCCACATCTCGAAGCTCGGCGGCGGCCAGCGCATCGACCGCGTCGAGGACGTCCTCGAGATGGGCCAGGAGGTCAAGGTCCGCGTCGACGACATCGACCAGCGAGGCAAGGTCAGCCTGTCGCTCGCCGGCGAGGAGGGCGCACCGCCCCCGCCGCGCCGCGACCGCGACGACGACCGCGACGACGCGGGCGATCGGAACCGGGGCGGAGACCGCGACCGCGGGGGAGACCGCGACCGCGGGGGAGACCGCGGCCGTGAGCCCGCTCGCGCCAGCGCGGGGGAGGGCTCGGGGGATCGGGATCGCGCCTCGTTCGGTGACGAGTGGAGCAAGCAGGCCGGCGAGATCTTCGGCGACCTCGGACCGGCCGACTCCGGCGCCCGCAGTGCAGACCGCGGCGACGGCGGCGGCGGTCGTGGCGGAGGCCGCGGCGGTCGCGGTGGCGGCGGAGGCCGTGGCGGCGGTCGTGGCGGTCGCGGTGGCGGCGGAGGCCGCGGAGGCGGTCGCCCGCCTCGTCGCGACTGATCCACGGTGGCCAGCGCCAAGCCACCCTCGCCCGCGGTCGAGCGCACGACGCTCGACTCGTCGGTGCGGGTCGTCACCGAGACGATGCCCGACGTGCGGTCGGTGGCCGTCGGCTTTTGGGTCAACGTCGGCTCGCGCGACGAGTCGCGCGAGCTCTCGGGCGCGACGCACTTCCTCGAACATCTGCTGTTCAAGGGCACACCCACGCGCTCCGCGCAGGAGATCGCCGAGTCGGTCGAGGCGGTCGGTGGCGAGATGAACGCCTTCACGACCCGCGAATACACGGCGTACTACATCCGCATCGTCGACGATTGTCTCGACCTTGCCCTCGACGTGTTGTCCGACATCCTGTGGTCGCCGGCGCTCCTGCCCGACGAAGTCGAGTCGGAGCGTCAGGTGATCTTGGAAGAGATCCGGATGCGCGACGACACGCCGGACGACCTTGTGCACGACGTCTTCGCCGAGGCCGTCCTGCCCGACCCGCTCGGGCGCGAGGTGATCGGCGAGCCCGAGATCATCACGGCCATGACCCGGGATCAGATCGCGGGGTATCACGCCGCCCATTACGCGGGCGGCAACGTCGTGGTCGCCGTGGCGGGCAACGCCACCCACGCGCAGATCGTCGACGGCGTGGCGTCGCGGTTTGCCGGCCGAAGCGGCCACCCCGACGCGCCGCGCCAGCCGGCGACCGGAGATCCGATCGGCCTGCGGATCTTCCCTCGGCAGACCGAGCAGGCCCATCTCGTCCTCGGGTGCCGGGCCTTCGCTCGCGACGACGACGACCGGTACGCGCTGAGCGTGCTGAACCAGACCCTCGGCGGCGGAATGTCCTCGCGCCTGTTCCAGGAGATCCGAGAGAAGCGGGGCCTGGCGTACTCCGTGTACTCGTACCGGAACGGCTACGAGGAGACGGGGGTGCTCGCCGCCTACGCGGGCACGGCGCCGCACCAGGCCCGTGATGTCGTCAAGCTCATCAGCAGCGAGTTCGATCGCCTCGTGGAGGACGGTGGTGTCACGGCCGACGAACTCGCTCGGGCCAAGGGTGCGATCAAGGGCAGCCTCGCCCTGTCGAACGAGAGCCCCGGCGCCCGCATGAACCGCATCGGGCGCTCGGAGATCACCCTCGGCGAGGTTCCGACCGTCGACGACCTTATTGCCCGGATCGACGCCGTCGAGGCCGCCGATATCGAGCGCGTCGTCGACCGCGTGCTCGCCGGCGGGCCGCGCACGATCGTGGCGGTGGGTCCGTTCGCCGACGACGAGACGTTCGGCCTCGGCTGAACGCGTCTGAGGCGCGTTACCCGGCCATATCCCCGATAACGCGCCTGAGACACCGTCGACGCGCGACCCGTTAGCCTCGGGTCATGGCAATCGACGTGGGGGTGTTCGGCGCGGGGGGACGCATGGGCTCCACCGTGTGCCAGACGGTGGCCGACGCGCCCGACCTGCGCCTCGTCGCCGCCATCGACCCTCATCACGCCGGCCTCGACCTCAGCCAGATCGGGATCAGGGGTCCGAGCATGCAGGTCGCCGCCAAGGCGGACACCGGCCGGAGCGCACACGTCATGGTCGATTTCACCGAGATCGGCGCAGCCCGCGAGAACCTCCGCTGGTGCGCCGCCAACGGCGTGCATGCCGTCGTCGGCACGACTGGCTTCACGCCCGACGACTTCGCCGAGTTCGATCGGCTGTTCGCGTCGTCGGCCGCCAACGCCGTCATCGCCCCCAACTTCGCCATCGGCGCCGTCCTCATGATGAGGTTCGCCGAACTCGCGGCGCCGTACTTCGAGTCGGTCGAGATCATCGAGCTGCACCACGACGAGAAGAGCGACGCCCCGTCGGGCACCGCCATGCTGACCGCCGAGCGGATGGCGGCGGCCTCCAAGGAGTGGAGCGCGGATCCGACGCGCCACGAGGTCGTTCCCGGAGCGCGGGGCGGGCAGGGTCCCGGCGGTATCCGGATTCATTCCGTGCGTTTGCGTGGTCTCGTGGCCCACCAGGAGGTCGTCTTCGGCACGACGGGCCAGAGCCTCAACCTGCGTCACGACTCCTACGACCGCTCCTCGTTCATGCCCGGCGTGCTGATGGCGATCCGGACCGTCGGCGACCGTGCGGGCCTCACCGTGGGCCTCGACACGTTGCTCGACGTCTGACCCCGTTGGACCTCCCCGCCCTCGCGGTTTGGTGTGCAGTTTCCGTCGTTGGATTCCGGCATACCGCTCCCGATCACGACGACAAGTGCACGCGAAGGTTCACCGGGCTCTCCTCGGTCACTCCGCCGCACGATCGGCGAGCGAGCGCCCGTGGCTGAGCCCGAGGGGACGCAACGGGATCGCATCATCGAGGGTGCGTACGAGTGCGTGGCGCGCTTCGGCATGGCCAAGACCACCATCGAGGACGTCGCCAAGGCGTCCGGGGTTTCCCGGGCCACCATCTATCGCCAGTTTCCGGGTGGGCGCGACGAGCTGTTGCGCGAGACGGTGGCGTGGGAGGCCGGCCGCTTCATGGGGCGGCTTGCCGAGGAAGTGGCCGGCGCCCCCGATCTCCCGGCGCTCGTCGAGTCGGCCCTGCGCTTCGCCCATCGAGCGCTGCTCGAACACGAGGTGCTCCAGAAGGTCCTCGCTACCGAGCCCGAGCGCTTCCTCCCGATGCTCACCGTCGACCGGCGCCCCCTCGCCATCGCCGAGGCGTTCCTGCTGCCGTACGTCGAGCGGGCGGCGGAACGCGGGTTGTTGCGCGACGGCGTCGACCCTCGCGAGGCGACCGAGTACGTGGCCCGCATGCTCCTGTCCTTGGCCGCCTCGCCGGGATCCGTGGACCACGCGAACCGCGACGAGGTCCGAGAGCTTGTCCGCGACCAGGTGCTCGCCGGGATTGTCGCCGTCGAATAGGCATCGGGCGGCGAAGACCACCCCGAAACGGGGCTCGAGGTGCCGGTTCCGACGCCCGATCGTGCCTGGTGTGACCCACGACACATTGACGCTGAGACACTCAGCGACTTACCGTCTCATGAGATGGGTCCAGAACCGCTCATGGATGCGCGCGTGGTCGAGGCCGCCTTGCGGTGCCTCGCGCAGTTCGGCGTCTCCAAGACCACGGTCGAGGACGTCGCCTCGGCCGCCGGGTGTTCCCGGGCCACCCTCTATCGCTACTTCCCCGGCAAGCGGGCGCTCCTCGAAGCAGTGGTCGAGCATGAGACGCGCCGGTTGGCGGCGGCCATCGACGCCGCTGCGGCCAACGCCGACACCCTCGAGGATCTTGCTGTCGGGGTGCTGCTCACCGCCGGCCGCGAGTTCGCCGAGCACGACGCGTTGCGCCACGTCCTCGCCGTCGAGCCCGAGGCGATCCTGCCCCACTTCGCGTTCGAGCGGGGCAACCGGGTCCTCGGCGTCGCCTCGGTGCTGCTCGCCCCGCACCTCTCGAGGTTCCTTCGCCCCGATCTCGCCGCTCGCGCCGGCGAATGGCTGTGCCGATTGGTCTTCACCTACTTCTTGACGCCGAGCGACTACGTCGCCCTCGACGACGAAGCATCCGTCCGACGCCTGGTTCGCACGTTCGTGCTGCCGGGCCTGGAGGATGCGCCGCTCGGCGATTCGCGCAACCTCCTAGAGAGTCCTATGGCGGCCCCGGCCGTCTGATCCGACGCGACCTTCGTGGTCGCACGCGAACCGTGGCCACTGGCCACAAACGAGCCCGTGGCCGCCGAGCGGCCACAAACGAAAGAGGAGTTCCATGGCCAAGACCAACGAAGAGCTGATCGGCCGAGCCGACCCCAACGACCTCGAGGCGATCCTCTCGATCACGAACACGGACGTCGACGAGATCATCCACATCATTCGGGCCGAACAGGATTCCCTGTTCACATGGGACTACGACCGAACCCGTCCCGCGCTGGGCAAGCTCTATGAGAAGGCCAAGGGCAGTCAGTGGAACGGCGAGACCGACCTCGACTGGTCGATCGACGTCGACCAGGAGAAGGTCGTCCTCGCCAACGCCGAGCAGAACGCGGTTGGTGCCGGGGCCCTGACCGGTCTCGCCCCGGAGATGGATCTCGCCGGCACCCCGTTCGCCAAGTTCGGGGATAAGGAGTGGATCCAGCTGGGCGTCGAGTCGCAGAACTGGACGCTGAGCCAGTTCCTCCACGGCGAACAGGGCGCCCTCATCTGCACCGCCCAGATCGTCGAGACCGTGCCGTGGATCGACGCCAAGTACTACGCGTCGACCCAGGTCATGGACGAGGCACGCCACGTCGAGGTGTTCGCCAAGTACCTCAACGAAAAGCTCTCGGGCGCGTACCCGATCAACGCGCACCTGCGCATGCTGCTCGACGACATCATCGCCGACAGCCGGTGGGACATGACCTACCTCGGCATGCAGATCATGGTGGAGGGTCTCGCCCTCGCCGCCTTCGGGTTCATTCACACCCTGACCACGGAGCCCCTGCTGAAGAAGCTGCTCCGTTACGTCATGGCCGACGAAGCCCGCCACGTGGCGTTCGGCGTGCTCTCGCTGAAGGAGTACTACGAGGGCCTGAGCGCGGCGGAGCTGCGGGAGCGCCAGGAGTTCGCCTTCGAGGCGGCGCTGCGCATGCGCGACCGGTTCCTCCAGCAGGAGGTGTGGGAGCGCCTCGGGCTGCCGGTGAAGGACGTCGTCACCCTCATGATGGACCTCCCCGAGCGGCAGTTCTTCCAGGCGATGCTGTTCTCGAAGATCGTCCCGAACTGCAAGAAGCTTGGGTTGCTCGACGCCGCCGACGGCTGGCTCCGTGATCGCTTCACCGAGATCGGCGTCATCCAGTTCGAGGACTGGGTCGACACCGGCGAGGAGTACGAAGCGCTCGACGAGGTCGCCAAGGACCGCGAGGCCGCCGCGGCGTCGTAGCGCATCGCACGAGCGCCGTCAGATGGCGGCGCGAAAGACCTGCCAGGAACCCGGGACGCCTTTCAGCTCCCGGGTTCCCTGGTCTTCGAAGGCGATCTCGGATCCGGTGAGCAGCACCGGGACGCTGGCAGACACGTAGATCTCGCCTGGGCCGGCCTCGGCCATGACTCGCGCTGCGATGTGCACCGCGATCCCACCGAGATCGTCGCCGCGCTTGTCGACCTCACCCGTGTGAATGCCCGCCCGGATGGTGAGACCGGCGCTAGAAAGCACGTCGCGGAGCTCGGCCGCGCATTGGACCGCCCGACCGGGACTGTCGAACGACGCCATGAGTCCGTCGCCCGTAGCCTTCACGAGACGGCCGTCAAAGCGATCAAGCGCGCGGCGGATGAGGTCGTCGTGGGTGTCGAGGAGTTCCCTCCACCGGCGATCACCGAGGGTCGCGGCGCGGTCGGTGGACCCGACGATGTCGGTGAAGAGGACAGTGGTGAGGACGCGATCGACGCGAGCCTCTCGACCCTCTCCTCCGAGGAACCGATCGATCTCGTCGAGGATCTCATCCACGTTGCCCGAGTAGGGGAGGTGGTCGCCGCCCGCGAGCTCGACGTAGGTCGCCCCCGGAATCCGCTCGGCGAGGTAGCGACCTTGCGATGCCGGCGTGACCAGGTCGTCCCGGCGCTGCAGTACCAGGGTGGGGACGCTGACCTCCGCCACGACGTCTCGCAGGTCGGGCGTGATCATCGCCTCCCAAATCCGTCCGGCGACGCGAGGGCTGGCCCCTCGGCGCCCGGCCGTGTCGAACCAATTGCGGAAGCGGGAGTCGTCGGCGTGACTTGGTGCCACGATGGCCACGGTGTCCCGTGGACCTTCCCCGCCGTCGAGCACTTGGTCGAAGCCATCGCTGAGCGAAGCCGGGATCCCGGCCGGATAATCGGGTGCCTGGAAGAACCGTGCATAGGCGTGCACCAGCGCAAGCGCGGTGACGCGGTCGGCGTTGCGGCTTCCCAGGACCAAGGCAGGAAGGCCCGCGTCGAAGAATCCGACGATGGCGCACCGAGTCGACCCCGCGGCGTCGAGGACGGCGAGGAGATCATCTGCTTGCTCTTCGGGGCTCAGCGTGTCGTCTGGGCCGAGCGGATCGGACTGTCCGACCCCACGACGGTCGAAGAGGATCAAGCGACCCAGAGACTCGAGCCTGCGGACGATGCGAGCCGTGTTCGGATGCTCGTCGAGGCTGTCCATGGGCAGCGTCGCGCCCTGAAGCAGGACGAGGTCACGGTCGCCCTGCCCGCGAACCTCGTACGCAAGGTGCGTGTCGCCGTTCTTCGCGTACCGCGTTTCACCCATGCGGGCGCCAGTTTGCCGGAATCTCGTGTCTGTGGCGCGTTAGCGGGGGCAGAGCCCGGTAACGCGCCACAGACGTGGGCGCGCGGGGCTGGTGCCGCCCTGATCTGACGGCGCCGGCGCCGCGCGGGCTACGTTCCGCCTATGGCTGAACCCACCACGCGCGTCACGTTCCTCGGCGGCCTCGGCGACATCGGTCGCAACTGCGCCGCCATCGAGGTCGACGGCCGGATCCTCCTCCTCGACATCGGGCTCATGTTTCCCGGCCCCGAGATGCCGGGAGTCGATCTCGTCCTTCCCCAGCTGAGCTGGCTGCGGGAGCGGGCCGATCGCATCGATGGGATCCTCCTCACCCACGCCCACGAAGACCACACGGGGGGATTGGCGTTCCTCCTGCGTGAACTCGGCGATCGGCGGATCCCCGTCTACAGCGCCGAGCTGACCCTCCAAATGGCGAGCGGGCGCCTCGAGGAGGCGGGGGTCATGGATCGGGCCGAGATGATCCCCGTGGCCGACGGCGAGCGCCGCCGGATCGGTCCGGCCGAAGCCACTTTCGTGCCGGTCACCCATTCGGTGCCACACGGGTTTGCCATCGCCATCGACACGCCCGCGGGACGAATCCTTCACTCGGGCGACTTCAAGCTCGACCCGACGCCCGTGGACGGTCGCCTGACCGACCTCGGTCTTCTCGGCGCCCTCGCCGAAGACGGCGTCGATCTGTTTCTCTCCGACTCCACCAACGCCGACGAGCCGGGCAGCACACCTTCGGAGACGACCGTGGGCGCGGAGATGGACAAGCTCTTCGCGCAGTACGACGGCAAGCGGATCATCGCCGCGTGCTTTTCGTCGCACCTGCACCGCATCCAGCAGATCGCGCAGGCGGCGCTGGATTCGGGGCGCACGATCGCCTTCCTGGGTCGCTCGATGGGGCGCAACGTCGACCTCGGTCGCCGGATCGGGTTGCTCCACATTCCCGAGTCGCGCGTCGTCGACATCGCGGACGCGCACAAGTTCGATCCCGGCGACCTCTGCGTGATCTGCACGGGCTCGCAGGGTGAGCCCCTGTCGGCCCTCGCCCTCATGGCGGCGCGCGAGAGCCGGTTCGTCCAGGTGGGTCCCGACGACGTCATCATCCTCTCGGCCCACGCCATCCCGGGCAACGAGGCCAACGTCAACCGAATCATCAACGGCTTTTTTCGCCTCGGAGCCGAGGTGGTCCACCCCGGGGTCGCGCCGGTGCACGTGTCGGGACACGCGTGTCGGGACGAACTCCTCGAAGTGCTCGACCTTGTCCGACCGAAAGCCCTCGTGCCCGTCCACGGCGAGTTCCGTCACCTCGTCAGCCACGCCCGGCTCGGCCGGCAGGCCGGGGTCGGATCCATCGAGGTGTGCGAAGACGGCGATTCGGCGGTGCTCACCCCGGACGGCCTGCGTGTGGAAAAGGCGACGGCGCCATCCGGATACCTCTTCGTCCACGGTGTGGTGGGGGATGTTGGCGAAGGGGTCCTGCGTGACCGGCGCGTTCTCAGCGAAGAAGGCGTGGTCGTGGTGTTCGTGACGGTCGACGCGCACTCGGGCGAAATCGTGACGGGCCCCGAGATCGTGACTCGGGGATGGGTCTACGCTCCCGAGGCCGAGCACATTCTCGTGGAGGCCGAGGAGGCCGTTCGCAAGTCGATCGCCGCCGCTGCTGCGGAGGGGGCTATCGACCCCGAGACCCTTCGCCGCCACGCCCGCCAGGCGCTCCGTGACGTGATCCGCGAGCGCACGCGCCGCCGCCCCATCGTGATCCCAGTGGTGCTCGAGGTCTGAGTCCTCACATCGCTTAGCGCCCACCGGCTAGCCCGTTGGGGCGTTGTCGGTTGACCGGCCGTGACTCCTCGGGTGTACTGGGGCACGGAGCGTGGTCGAATCCGGCAATCAAATGGGGGAGCACCGGTGGTGAGGTGGGCTCGGATACGCGGAGCCGCGTCCGCTGCTCCGCCGACGGGTGGTGCTCGCGTGCCGATGGCCGTCGCCGTGAGTGTGGTGTTGGTTGGGGGACTCGTGGCGTCGAGCGCGCAGCTCGCCGAGCGCATCCCCGAGACCCTCGCCATCGCCGGCCCCTCCTCGGGCACACGGCTGGTGCGAAGTGGGTTGGGGAACCTCCTGAGCCCGCGGCACGCGTTCACACCACTCGCCCCCGCTTTCCTCGGGCGCGTGCTGGGAGCCGATGGCTCCGCCTTTCTCGGCGGCGCGGGACGCCCGGAAGGGGATGGATCGGGGGCGGGCAGCGCTCCCCGACGAGGGCCGGCTCCCACCAGACAGGCGGCGCCCACCACCACGACCACGACAAGCGCGCGGCTCGTGGGATCGATTGGGCCGGCTCCGGTGCCGCGGTTCTCCGATCTCACCGTCGCGATGGACGCCGATCGAGAATCCGTCGCCGCCGGCGAGCACATCTTGTACACGGTGCTCGTGACCAACGTGGGGACGGCCGAGTTCCTCGGCGAGTTGCGCATCGATGCTCATCACCCCTTCGGGACGACGGATGCCACGTCCCCGTGCGGGGATGCGCCGGTCGATCCCGACCCTGACGAGCCCTGCGTTGGTGTGCCCGCACCGGTGCCCGGCACGCCTGACGAGTCCGTTCACACGGTGGGGTTCTCGTATGGCGGGCGCATCGAGCGCGGTCATTCGATCGAGTTCTCGTTTCGCGTTCGCGTGAACCCCGGCACCCCGGCGGGGTCCGAGATCCGCAACCATGCACATCTGGACGTGACCGGCGACGGGAAGCCAGCGACAACGTCCAACACGACCACGGTCCGTGTGCGATGAGATTCTCGCGGCGGGCGATCCGATCGCTCACGGCACGGTTCTGGAATCTTGGGTTGATCTGGAAGCTTCTGATTCCCCTCGTCGCGATGACCGTGACGGTCGGACTCCTCGGGACCTTCTTCACGGTCCGTCACCTGACCGACCAGGCGGAGATCGACCTCGAACAGGATCTGTTTCGGCGCTCCGCGGCTGCGCAGGCCGCGGTCCGTGACCTGAGGCTCGAGCTCGCTGATGCGGTCAATTTCGGGGCGAACATTCTGGGCGTCCCCGACGCGGTCGCGCGCTCCGATGCGTCCGCGGCACAGGAACTGCTGGCGTCGGTGGCCGCCGTTCACAGCGGGGTCGATCTCCTCGTATTCACCGGCATTGACGGCACCGGGATCGTGGAAGCGGTTCGGGGTGCGAACGGGCTGAGGATTGGGGTCGGGACCGATTGGGATGCCCCCGAGGTGGGGGAGGACGTCCTCGCGCGTGCGGGTCCCACCGCTCCGTTGCGAACGGGGTTCGTGAGCGTTGACGGGGCGTGGGTCCTCGCCACGGGCGGCCCCGTCATCCTCGATGGGCGGGTCGTGGGGACGCTCATCGTCGGCATCGGCGCGGACGCCGTCGCCGAGGCCGCGCAAGAGCGGGCGGCGGCTCCGGTGGAGATCTTCAATCGTGCGCGCAGCCTGGTGGTTGCCTCGGATGACCAGATCTCCGACCCTGAGCCGCCGGTCGTGTCCGGTGCGGGATTCATCCGCCGCATTGCCAAGGTGGACGGGCGTCGGACGGCGACGCTGTACGGCCTCCTCGATCTGGGTTCTCAGTCGGTCGGCACCCTCGCGGTGCGCGTACCGACCGGCCCCGCATTCGATGCCGTCGAGGGCGCCACGACGCGACTTTCCTTGCTGGTGATCTTGGCGATGGCGGGGATCGTGGCCCTGGGCGTCGCCTTCACGCAGGTCATCCTCCGGCAGGTGCGTCCCCTCGTCGCGGCAAACGAACGACTCGGGCGGGGCGACCTGACGGCGCGTGCACCCGTCCGCGGGCGCGACGAGCTGGGCGAGCTGGCGATGGGTCTGAACCTCATGGCTGAGCAACTCGAGGCGTCCCAATCCGAACTCGAGATGCAGGTGGCGGCGCGCACGGAGGAACTCGAACGCTTGTTTCGCGACGGCGCGCAACTCGAAAAGGGACGCGCCGATTTGTTCGTTGAGGTCGCCCACGAGTTCCGCAACCATTTGTTTGCGGTTGCCGGGTTCGCCGAGCTGATGCGGCTCCCGAGCGGGCCCCCGACCGACCCGGGGTGGGAGCGGGAATACGGAACTGTGATCGGTCAGGCCGTCGAGCGGATGCGCACCCGCGTCGACCAGTTGCTGGATCTCGCGGGGGCGGAAGCACCGGAGACCGCGTTTGACTTCGAGGAGGTTGCACCGGCCGAGTTCGTCGGCGAGCTTCGAGGGACGATGGTGGCGCTGGCCCGACGCGGCGAGATCGATCTGGCGGTGAGCCTGGCCGATGACCTTCCGGTCGTGCGCGCCGACCGCCGGCGGCTCGAACAGATCGTGATGAACCTCGTCTCGAACGCGGTGAAGTACACGCCGCCGCGGGGGCGCATCGGTCTCGAGGTTCGCCGTGAAGGGGAGCGGATCGTGTTCGAGGTCGAGGACACGGGGATCGGCATCCCCGAAAACGCCGGCGAGCACATCTTCGAGCCCTTCTACCGAGCCAGCGGAAACGTCGCGCAGGGGGGAATCTCGTCGAGCGGGCTCGGCCTCGCGCTCACCAAGCGACTCGTCGAGGGCCACGGGGGAACGATCGACTACCGCAGCACGCCCGGTGCAGGGTCCACCTTCACGGTGAAGCTGCCGGTGGCCCGCAAGTCTCGGGGGTCGCCCGGAGCATCAGAACAGCGCGGCGCCATCCCCGTCGCCCGGGGTGCAGCGCCGGCTCGACGCCCGCGAGACCGATGACGGTCACCGCGGTGGTCGCCGATGCGGGGAAATCCTCACGCGAGCGCCTGCGCACTGCGCTCCGCGCGGACGGCGCCGTGGAGGTCGTTGCGGAGGTGGCGCAGTGCGACGAACTCCGCGATGTCATCCACCGCACCGCGCCCGCGGTCGTCGTGATCGAGGGAGAGATGGCCATCGAGGCCGTTGCCCTCGTGCCCGCACCATGGACCGGGAGCGACACCGAGGTTCTCGCGCTGATCGACGACGTCGCTGAGCGCGACATCGTGGCGCTCGTCGAGGGGGGTGTCAGGGGATTTGTCCGTCGAGGGTCGAACGATCTGGTGCGAGCGACGCTCGCTGTCGCAGCCAGCGAGGTGGCCGTCGACCCGATTCTCGGAGCCCGACTCATGCCGGTACTCCTCCAGGTGAACGCCGATCGCCTGGCCGCTTCTGCAGCGCTTGAACTGGCGCGCGAATCGCTGGCGGCGCAGATCGGTGAGCTCCTGGAGACCAATGCATCGCTCACGATGGCACGCGAGTCGCTGGCGGCCCACCTCGGTGAGATGCTCGACACGTATCGCGAGACGGTGAGGACGTTGGCGGCGGCCGTCGAGCTTCGTGACCCCTACACGGGGGGTCATATCGAGCGCGTGGCGGCGTACGCGTTGGCGCTTTCACAGGGCTTCGACCCGGTGCCGGCCGACGATCCGTCGGTGCTCGGCTACATGCTGCACGACGTCGGGAAGCTCAGCCTTCCCGACGAGGTCCTGTTCAATACCGGGTCCCTGACGCCAGCGCAGTTTGACGTCGTCAAGACCCACACCGTGACCGGTTCCCGCCTCGTCGACGGCATTCCGTTCTTGCGGCCCGCACTCCACATCGTCCGTAACCATCACGAGCGGTGGGACGGAAAGGGCTATCCGGACGGCCTTGCCGGGGAAGAGATCCCCTTGATCGTGCGCGTCTTCAGCGTCGCCGATGCCCTCGATGCGATCACCACGGATCGGCCGTATCAGAAGGCCCGCTCATTGGAGTTCGCGGTGTCCGAGATCACGACGAAAGCGGGCACCCAGTTTGACCCGGTGGTCGCGACCGTGTTCGCGGAAGTCGTGGCGACGGACCCCGCGTTCGAGTCGCTCCGGCAAGGTCGGCCGGCTGGCCGAGGGGAGGGTGAATCCTAGGAGGCGATCGCGCTCCGGATGGTGGAAAAGAGCTCCCCAACGTCGGTATTGCCCTTGTAGAAGAAGGCAGCTGCCCCCGCCGCCTCGGCGAGGTGCTCGTTGCGGCGATCCGCGCTCATGATCACGATCGGGTTCATGTACCCGGCGTCCCGGAGAGGAGCGATGCCGTCGATCCCATTGAGCCCGGGAAGGTTGACGTCGAGGAGGATGACGTCGGGCGACGCTCCGGCGAGCATGTCGAGGAGCTCCTCGGCCGATCCAACCTGTCCGACGAGAGCGAGATCGTCGGCGCCTTCGATGATGCGGGCGAGGAGTTCGCGGAGGAGATCGTTGTCGTCACACAGAAGGATTGTGCACACCCGCGTGCCCATGCCCTGACTCTACGCGCCAGATTTGGAAGACGGCTTCGGCGACGCCCGGTGTTGTGCTCGGATTGTGATGCTCGTCCCGGGCGACGGGCGGTCCTCGTGCACCTGCGCGACGACGAGCGGGACCAAGGGCCGTTCCTCGGGGCCGAAGGTCCCATCGTGCTCAGGTCGGGTGCGTGACCAGTCGAGTCCCGGTAGGTGAAGCGCCTGGTTCTCGCCCTCATCACGGTGGCCGCCCTCACCCTCGGACTCGGTACCCGACCTGCGCACGCCCAGGCACCGACGGCGGCGGCGGAGATCGAGGCGCAGTTCGTCGAGGCCATCAACGGCCTCCGCCTCCAGCAAGGCGTGGCGTCTCTGACGTGGGACGAGACGCTGGCGGCCAAGGCTCGATCGTGGTCGACGGTGATGGCCTCGGAGGGCGGGATCCGCCACTCGCGCCTCGAGGATGGCATCGACGTCCCGTGGAGCCGGCTTGGCGAGAACGTCGGGATGGGCGGGTCGGTGACCAGCCTCCACGATGCCTTCGTCGCGTCCCCGAGCCACTACGAGAACCTGATCGACCCCGGCTTTGACGCTCTCGCCATCGGCGTCACGGTGGCCGCAGACGGCACGATTTACGTGGCGCAGGAGTTCATGGAACGACCGGATGCCCCCGTGGCCCTGGGTCCCGAGCAGCCTGAGGGCACGACCGGCGTGTCACTTACGACGACGGCCCCCGCTGCGCCCGTCGTCGAGGGGGCCGTGGGGCAGCGCGCCCCGGAGCCCTCTCCGGCGTCACCACCCGCATCTGGCGTGCGAGTCCGCGACGCGGCTCGTCCCGCCGCGACGGAACTCGCGGTGGCTTCGCCCGGGATGACCGCTCGACTCATGGTCGGCTTCCTCGGGATCCTGACCGTCGGGAGCGTGCTGACCCTCGTGCATCGTCCCCGCCGGGCCTCCTCCTCATCCTCCTCCTGACGCGCCGGCACCTGCGCCGGCGCCTGCGCCGGCCCTCGTCCTGGAGGCGCGAGGATCGTCCCCTCCGGGCGCTTCGGTCCCGTGCACACAGCTGGAGGTCGCCGTCTCGCGAGGTGCGTCTGTGGCTGATGTCGCTGGTGTTACGGTTGTGACATGGCGACCAAGGCGTCCTCACGCGCCCGATCCACCCGGAAAGGGACGGCCCGAACGTCCGCCCGCCGGTCGGTCGGGGCCAAGGCTCTCGACCAGGTGGGCAAGCATTTCGGCGAGCGCGCCGAGGAGCTGTCCGGCTTCGCGCTCGTGGTCCTCGCCGTGCTCGCGGCGTTCGGGCTGTGGGGCGACGTCGCCGCCGGACCGTTCGGCGAGGCGATCGACCGGGCGGCGCGCACGGCGATGGGCCCGGCCGCGAACGCGCTGCCACCGCTCCTCGCCGTGGTCGGAGCGGCCCTGCTCCTCGGGCTTCCCAAGGGGGAGCCCCTCCGGGTGGCGGTCGGAGCGATCTTTCTTGCCGTCGGCGGCATGGGTCTCTTGCACGTGGCGCGGACGGGAAGCGAGATGGGTTTTGGCCTGTCGGACACCGAGGCCCTGCGCAGCGTGGCCGGCGTCGGCGGCGCCGCGATCGGAGAGCCCCTCCAGCGCGGCCTCGGCGGGTGGGGCAGCGCGGTCGTGCTCGGCGCCGTGTCGCTGCTCGGCGTGCTGCTCGCCGCCAACCTTTCGCTCCGCGACTCACTGATGGCCCTGGGGGCAGGCGGCCGCTGGGTCTGGGACCGGCTGCTCGGCATCGGGCGCCTGCCCGAGTCCGAGGACGACGGCACCGACGACGCGGCCACGACGCGTCCGGCTCGTGCCACGGTCATCGACCTCGCCGAGGACGCCGAGGGACGATCGGTGGATCTCGACGACATCCAGGACGCCGAGATCGTCGACGAGACCGTCGCTGAGGATGACGTCGATCACGACGGGGGCGCGCGCGAGCCCGTGGTGCACGCCGAAGTGCACGTGCCCGACGACGTGCCGACGGGCGAGCAGTTGGCCCTCATTGAAGGATCAGCCGTGGCGTGGAAGCTGCCGCCGCTGAAGCTGCTTCATGCCGGCAAGGTCCGCCCAATCGATCGCGGCGCGGTGGAGGACGGCGGCCGCGTGCTCGAGGCGACGCTCCGCGACTTCGGGGTCGAGGCGTCGGTGACGGGCATGACGATCGGCCCGACGGTGACTCGCTACGAGGTGGAGCTCGCTCCCGGCGTCAAGGTGAATCGGGTGACGAGCCTCTCGAAGGACATCGCCTACGCGATGGCGAGCCCCGACGTGCGCATCCTGGCCCCGATCCCGGGGAAGAGCGCGATCGGCGTCGAGGTGCCGAACCGCCAGCGCCAGCTGGTTGCCCTCGGAGACCTGATGGGGAGCGCCGAGGCCCGCGAGATGTCGCACCCACTCGAAGTGATCCTCGGCCGCGACATCTCGGGGAAGCCCCACCGCGTGAACCTGGCCGAGATGCCGCATCTGTTGATCGCCGGCGCGACGGGCGCCGGCAAGAGCTCGTGCATCAACTCCTTGATCACGGGGCTCGCCATGCGCAACACGCCCGAGCAGCTCCGGCTCATCCTGGTCGACCCCAAGCGGGTGGAGCTCGGCGCTTACAACGACCTTCCGCACCTCCTCTCGCCCGTGGTGGTCGACCCCAAGAAGGCGGCCAACGCGCTGGCGTGGGCGGTCCGCGAGATGGAACGGCGCTACGAGATCCTCGCCCACCACGGGTGCCGCGACATCACGGGGTATCAGGCCGCCATCGCCAAGGGCGAGATCAACGGCACCCGGGTTGTGAGCAGCGATCCCGACAAGGCCGTCGAGACCAAGCCGCCCGAGCACCTGCCGTTCATGCTGATCGTGGTCGACGAGCTGAACGACCTGATGATGGTCGCCGCCCGAGATGTGGAGGCGAGCATCTGCCGGATCGCCCAGATGGCGCGTGCGGTGGGAATCCACCTCATCGTGGCGACGCAGCGCCCGTCGGTCGACGTGATCACGGGCGTGATCAAGGCCAACATTCCGAGTCGGCTCGCCTTCTCGGTGTCGTCGCTCGCCGACTCGCGGGTGATCCTCGACGCCGCGGGGGCCGAGAAGCTCATCGGCCAGGGGGACATGCTCATGCTCGGTGGATCGTCGAGCCGCGTGCACCGGATCCAGGGTGCGTGGGTCGAGGAGTCGGAGGTCCGCAAGGTGGTGGCCCACTGGAAGAAGCAGGCCGAGGAGCCGGACTACGTGCACGACATCGGCGACGACGGCAACGTCGCCCATGTGCTCACCCACTCCGGCGGCGGCGGCGGTGGGACCGACGAGGGTGACGACGAGAGCCTGGTGCGGGAGGCGATGGAGCTCGTCGTCCGCACCCAGCTCGGTTCGACGAGCATGCTCCAGCGCAAGCTGCGGATCGGGTTCGCCCGGGCCGGGCGGGTGATGGACATCCTCGAGGAGCGCGGCGTGGTGGGGCCGTCGCTCGGGTCGAAGGCCCGAGACGTCCTCATGGCCAAGGACGAGCTCGAAGACCTTTCGGCCCGCTCCGACTCCTGAGTTCCCCCGCCGTTCGGCGGCGGGGTCTGGGAACGCGAAGAGGGGGCGGCCCGAAGGCCGCCCCCTCTGCTCTGCTCCCTTGGGGCTTGGCTCGCCTCGATCCGACAGGAAGCGAACCGGCGGGGGAGCGAAGTCGAGCGGTGTTATGCCGCCCGGCGGATGTGGTCGTGGCGGTGAAGCGTCTCGTCGTCTTCCGCCTTCCCTGTGGTGAGGTACCCGAAGGTGGCCCTCCACGGGGTGGTCATGCCGGCCACGGTGAGGCCCGTCATGATCCTGGCGACGTCGGCGTTGTCAACGCTGACACCCCAGCTCCCGAACATGGAGTAGTCGAGGAGGTAGACGCCGAGAACGGCGAGAACCACGGTCGCTACTCCCTTGAACCGGTCGAGCCCGCCGAACATGTCGTCGAGGACATCGACGAGCTTGATGGTCGCAAGCGCAAGGAGCGCAACGATGGCGAAGGTGTACATACGCCCTCCTTAGGGGGGTTGTCCCTCTGCCTTGTGGGCCGAGGATCTGTGCCCGGTCCGAGAACCGGACTCCGGCGCCTTTGTGGGGCTCCGGCCGCACCGACCCGAATGGGTTGGCGTGGGCTTGGACTCCGCGCTGGCGGCGGAGGTGACATCGCGGGCCGCTGTCGCCGTGAGAATGCCGGTGCCCGACTGGAAGGAACTGGGTGGTCATGCCTGAAATCCACCACCCCACGCAGAGGGGCGCTTATGGTGAACCCGTTCAGAGGCATGGCACGGTGCCGTGCCGCACAAATCGCTCGGGCGCTGCCTGGAGCGAATGGGAGGTCAGACACCGTGGCCCAGTACGAGGGGTACTGCGTGAAGTGCCGTGAGAAGCGGACGTTCGAGGGTCAGGTCGTGGAACTCAAGAACGGCCGCAAGGCTGCACAGGGCGCCTGCCCGGTGTGCAGCACCAAGATGAACCGCATCCTGGGCAAGAACGCGTAGCTGCTCCAGGCTGGGCCCGGTCCTTGGGGGCCGGGCCCGTCTGTGGTGGTCGCGGGGTGTGGGTGACGCGGCCGCCGGGTTGCTGGCTCAGGCGCCACGATCGACGGGATCGACGCCGATCTGGCGGAGCTCGTCGAGCAGCACGCCGATTTCGGTCAGGCGTGTTTCGATCCGATCCACGTACGACTCCGGCGTGCCGGCGGGCATCTCGTCGTCGACCGGCAGCTCGCGCAGGACGGCATCGGCGAAGTCGAGCTGCCCTTCAGGCACCGCGACCACCGCCAGCCCACCTCGCCGAGGGTCGCTCCACAGCGTCGACACCTCGACGTCGGCGTCCACGAGCCGGCGCACGATCATCGCTGTCGCGAGCAGCGGCCAGGCGCCCAACTCGGCGTAGCCGCTTGGGAGGCCTTCGGCGGCGTACTCCGGTTGGGTGGCCCGCTCGTCGCGCGGTCCGGCGACGAGGGCGACCCGGCAGTCGGAGCACACCACCGACCCGGCCACGTACTCATCGCCGCAACTCGGACAGTGCAGGGTCGAAGCGCTCATGGCCGCCGAGTCTACGAGGCGCCCTTCGGCCATGTTCCCCGCTCTGAAGGCCGCCGCGGCCGGGCCGGTAACCTTCGTCTGTGCCCACCTTCTACCTGACGACCCTCGGCTGCCCGAAGAACGCCGTGGATTCGGAGAAGCTGGCCGCGTCGCTCCTCGCCGACGGTGTCGAAGCCACCGATGCGATCGAGGACGCCGACCTCGTGGTGCTCAACACCTGTGCGTTCGTGGAGGCGGCGAGGCAGGAGTCCATCGACACGGCGCTCGCCCTCGCCGACGCTCGGCGTCCCGGCGCCCGCCTCGTGCTCACCGGATGCATGGCCGAGCGCTACGGGCAGGAGCTGGCCGAGGCGCTTCCCGAGGCGGACGCTGTCGTCGGGTTCGCGGGCGAGGCGTCGCTCGCTCCCATGTTCTTCGCCGAGGCGTCGGCCGAGGTGGCCGTGGCGGCGCCCAAGCGCAAGCCCGTCGGCGTGGCCGACCTGCTTGACCTCCCACGGCGCGCCCCCCGCCATCCCTGGGCCTACCTCAAGGTCGCGGAGGGGTGCGATCGCACGTGCGCCTTCTGCGCCATTCCGCACTTCCGCGGGAAGCAGGTATCCCGCAGTCCCGAGAACGTCGAGAGCGAGGCGGCGTCGCTCGTTGAGCAGGGCGTGGTCGAGCTCGTCCTTGTCGCCCAGGACGTCGCCAGCTACGGCCGCGACGTGGGCGCGGCAGGCTCGCTGGCGCCCCTCATGCGGCGGCTCGACCGCCTCGGAGATCAGGGCTTGGCCCGGCAGCGCCTCCTGTATCTCTACCCGTCTGAGGTGCGCGGCGATTTGCTCGACACCATGTGCGAGTTGGAGACGACCGTCCCCTACTTCGACTTTTCACTCCAGCACGCCTCCGGGCCGCTGATCCGGCGCATGAAGCGGTGGGGGAGCGGCGAGAAGTTTCTCGCGATGATCGAAGCCATTCGATCCCGCCGGCCGGAGGCGGCGTTCCGATCGAGCTTCATCGTGGGCTTCCCGGGGGAAACTGAGGACGATCACGACCGGCTGCTGGCGTTCCTCGAGGAGGCGGAGCTGGACTGGGGCGGGTTCTTCGCCTTCTCTCGCGAGGACGCCACCGCAGCGGCGGCCATGGCCGACGAGATCGGCGCCCCGTCGGCCGATCTGGTCTCGCAGCGCATCTCCGAACTGACGGCGGTGCAGGACCGCATCACCCAGGCGCGTCGCCATGACCTCGTGGGCGCGACGGTCGACGTGCTGGTCGACGAGGTGTCGCGGGAACGAGCGGTCGGGCGCACGCACCGTGAGGCGCCCGAAATCGACGGCGTCGTCGAGATGGCTCCGGACCCCAGGCTCACGCCGGGCGTGATCGTGCCCGCGGTCGTGACGGCGGTGACGGGCCCGGACGTGGAGGCGGCGCCGGTGCCCCGAGCCAGGGCGTCGTGACGGCCCCGCTCAGCGCGCCGCCGCCGGATCCGGGTGACCCGCAGGCGCAGTCCGGAGGGGCAGGGGAGTTCGGGGTGAGGTCCGTCAAGCCGCGGTTCGGACCGAGCGCCCTCGCCACGACCGCCAACATCATCACCCTCGCTCGATTGGTGCTCGGCGTGCCCTTCCTCGTGTTCGTCGCCGCGGCGGGCCCGTCGTGGCCCGCGTTGGGCGGTTGGGTCGTCCTCTCGATGTCCGACTGGTACGACGGCGTGCTGGCCCGCCGCGAAGGCGTGACCCGGTCGGGCGCGTTCCTCGATCCGCTCGCCGACAAGGTGATCACGACGGGCGGCTTCGTGGCGCTGGCGATCGACGGCGTGTATCACTGGGCTCCGGTCGCGCTGATCGGCGTTCGCGAAGTGTTGGTCTCGGTCCACCGCACCCTCCTCGGCCGGAGAGGGGTGTCGGTTCCCGCCCGTCCACTCGGCAAATACAAGACGGTCGTCCAGCTCGTCACCGTGGGTTGGGCCCTGTTGCCGCTCACCAGTGATGTCGGCTGGCTCGTGCAGGGTTTCCTCGGGCTGGCGGTTGTCCTCACCCTCGTCTCGGGTTTCGACCTGCTCGTCAAGGGCGCGGCCCGTCACGCCGAGGCGATCCGGGAGGCGGAAGGGTGAGGTGCGACGTCCTCGCGGTCGGCACCGAACTCCTGTTGGGCCAGATCGTCGACACGAACAGCGCCTGGATCGGCGAGACCCTGGCTAAGGCCGGCGTGGAGACCTATCGGCACACGCGTGTCGGCGACAACCGCGAGCGCCTCGTCGACGCCATCCGTTCGATGCTGGCGCAGACGGACGCACTGATCATCTGTGGCGGCTTGGGGCCGACGCCCGATGACCTCACCCGCGAGGCGCTCGCGGAGGTCATGGGCGTCCCGCTCGAGCGCGACCCGGAGATCGTCGAGTTCATCCGTGGGCTCTTCGGTTCGCGAGGCCGGGAGATGTCGGCCAACAACGAGCAGCAGGCCGACGTGCCGGTCGGGGCGAGGGTCATCCCGAACCCGATCGGGACGGCCCCCGGCCTGCTGTGCCCGATCGGCCACAAGGTGGTCTACGCGGTGCCCGGCGTGCCCTACGAGATGCAGCTCTTGGTGAACGAAAGCGTGATCCCGGACCTGCTCGAGCGCTCGGGTGAGCAGGCGACGATTCGGTCGCGGACGCTCAAGACGTGGGGCGTCGCTGAGTCGACGCTCGCCGAGATGATCGGGGCGCGTGTCGACGTGCAGACCAACCCGACCATCGCCTTTCTGGCACGGGGGATCGAGGGCATCGGAGTGCGGATCACCGCCAAGGCGGCGACCGAGGCGGAGGCCGCGAGCCTGC
>DATDOY010000249.1:0-5163 GCA_035293045.1 Acidimicrobiia bacterium
GCCCCTTCGGTGGTCGGGTGGTCGCTCTCCCCGTGGCCGCGGTGATCGAAGACCACCACCCGGTGTGTGGCGCCAAGGGCGTCGACGTGATCGGTGAAGTCCTCCTTGGCGCCGCCGAAACCGTGGACGAACATGAGTGGAGGCCGGCCGGGCTCACCAGCGTCGAGAACCTCGAGGGCGACGCCGTCGTCGGCCGTCACGCGCATGGCCCGAGCCTACGAGATGCCCGGCGCACCACTCCCCGGGGGGCCCGGCGCGTTCGGTAGCCTGGCCGAATCGAAACGTCCGCCATCACCGACTCCGCGTCTGCGCCCCGGAAGGGCGCGCTCGGCACCGCGCTCCGCGTCGTCGCGAGCGCCGTGATGCTGGCGATCATCATCCCGAAGATCGACATCGCCTCGATGCTCCCCGAGGGACACCACGTGGCAACGGTGCGCTGGCTCGTGGTGGGCATCGTGGTGACCATGTTCGGGTTCGTGCTCTCGGCGTGGCGGTGGCAGCGGGTGCTGCACACCCTCGACGAGGACGTCGGCCTGCCGGCGCTCACCTCTCACTACCTCGCCGGCCAGTTCGTCGGGAACTTCCTGCCGTCGACCATCGGCGGCGACGTGCTGCGGATCGGGCGGCTGACGCCGAGCGTCCGGTCGTCCGCCATCTCGTTCGCATCGGTCGTGCTCGAACGGATGACGGGTTGGGTCGTGCTCCCCCTGCTGAGCCTGACCGGTCTCCTCCTCCACCCGTCGCTCTTCGAGCTCGGCTTCGCCCCGCGCCTCGCGCTCGGCCTGGCCGTCACCACGCTCGCCTTGCTGGCCATCGTGCTCGTGGCGGCCGGCAGCCGTTCGCTTGGCGGGCGGTTCGCGGATCACGACGGGTGGAAGCGGTTCCTCGGCGCGGTGCACACCGGCGTCGACAACCTGCGACAGCATCCCCGCCGGGCCCTCGGCGTGGTCGCGGCGGCGGTGATCTACCAGATGTCGATGGTTCTCACCGTCTACATCGCCACGCGCGCTCTCGCCCTCGACATCTCGTTCTATGCCGTGCTGGCCTTCGCACCCGCTGTCCTCATCGCGCAGGTGCTTCCCATCTCGCTCAACGGGATCGGACTCCGAGAGGGTGCCTTCGTGCTCTTTCTCAATCCGCTGGGCGTGACAACGAGCCAGGCCGTTGGCGTCGGGCTGTTGCTGTACGGGATGACGTTGGCCGTGAGCCTCCTCGGAGCGCCGGCCTTCGCGGTGGGATCTCGGGCCGTCAAGGTCCAGTCGACGTCCTGACCCCGTGCGCTCGGCCCCCACCCCCGCGGTCGGCGAGAGGACCACGCCGCCACCCGAGCGTCCGCGGCTCCACGCGCGGCGACTCCGCGACGGTCGCCACATCTACTGGTGGGTGGAGGCGGTCCTCATCCTCAGCTTCTACGCGGTGTATTCGACGATCCGGAACACCAACGAGGGGGGCGAGCTCGCCGCGTTCAACCACGCCAAGCAGCTGATCGGATGGGAGCGGAGCGTCGGGTTGTACTTCGAAGAGTCGTGGCAGGACTGGGCGCTCAACTTCCGGCCGCTCGTGATCGCCATGAACTACATCTACGGATCGCTCCATTTCCTGATCACGGGCGGGGCGATCATCTACTTGTTCCGCCGGCATTCCGACGACTACCCGCGGTGGCGCAACACGCTGGCGGTCACCACCGCGCTGGCGCTCATCGGGTTCATCACCTGGCCGTTGATGCCGCCGCGTCTGCTTCCCGACCATTTCGGCTACGTCGACACGCTCGCCAAGTACCCCACGTTCTGGTCGTTCGACTCCGGCGCCATGAACCGCATCTCCAACCAGTTCGCCGCCATGCCGAGCCTGCATTTCGCCTGGTCGAGTTTCTGTGCGTTCTCGCTCGCGCCGCGCGTGCGCACGCGCTGGGCGCGCTGGGGCTTGATCGGATATCCCGCGCTGACGTTGCTCGCCATTGTCCTCACCGGGAACCACTATTGGCTCGACGCCGCGGGTGGCGCGCTCATCTTCGGGATCGGGTGGCTGATCGGCGGTCGCTTCACTCGAGCAGGGCGCGGCGCGCCGACGGCGTCCCCCGCGCCGCCTCGTGCCTGAGCTTCTCGAGATCGAGGCCTACCGAACGCTCTTCGAACGTCGAGGCCTCGGGCGTGCGATCGCCGCGGTCGACGCGCCCGACGCGTGGTATCTCAAGGGCGGCGTCGACACCCGTACGATTCGCGACATCCTCGTCGGATCGCGCTTCACCGCCGCCCGCCGCCACGGCAAGCTCCTGATCGCCGACCTCGCGAGGCGTCCGAGCATCGGCCTTCGCTTCGGCATGACGGGGCGGCTGATCATCGACGACCGTGAGGGCATCGACCACCTCGAATACGGAAGCTCCCGCGCCGAGCCAGCGTGGGACCGGTTCGTGGTCCGATTCACCGACGGAGGCGTCCTCCGGCTCCGTGACCCGCGTCGGCTCGGGGGTGTGGTCGTCGAACCGGACACGTCGAGGATGGGCGTCGACGCCGCCACGATCCACGTCCGCGATGTCCTTCGGATCCTCGCGGCGAGCCGGGCGCCGCTGAAGGCGGTGCTGATGGACCAAGCGCGCATCGCCGGACTCGGAAACCTGCTCACCGACGAGGTCCTGTGGAGGGCGGGCATCGCCCCCGAGCGTGCTGCGTGCGGCTTGAGCGCCGACGAGGCGCGAGCCGTCCACCGAACCATCCGCCGCGTGATCGACGTCCTGGGTCGGCGGGGCGGCTCCCACACCGGCGACCTCCAGCCGCAGCGTCATCGAACCGGCCTGTGCCCGAACGACGGCGCCCCGCTCGTGCGCTCCACGGTCGGCGGCCGAACGACGTATTCCTGCCCCGTCCACCAGGTCTGACGGGCACTTCGCCACCCTTCGGGTGCGGGGGCCCGCTTCAGGCGGAAACCACCACTTCGATGTGACTGACGCCACCTTGCATGGGTAGCAAGCGTTTGCTAACTTTAGTTAGCAGCACCGGAGACCCCAGGTTGGTCCTCCGAGGCCGAGGACCAAGCAACCCAGAGCACAGAGGAGACCCCGCCATGCCGAGCGTTACCGAGATCCAGAACCAGGTCGTCGAGACCGTGAAGAAGGGCCAGGACCTGGCCGTCGACACCGTCAAGGGTTGGACCGAGACCGTGAGCAACTTCGTGCCGGAGGGCCTCCCCTTCGCCGAGCAGATCCCCAACTACATCCCGCAGGCAAAGTCAGCCGTCAACACGGCGTTCGCCGTCGCCGAGCAGGCGCTCACCCGCCAGCGCGAGCTCGTGATCGGCATCCTCGACACGGTCGAGGGTCGCCTGGTCAAGGCCCAGGCGCCGGCCAAGAAGGCCGCCACCAAGCCGGCCGCCAAGGCCGAGAACGCGCCGGAGAGCAACTAGCGCCTTCGCTCTCCAACGGCACCACACCGAAGAACGCGGTCCCTCCCGCCAGGGGCCGCGTTCTTCGCGTTCGGAGCCCGCCGCGAACGCCCGGCGCTAGAAGGGCGCTAGAAGGGCGCTAGAAGGGCGCTAGAAGATCGAGTATCCGCCGTCGATCAAGATGAGATCGCCGGTGTGGTAACTGCTCGCATCGCTCGCCAGGTAGACGGCGATGCCGCCGAGGTCGCCGGGCTCGCCCCACCGCCGCAGCGGCACTCTGGGGAGCACTCGCTCTCGGAAGCGGTCCCAGTTGAGCAGCGGGTCGGCCATCGGCGTCTCGATCCACCCGGGCAACACCGCGTTGGCGCGCACGCCAACGCGCGCGAGCTCGACGGCGAGCGCACGGGTCATCGAGACGAGCGCGCCCTTGGTAGCGGCGTAGTGCTCGCCGCGGGGCTGGCCCTCGATCGCGGCGAGGCTGCTGGTGACGACGAGCGAACCTCCGTCTCCACGCTCGGTCATGTGACGGGCCGCGGCGCGCAGCGTGAAGAACGCCCCGTCGAGGTTGACGCGCATGACGCGCCGCCACTCCTCGGTCGACATCTCCACGAACGACGAGACCATCCCTGCCACGCCGGCGTTGGCAAAGCACGCGTCGACGCGGCCGAGCCTCTCAACGGTCTCGGCGAAGCCGCGCTCGACCGCGTCCTCGTCGCCGACGTCGCAGACGACCGTGTGAACGGTGGTGCCGTGGGCGGCGAGCTGGTCGGCGGCGGCGGCGTTCTTCTCAGCGCTGGTGCCCCACACGCAGACCCCCGCTCCGGCCTGCGCGAGAGCGTCCGCCATTCCGAGCCCGATGCCGCTGTTCCCACCGGTGACGAGCGCCACTTTGCCGGTGAGATCGAAAGCGGGGTACGCCACAGAGCCTCAGGACTCGTCGTCCGCGTCGCCCTCGGATGCGCCGTCCGGGACCGCGGCGCGCAGCTCGAGGGTCGGCGGGGCGACGCGTTGGACGCGACACACCTGCACCGGCTCGTCGAGTCCTTTAACCCGACGGCGTCCCGAACGGCCGAACTCCACGCGCCCGCGCAGCGCTCCCGCCGCGTTGCGCGTCGCCACGGTGGCGAGCACCTCGCCGCCCTTGGCCACGCCGGCGACGCGCGCGGCCACGTTGACGTCGTGGCCGACGACGTCGTCGCGACTCTCGTAGGCCTCTCCCCAGTGGATGCCGGCGCGCATGCGAAGCGGAGGCGGGGACTCCTGCACGAGCTCGAGCGCGGCCAGAACCGCCGCCTCCGGCCCGGGGAACGTGAGCAAAAGTCCGTCGCCGAGGCGCTTCACGATCTTGCCGCCTCGGCTTCGCACGATCGGACCCACGGCGAGCGTGTGCCGTTGCAACAGATCGTGAGCGGCGTCGTCGCCCTCGCGCTCGGTGTAGGTGGTGAAGCCCTCGAGGTCGGTGAACACGATCGCCATCGGAGTGGGTCGTTCGCCCCCCGCCTCCGGGTCCTCGCCTCTCGACGACAGGATTTGCAGCGTGCTGAGCCCAAGCTCGGACATGATCGACGGACGCCGTTCGACCTCGCGCTCCAAGAAGCGCTGGAGCACCTCGACAGGCGAGGCCGCCGAGATCGGCTCACCGATGGGGTCGTCGACCCATTCTCGACGCACGAGCCCGAGTTCGATCGCCGACGACAACACCTCAGGATCGTTGCGAAGGAGGTCGGCGAGGCCGTTGCGGAGACGACCCCGGACGGATCCCTTCGCTTGGGTGACGGCGGCTTT
>DATDOY010000250.1:0-4728 GCA_035293045.1 Acidimicrobiia bacterium
GGTCTCGACCACGCCGTCGGCCCCGACGGCGACGTCCTGATCGGCGGGGTCGTTGGCGACGACGAGCGTCAGCACCGTGGCGATGGCGGCGACCGCGGCGAGAGCGGGCAGCAGTCGCTCGAGAAGCGGGCGGGGCTCCCATGTGCCGGCGCGGCGGCGGGTGGCGCCGCTCGGGGCCAGCGTCGGGATGATCTCGCCCCGCACCACGGCGCCGACCGAAGCGAGGTCGGCCATCCACGCCCGGCACCGCCCGCACCGCGAGGCGTGCGCGCCCACGTCGTCGGCGGTGGCGGGGCCGAGTTCGCCGTCGTAGAAGAGCATCAGCGTGCGCTTGGAGGGGTGGCGGCCCATCACGATCCCCCCAGCAGACGGGCGAGCCGCTTTCGTGCGGTGTGAAGGCGCGACATCACGGTGCCGATGGGCACGTTCTGCACCTCGGCGATCTCGGCGTATGAAAGCTCCATTGCTTCGCGCAGCCACAGGGCTTCGCGCAGGGGCGGCTTGAGGTGCATCAGGACCTCGACGGTTCGCCGGGCGTCGAGGCGGGCGGCGATGGGCTCGGTGAGGTCGACGCTCGGCTCGCGCGTCTCGTCGAGCGGCTCGGTGGCACGGTGGCGCCGGTGCATGTCGAGGCAGCAGTTGCGCACGATGCGCAAGAACCACGCGTCGCGTCGGGCCGGGTCGGCCTGGTCCCAGGCGCGCCAGGCCCGCGCCCACGCGTCTTGCAGGGCGTCCTCGAGGTCGAAGGCGGCCCGGTGGCCGAGGATCGTCGCCGCGTAGCGCCGGGCGTCGCCCGCGCGGTCTCGGTAGAACGCCTCGAACTCGGCCGCGGTGTGGGAGGACGGATCCAGGGCCAGGGCTCCCAGGAGGGGGAAGGGGCGGACCCCACAGTTTCGCCGTTGCCCGCCGCCGGTCGCTCGGATGGGCGCTCCTCCGACGGGGCGGGGGCGCTCCGATGGTCGCTCGTGGATCGTGGTGGTCATCGCGGTGCTCGGGTCGAGTGGGGAGACCGTGGAACGGGGAACGGGCGGGGTTTGGGAGCCGGCGGGCGGGTGCCGGCTCCCCCACCCCAGGGGTCTCGTGCGCGGCGCACGCTCCCCGAACTCGGGCTCACCCGGATTCCCGTGCGGTGAGGGGGCAAGGGCGGTGGTGGTGAGCCCGTGTTGCTGGAACTGACGCTCGACCGCCGGCCGGTATTCATTTCCGGCGGCAGTCGCCCGTCGCCGGGGGGGGGGATGCGACATGCCCCGGTGAAGGTCAGGCCCCCAGGATGCGGCGGCCGAGGATCCCCGCCCCGGCCATCGCGATCGCCAGATTCGCGAGCGATCCCCCTCCCGTCCGCGGCAACGCGCCCCCGGAGGACCCGGCGCCGACCGAGGCGCCGAGGACGCCGCCGCCTCCGCTCGGAGGTACCGCGGGCTTGGTGGTGGTCGTGGTGGTCGGAGTCGTCGTCGTGGTGGTCGTGGGCGTCGGGGCCGTGGGGCACCCGACGACGTCGGCACGGATGGTCTCGAGGCCGCCGATCACCTCGCCCGGGAGCGGCGTGCCGCGGGCGGCGTCGATGAGGTCGTCGAGCACGGGACAGACGGCGTCCTTGACGGGGGCGAGCGGGTCGTCACCGCCGCCGCCACTCCCCGGCGGGGGCACGGGCGGACAACCGGCGGTGGTGTTGAGGTCGCGCAACGCATCGGTGAGTTCGCCCGGGGCGCCGCCGCCTTCGAGGCCCTCGATGAGGTCGGCGAGTCCGTCGCAGAACTCCGTCGGCGGCGCGGCGGACGGTCCGCTGGGCACGCCCGGGGGACTCGGGGGAGTCGGGCTGATGGTGACGTCGGGGGGAACGTCGGGCGACGCGTGGACCGGCGCGGAGAGCACCCCTATGAGCGCGCCGGTGAGCGAGACGAGCCCGATCAAGAGACGGGTGGCGGCGGATGCAGCGACGACTGCGGCGAGCCTGCGCATGGTTCCTCCTCGCCCGCCCGGTGGGTGAGTGGTGGTGCGTTGGCCAACTGACGCCCGCGAGGTTCGGCGTATTCGCGGAGAGAAAGAGGGAGAGCAGGAGAGCGCGCGAGCGCGCTACCAGCGCCGCTCGAAGCGGTTGCGCAGCATGATGGCGGCGCCGTTCATCACGACGACGAGAGCGACGAGGATCACGCTGGCGGCCCCCACCAACTCGTGCCACCCGCGGCTCGCCGGGAGCCGGGCCCACGAGTAGATCGTCATCGGGAGCGCGGTGAAGCGTCCGTCGGTGACCTGTTCCAGCAAGCTCTGGTCACCGGTGAGGAACACGCTGGTGCTCGCGCCGATCACCAGAAGGGGTGCCGCCTCGCCGGCCGATCGGGCGAGGGCGAGCACCGTCCCCGTGAGAATGCCGGGAGCGGCGGCGGGGAACACCGTCGTGCGGATGGTCTCCCAGCGGGTGGCCCCGAGGGCGAGGGCGCCTTCGCGGAGTCCGGCGGGCACGGCGCGCAGCGCCTCTTGGGTGGTGATGATCACGATGGGCAGCACGAGCACCGCCAGGGTGAGGCCACCCGTGATGACCGTGCGGCCCCCGGTGAGACCGCCGCCGTCTCCGAGGTCGGTGCCGAGCGCCTGCACGAAGATCGCCAGTCCGAGAAGGCCGTACACGATGGAGGGGACCCCGGCGAGGTTGCGGATGTTGATGTTGACGATGCGGGCGAAGCGCGAGTCGGCTGCGTACTCCTCGAGGTAGACGGCGGCGCCCACCCCGATCGGGAAGGCGACGAGGGCGACGATGACGCTGAGCATCAACGTGCCCTTGATGCCCTGCCACACCCCCGCCAGTTCGGGGTTGGTCTTGAACCCGCTGGTGAGGAAGTCGCCGAGGCGAGTCGTGAGGACGGGACGGCCCTGGCTCGCCATCTCGTAGATCAGCGTGGCGAGGATGACGATCGAGACGATGACCGAGATGGAAAGCGCCAACCGGAAGAGCCCGCCGCGCACGTCGCGTTGGCGCTGCGTCAGCGTGCCGAGCCGGGCGTCGTCGGTGGGCGCTGGGGTGGTGATGGTGGCCATCAGTAGCGCTCGCGGATCCGCCGCACGAAGCGATCGCCGGCCACATTGAGGGCGAAGGTCATGACAAAGAGGAGGGCCCCGAGGAAGTAGAGGCTCTGGAAGGCGGCGTCGGCGCCCTTGACCTGGTCGGTGCCGACGCCGAGCGCGGCCATGGCTGCCGTCATCGTCTGCCCGGGGGCGAGGATGTCGAGACTGAAGAGCGACCCGCCGGTGGCGCCGGCGGCGATGGCGACCACCATCGTCTCGCCGATGGCCCGGGACAGGCCGAGGATCAGCGAGGCCACGACCCCCGAGATGGCGGCGGGGAACACGACCCGGGCGGCGACGGTCATCTTGCGGCTGCCGAGGCCGTACGCGGCTTCACGAAGCGAGTGGGGCACGGCGCGCATGGCGTCCTCCGCCACCGACGCCACCAGCGGCAGCGTGAGGATGCCGACGCCGATGCCGGCGGCGGCGAGGTTGAAGAAGGCGACGTCGCTGCGGACCCGGGCGAGGAGTTCCGGGGTGATGAAGCTGATGGCGAAGAACCCGATCACGACGCTCGGAATCCCTGCGAGCAGTTCGAGGACTGGCTTGATGGTCTTGCGGACACGCGGCTTGGCGTATTCGGAGAGATAGACGGCGGCGCCGAGGCCGAGGGGGGTCGCCACCACCATGGCGATGCCCGACACGATGAGCGTGCCGACGAGCGGCGTGCGGATGTCGAACAGCCCGCGGCGGGGGAACCACCCCTTCTCGGTGAGCGCACCCATCTCGACCTGGGTGAGGAACGACCACGCCTCACGCGCGATCGACACGATGATCAGCAGCGTGATGAGGATCGAGACCCACGCGGTGGCGAGGAACACCCCGCGCATCAGGGCCTCCCGCCGGCGCTTCCGGTCGCTCATCGTGAGCGACCGGAGCGCGACGGGCGCGGCTTCGAGAGGCGTCATGACGAGATGGAGCCTCTCATGTCTCGTGGGTCCCGGTCGTCTTGGCGTCCCAGGTGGCTCGGGTCGCCGTGATCTCTTCGTCGGTCATGGCGACGTAGCCGACCTCCGTCACCGACGCCAGGCCCTCGTCGCTCAGGTAGAAGTCGACGAAGGCGCTCAGGGCCGCGTTCTCTTCCGCCTTGGCCTTGTTCACGTAGATGAGCAGGCCGCGGGAGAGGGGGTAGGTCCCGTCGTTGACGGTCTCGTCGGACGGGGCGACGCACCCGTCGCCGCCGTCGACCTCGATCGCTTTCACCGTGTCGAGGTTGTCCTTGACGAAAGCGAACCCGACCCAGCCGAGCGACGACGACGAACCGCCGACGCCCTCGATGATCACGTTGTCGTTGGGGGACGCCTGGTAGTCGGGCCGCGCGGCGCCGTCCACGCCACGCTCCTCGGCGATCTTGTCGAAGGCCAGCTCGACGAAGGAGTCGTAGGTGCCCGACTCCTCACCCGGCGCGGTGACCACGAGGTCCTCGTCGGGGTAGGGAGCGTGCGACGCGCCGAACTTCCCTTCGAGCGCGCCCTCGATGTCACCGGCGAGGTCGTCCGCGTCCGACCACGTGCTCCCCTCGGCTTCGGGGCCGAGGAGCGCGTAGAGGTCGAGGAAGCTGAGACACTCCACCGCCTTGTTGTCGGGCGACGTGATCACCGACAGGGCGTCGCGGCCGATGAACAGCTCGACGAACTCGATGCCGTTGTCGGCGCACGCCTGGATCTC
>DATDOY010000251.1:0-6306 GCA_035293045.1 Acidimicrobiia bacterium
GGTCGGCCCGCGCACGTGCGCGCTGGGCCACGCCTTCGACGACCGGCCCGGCGACGACGGCGTCCTCTTCCTCCCGCCCGACCAACTCGCCCGCCGCGCCGCGCCCTTCGCCGAGCGCGGATGGACGCTCGCCACGCACGCCATCGGCGATCGCGCCATCGAGGCGGTGCTCGACGCGTACGAGCGGGTGTACGGCGAAGACTGCGCAACAGCCTCGCCCCGCATCGAGCACGCTCAGGTCCTGCGCGCCGACCTCGTCGCCCGCATGGCCGAGATGGGCGTGACGGCGTGCATCCAGCCGAGCTTCGCCGTGTCCGACGCCATGAGCGCCCGTGCTGCCCTCGGGGTCGAGCGGATGGAGACGGCGTATCGGTGGTCGGCGCTCCTCGACGCGGGAGTGCGCGTCATCACGGGTTCGGATTGGCCGATCGAGTCGATGTCGCCGCTCGTCGGATTGCAGCACCTTGTCACCGGGGCCGGCGACGACGGCGAGCCGGTCGCCGAGGCGCTCCCGGTCGACGTCGCCCTCGCCCTCATGACGGACGCCGACGCGGGGACGACGGATCTCGCCGCCGACCCCACCGCGCTCGCCCACTCGGCCATCGCCTCGATCACCGTCCTCGGCACCCAGCCCGCCGAGGGCACGGCCCCCACCGACCCCGGCCCGGGTCCCCCGCGTCGCGCTGAAGGTGTGTGAGTGTCTGCCCGCCCATGGGCGGGCAGACACTCACACTCGGTCGTGAGTACATGTCGCAGGCCCCCGGTATCGTCCGGCCGGTGAGCGTGATCGACGCGCTAGTGCGCGCCATCGAGGAGGCGAAGCGGGGTGATCCCCTCGCGCCGGTCACCGTCGTGCCGCCCAACGTGTATTCGGGCCTCTCGCTCCGGCGCTCCCTCGCTCGCCAGACCGGCCTCGCCAACACCCGGTTCATGCCCCTCGCCCGGGTCGCCGAGCTCCTCGGCGCCGGCGCCCTCGCCGAAGAGGGACGCCATCCGCTCAGTTCGGCTGTGCGGGCCTCGGCCATCCGCGCCGTGCTCGAGTCGGAGCCGGGGGCCTTCCGAGAGGTCGCCCACAGCGCCGTCACCGTCGACGCGCTCGAAATCACCTTCCTCGAACTCGCCCCGCTCGCCGACACGCATCTCGACGCCCTCGCCGCCGTGGGTCCCAGGGCGAACGAGATCGTCCGCCTCTACCGCGCGTGGAACTCCCGCTGCGCCGCCTTCTACGACGAATCCGACTTGGGGCGCGCCGCCGCCGCTGCGGTCGCATCCGACGCCGCGTCGCTGCGCGACCTCGGCACCGTCATCCTCTACATCCCGCTGCACATCGACCCCACGCTCCAACCGCTCGTCGAGGCGCTCGAGGCCAAAGGACAGCTGACCCGCGTCGAGCTGTGGCTCACCGACGATCGGCCGACGGTCGAGCGCATGGTCGTCGCCCCGACGCCGGAAGAAGAGGTGCGCGTCGCGGTCCGCTCGCTCCCGGGCCTCGTCGACGCCGGCATACCGCTCCACCGCGTCGCCTTCGTCTCGCTCGACGTCGAGCCCTACGCCACGATCGCCGCCGACGTGC
Source organism: Acidimicrobiia bacterium (assembly GCA_035293045.1). Lineage (GTDB taxonomy): Bacteria > Actinomycetota > Acidimicrobiia > IMCC26256 > JACPCJ01 > DATDOY01. The sequence goes on from DATDOY010000251.1 coordinate 1,574, forward strand.
TCGCCGAAGCCGGCATCCCGTGCCACGGCCCGTCGACGCGCACGCTCGCTCACACCGTGGCCGGCCGCGTCCTGCTCGGCTTCCTCGGTCTGCCCGGTCAGGGGTTCTCCCGCCACGACCTCGCCGCGTGGTTCCACGCCGGCCCCATCGTCGGCGATGGCGGCCATCTGATTCCTGCCGAACGCTGGGATCGGTGCTCCCGTCAAGCCGGCGTGACCGGCGGCGAGCGGCAGTGGCGGGAGCGATTGGAGGGCTTTGCCAACCGCACCGACGCGCGTGCCGTGGTCGCCGCCGATGAAGACGACGCCGAACGGCACGCTCACCTCGTCGCCGCCGCCTCGGAGGCTCGCGACCTCGCCACCTTCATGCGGGGACTCATCGCCGCGCTCTCGCCACCGTCGACCCGCACCTGGGCCGCGTGGGGTGAGTGGGCAACCCGCCTCGTGCACCGGTATCTCGGCGGCGATCTCCTCCACACCGATTGGCCCGACCATGAGATCGAGGCGCTTCGCTCGGTCGAAGGAGCGCTCGACTCGCTCGCGGTCCTCGACGGCATCGAAGGCGCGCCCGGCCTCGCCGGCTTTCGGTCGGTGGTCGAGCGAGAACTCCGTTCCCCTGCCCCGCGCACGACCCGGTTCGGCGACGGCGTGTTCGTGGGGCGGGTTTCCGACCTCGTCGGCTGCGACTTCGACGCCGTCCACGTCCTCGGGATGGTCGAGGGCACCTTTCCTTCGCGCCGGCCCGCCGGCCTCATCACCGACGCCGAGCGCGCCCCAACCGGCGGTCTCCTCGAGTCGATCGAGGCCGCCCGTGAGCGCCAGCGCAACACCTGGCTCGCAGCCCTCAAAACGCCCACCCACCGCGTCTTGTCCACACCGGCCGGCGACCCCCGCGTCGGACGGGCCCGTCAGCCCGCGCCGTGGTTTCTCGAGGCCGCGGAGACCCTGCACGGCGCGCCGGTCTACGCCGAGACGCTCACCGACATCGACGCCGACTGGCTCGAGATCATCCCCTCCGCGGAGGCGGGCCTGCGATCCGCTCTCACGCCCGCGTCGCTCGGCGAACGCGACGCCCTCGCGCTCCTCGCCGGCGATGTCGTCGAGGGGCTCGAGCGCGGATACGAAGCGATCACGGCGCGCGCCGCAAGCGTCGCCGGCCCATGGGAAGGCTTCGTCGGCACCGTCGACGACGTGTTCAGCGATCGGGTGCTGTCGGCCACCTCGCTCGAGACTTGGGCCGCGTGCCCGTTCCGCTACTTCCTCGGTCACGTCCTCCGCGTCGACGCGCTCGACGAGCCCGAGGAGATCGAGTCCCTCGCCGCCACCGACCGCGGCTCCCTCGTGCACGAAGTACTCGAGCAGTTCGTGCGCGAGGAGTCGGCCGGAATGGCAGTGGGCGCTCCGTGGAGCGACTCGGCGCTCCAGCGTCTCGACGAGATCCTCGCCGCGAAGTTCGCCGAGTGGGAAGAGAAGGGACGCACGGGTCGCGCGGTGTTGTGGGAGCTCGAACAACGCCGCATCCGCCGGATCATCAACCGTTTCGTCGTCGCCGACAATGAGCAGCGGGCGCAGCTCGCGATGCGGACCAAGGAAACCGAGTTGGGGTTCAAGGGACCCGACGTCCTCGAGGTCCCCCTCGCCGACGGGCGCGTCGTCCACATCCGCGGTTCCATCGACCGCGTCGACGCCAACGACGACGAGTCGAAGATCCACGTCATCGACTACAAGACCGGGAGCCCGATCGCGTCCCCCACGGTCGACCCCTTCGAAGACGACCCATTCCGCGAGGGGACCAAGCTCCAACTCGCGGTCTACGGCCTCGCCGCGCGCCGTCGATACCCCGGCGCCTCGGTGCGCTCCGACTACTGGTACCTCTCCGACCGCGCCGCGTTCAAGCCCGAGGGGTACGACGTCACCGACGACGTCGCGCAGGAGTTCACCGACGTGCTGTCGCAGATCGTCGCCGGCATAGAAGGCGGCGTCTTCCCGGCGAACCCCGGCGATGAGACCTACCACCCCGCGCGCGGACACACGTACGAGCATTGCTGCTGGTGCGACTACGACCGCGTGTGCGGGGCCGACCGGTCCGACGCGTGGCAACGCCTCGCCAGCGGCGACGCCGTCGCTCCGTACATCGCCCTCGCACCGGCCGAGCCCGAGGATCCCGAATGACGGGCGACCAGGCTCACCGCGACCGCATCGCGACCGACCTCGACTCCACGCTGTTTGTCGAGGCGGCGGCGGGCACGGGGAAAACCACCGCGCTGGTTCGTCGCGTCGTGGAGATGGTGGCGCGCGGCGTCGAGCTCCCTTCAATCGCGGCGATCACCTTCACCGAGAAGGCGGCCGCCGAACTGCGCGACCGCGTGCGGCGTGGGCTCACCGAGGCGGTCGGCGAGCGACCCGGCCCCGAGGCGGAGCGGTGCGCCACCGCCCTGACGCAACTCGAGGACGCCGCGATCACCACCCTCCACTCCTTTGCCCGCCGAATCCTGGCCGACTTCCCGCTCGAAGCCGGCCTGCCGCCCCGCTTCGACGTCCTCGACGACATCGAGGCCGCCGGCGAGTTCGACGCGGCATACGACCGCTTTGCGGGCGACCTGCTCGAGGACGCCGACGACACGGTGAGACAGTCGCTCGCCCTCGGCCTTCGCCCGTCCGACCTGCGGACCCTCGCGGCCGCGTGCCGCGACCACTGGGACCGCCTCGAAGGTCACGCGTTCCCAGAGCCACCGATGCCCAGGATCGACGTCGACGCCGTGATCGCGCCTCTCACCGAAGCCCTCGCCCTCGAGCACCGTTGCGCCGATCCCGACGACCGACTTGCGCGCCACCTCGAGCTCCTTCGCCCCGCGATGGAGCGCCTCGCCGCCGCCACCGACGACGTCGATCGTCTCTCGGCCCTCGCCGAAGCGCCCACGTTCGCCAAGCGGGTCGGCGTGCAGCGCAACTGGGGGAAGGCCGCCATCGAGCAAGTGCGCGACCACCTCTCGGATGCCGACGATGCGCGCGAGTTGATGCTCCGCGGGACATGTGGAGCGCTCACCGCCCGCCTCGCCGCTCGCGTCCAGCGCTTCACCCTCGAGGAAGCCGAGCGGCGACGGGCGGAGGGCCGCCTCGAGTTCCAAGACCTCCTCGTGCTCGCCCGTCGGCTCCTCCGCGCCCATGGCGACGTCCGGGCCGCGCTGCGAGACCGCTGGCAGCGCATCCTCATCGACGAGTTCCAGGACACCGACCCGCTGCAAATCGAGATCGCGGTCCTGCTCGCGACCCCCACCCCGGGCGTGATCCGCGACGACTGGTCGATCATCGAGGTCGACCCCGGGCGCCTGTTCCTCGTCGGCGACCCGAAGCAGTCGATCTACCGCTTTCGCCGGGCCGACATCGCGCTCTACCAGCGGGTGCAGGACCGCTTCGCCGACGGCCACGTGCCCCTGCACGCCAACTTCCGCTGCGCGCCGCCCATCATCACTTGGGTCAACACCGTCTTCGACGCGCTCCTCGGAGCGGGCCAGCCCGGACGGCAGGCGCCCTACGTCACCCTCGAGGCGACGCGCCACACCCACGCACCGTCGGTCCGTTATCTCGGCGGCGCGCACGACCGGACCCCAATGGCCGAGATCCGCGAACGAGAAGCGGAGGACATCGCGGCCGCGGTCTCGGCCGCCCGCGACGAGGGGTGGGCGGTCCACAACCCCGGTTCCGACGAGGCCCGCGCCGCCCGGCTCGGCGACGTCGCCATCCTGCTGCCGACGCGGGCTCTGCTCCCCGAACTCGAGCGCGCCCTCGCCGAGGCCGACGTCCCCTATCGCATCGAAAGCCGCTCGCTGCTGTGGGCCACCCAAGAGGTGCGCGAGCTCCTCGCCACGCTCCGGAGCATCGACGACCCCGCCGACGAGATCGCGCTCGTCGCCACCCTGCGATCGCCTGGCTTTGCGTGTCGCGACGACGAGCTCCTCGAGTGGCGTCGCCACGGCGGCGCATGGAACTACCTTGCGCCGGCGCCGTCCGCCCTCGCCGACCACCCGGTGACTCGGGCGATGCAGGGGCTCCGCGAACTCCACGAGGCCATCCACTGGACCCCGCTCCACGCCATCGTCGAACGGGTGATCCGTACCCGCAACCTCATCGAGCTGCAGGTGGCCAAGCGCCGCCCGCGCGACCACTGGCGCCGCCTCCGGTTCGTCGCCGACCAGGCCCGGGCCTTCCACGCGTCGGGCGGCCTCACCATGCGGGGGTTCGTCGACTGGGCCGAACAGCAAGCCGACGAGGGCGCCAGCGTCAACGAGAGCGTCGTCCCAGAGCCCGACGACGACGCGGTCGCCATCATGACGGTCCACGCGTCCAAAGGGCTTGAGTTCCCGATCGTCGTCCTCGCGGGGCTCGGCACATTCCCGCCCCATCGCCGGCCGCCGGTCGTCTTTCGCCGGACGGCGGTTGAGGTGGCCCTCGGACGCAAGGACGACCGCTTCGAGACGCCAGGCTACGAGCAGGCCCTCGGCGCCGACCGGCTCGACGGCGAAGCCGAAGGCCTCCGCCTCTTGTACGTGGCGACGACCCGAGCGCGCGACCACCTGGTGGTCAGCCTCCATCACAAGGCGGGCACGCGCGCATGCCACGCGCACGGCATCGTGACCAAGGTCCCCGACCTCGAGGCCCTCGAGGCGCTCGCCGCGGGGCTCGGCGCCGCCCCCGCCCTCGCGCCGACTCCGATCACCGTCCCCGACCGGGACA
>DATDOY010000252.1:0-23860 GCA_035293045.1 Acidimicrobiia bacterium
GTTGGGAATCTCGTCGAGGGTGTACCCGACGGCCAACTTGGCGGCGATCTTCGCGATGGCGAACCCCGTCGCCTTCGAAGCGAGCGCGGAGGATCGCGACACCCGCGGATTCATCTCGATCACGACCATTTCCCCGTTGACAGGGTTGACCGCGAACTGAATATTCGAGCCTCCCGTGTCGACACCGATCCGTCGAATGCAGGCGAAAGCGGCATCCCGCATCCGCTGGTACTCGACGTCGCTGAGCGTCTGTGCCGGAGCGACCGTGATCGAGTCGCCGGTATGCACCCCCATGGCGTCGACGTTCTCAATCGAACAGATCACCACGCAGTTGTTCGCGTGGTCGCGCATGACTTCGAGCTCGAACTCCTTCCACCCCACGATCGAGCGCTCGATCAGGATCTCGGAGATCGGACTGGCCTCGAGTCCTCTCCTTGCCACTTCCCGCATCTCATCGGCGTCGGCGGCGATGCCCGTTCCACCGCCTCCCAAAATGTGGCTCGGTCGCACGATCACGGGGTAGCCGACCTCCTCGGCGACCACCATCGCCTCCTCGAGCGCGTACGCGAGACCGGAGCCAGGGACGCCGAGACCGATTTCCTGCATCGCCTGCTTGAATCGAGAGCGGTCCTCGGCCGTCCGGATCGCCTCGATGTTGGCGCCGATCATCTCGACCCCGAACTCGGCGAGGACCCCGGCCTCGTCGAGTTGCATGGCGAGATTCAGGGCCGTCTGTCCTCCGATGGTCGGCAACAGCGCGTCGGGGCGCTCTTTCTCAATGATGCGGGTCACGAACTCCACGTCGAGGGGTTCGAGATACGTCGCGTCGGCGAACTCGGGATCGGTCATGATCGTCGCCGGGTTCGAGTTCACGAGGACGACCCGATAGCCCTCGTCGCGGAGCACCTTGCATGCTTGGGTCCCCGAGTAGTCGAACTCGCACGCTTGGCCGATGACGATCGGTCCGCTGCCAATGATGAGGATCGACCTGATGTCGTCGCGTCGCGGCATCAGCGGTGCCGTTCCATGACTTCGACGAACTGCTGAAACAGATGCACCGTGTCGTGCGGGCCGGGCCCCGCCTCGGGGTGATGCTGAACCGAGAACGCCGGGGCATCAAGGAGGCGGAATCCTTCACACACCCCGTCGTTCAGGTTCCGATACGTCACCTCCACCGGAGCGGCGATCGAATCGGGATCGATGGCGTAGTTGTGGTTCTGGCTGGTGATCTCGACCTTGCCGGTCGCCACGTCCTCGATGGGGTGGTTGCCACCGTGGTGGCCGAACGGCAACTTGAACTTCGTTCCGCCCATGGCGAGTCCGAGGATCTGGTGCCCGAGACAGATGCCGAAGACGGGCAGCTCGCCGACGAGCGCAGCAACGGCGGTTGCCGCTCCCGTCACCGCCTCCGGATCTCCCGGCCCGTTCGAGAGAAACACCCCATCGGGGCTCCGAGCCAAGACCTCCTCGGCCGGCGTGCTGGCCGGGACGACGTCGACGCGACAGCCCACGCCCTCGAGTCGCCGGAGGATGCTCCGCTTGATGCCGAAGTCGTACGCGACGACGTGCCACGGCGCGTCGCTGTCGCCCACCGAGTATGGAGCGTCGGTGGTGACGGTGGCGACGAGGTCGACGCCATCGGTCGGCGTCGCCACGCGCGCCGCTTGGCGGATCTCATCGCCCCCGAACGCGTCCCCAACCGGACCGAACGCGCCAGGTAGGGCACCTCGCTCTCGAAGGTGGCGCGTCAGGCGCCTCGTGTCGATCCCGGTGAGTCCGGGAACGCCGCGCTCGATCAGAAACGACTCGAGGTCCTGCTGCGCGCGCCAGTTCGAAGGCCGGCGGGTCAAATCGCGAACGATCACACCCGAGCAGAAGGGGCGTTCGCTCTCGTCGTCGTCCGGCGTGACCCCATAGTTCCCGATGTGGGGATACGTGAACGCGATCGCCTGTCCTGCGTAGCTGGGGTCGGTGATCACCTCCTGGTAGCCGCTCATCGTGGTGTTGAAGACGACTTCCCCGGTCGCGATCCCCTCCGGGGGAACGGCGCCGATCCACTCCCCCTCGAACTCGGTCCCGTCGCTGAGGACCAGCAGTCCCCCTGTTCGGGCTCGCGTCATCTTCGTGCCTCTCCGTCGACGACCACCGGTTCTCCTTCGAGGATCGTGTGCCTGACCCGCCCGGTCAGCTTGCGCCCCGCCCACGGCGTGTTGCGCGCGCGGCTCGCGAGCCCGACCGGATCCACCTCCCACGTGGCATCCACGTCGACGACGCAGAGGTTGGCGGGCTCACCTGCCCGTATCGGACGGCCATGACGAGAGAGCCCGGCGATCGCCGCCGGCGCGAACGAAAAGCGCCGTACCACGGTTTCCATGTCCATCAGTCCGGTGGCTACGAGTTCGGTGATGACGACCGCCAATGCCGTTTCGAGACCGAGCATGCCGGGCGGGGCTTCCGCGAACGGCTGGTCCTTCTCTTCCGGCGGGTGCGGCGCGTGGTCCGTCGCGACCGCGTCAACGGTTCCGTCGAGCAGGCCCCGGCGCACGCCGTCCACGTCCGTCTCTGGACGCAGCGGCGGGTTCACCTTGAAGGCGGGATCCCACGTGGCACACATTTCGTCGGTGAGCGCGAGGTGATGGGGCGTGGCTTCCGCGGTAACCCGCACACCCTCGGCCTTGGCCTGGCGCACCATCTCCACCGCGGCCGCGGTGGAGATGTGCAGAAAGTGCACGCGCCCGCCGGTCGCGCGGGCCAGGGCGATGTCGCGAGCCACGATGACGTCCTCGGCGAACCCGGGGCGGCCCGGAACACCGAGACGACTCGACCACGCGCCCTCGTGCATGTGCCCGCCCTCGACGAGCGCCGGGTCCTCGCAGTGCTGGGCCACGACCGCGCCGGGAAGGGCGAGGGCGTACTCGATCGCGCGACGCATGACTCGCGAGTCTGCGACACAGTTCCCGTCGTCCGTGAAGACCCGGACGCCGGCCTCCCACATCTCACCGAGGGGAGCCAGCGTTTCGCCGTGCCGCCCGACCGTGATGGCACCGGCGGTGTGCACGTCACAGGGCGCTTCCCGGCCGAGGCCGAGTACGTGCCCGGCGATCGCCGCGCTATCCACTGGTGGCTCCGTGTTGGGCATCGCCACAAGGGCCGTGTAGCCGCCAAGCGCCGCTGCTCGCGCGCCGGTCTCGATGGTCTCGGCTTCCTCGTGGCCCGGCTCGCGGAGGTGCGCGTGGAGATCCACGAGCCCGGGGAGGACCAGGCATCCCGATCCGTCGAGTTCCACGGGAGCGGCCAATCCGACACCGACCTCGACCACGACATCGTTGCGAATGAGGACGTCGGCCGTCCGCTCGCCTTCGGCGTCAACCACGCGGCCCCCGCGAATGACAAATTCCTGGCTCACTCTTCTCCCCCCGCTCCGAGGAGGCGATACAAGACCGCCATACGCACCGCGACGCCGTTGGCCACCTGTTCCGTCACCAGCGAGGCAGGGCCGTCGGCCGCCTCGTGCGCGATTTCGACGCCCCGGTTCATGGGCCCGGGATGCATGACCAAGACATCGGGACGAAGGCGAGCAGCCCGTTCGGCCGTCAGCCCAAATCGCGCCGTGTACTCCCGAAGCGTGGGGAACAGCTCGCCGGGGCCGCGCCCACCGACGCGCTCGCGCTGGATCCGGAGGAGATACACGACGTCGAGATCGCCGAGGACGTCGTCGAGGTTGCTCACGGCGGACACGGGCCAGCCGTCGAGACTTGGCGGCAAGAGCGTCGGCGGCGCGATGAGGGTGACGCGCGCGCCGAGCATCGTCAGCGCCAGGACATTTGAGCGGGCGACGCGTGAATGGCGGATGTCCCCGACGATCCCCACGTGCACGCCGTCGATGGACGGCCCGCGATGGTTGCGAAGGGTGAAGGCGTCGACGAGGGCCTGCGTCGGGTGCTCGTGTCCGCCATCCCCTGCGTTGATCACGGACGCCTCGACCCAGTTCGCGACCCGGTGCGGTGCTCCCGCGCTTGAGTGACGCACCACCATCGCGTCCACGCCCATCGCCTCGATGGTCTTGGCCGTGTCCCGCAGACTCTCGCCCTTGCTCACCGACGACGTCGACATCGAGAACGTCAGGGTGTCGGCCGACAATCGCTTGGCGGCGCCTTCGAACGACAGCCGCGTGCGCGTGGAGTCCTCATAGAAGACGCTCGCCACGGTGCGGCCCCGGAGGGCCGGAACCTTCGCAATTTCGCGCTGGGTGACCTCGAGAAAGTGCGACGCCGTGTCAAGGAGGCCGTCGAGCTCCGTTCGGTCGAGATCGGCGATGCCCAGAAGATGCTTCACCGGTCGCCGCCTCCCCCATGGTCGCCCGCGTCGTCGGCAGGTCCCCAGATCTCGACGCCCTCGGGGCCTTCGTCCACGCCTTCGAGGCGCACCCGCACGTCCTCGCTCCGACGGGTCGGCAGGTTCTTGCCGACGTAGTCCGCCCGTATCGGAAGCTCCCGGTGGCCCCGGTCGACGAGAACGGCGAGCTGCACCGACCGAGGGCGACCCAGTTCCATGACGCCCTCCATCGCCGCGCGCGCCGTGCGCCCGGTGTAGAGCACGTCGTCGACGATCACGACCGCCCGACCGGACACGTCGACAGGCACCTCCGTCGGGCCCTGGGGCTCGACCGAGCGCACGCGGAAGTCGTCTCGGTGGAACGACACGTCGAGCGCTCCGACCGGCACCGGAGTTCCGGCAAACGACTCGATGGCCGCCGCGAGCCGCCGAGCGAGAGCCACGCCTCGCGTATAGAGGCCGATGAGGACGACGTCCTCGACGCCGTGATTCCGCTCGTCGATCTCGTGGGCGATCCGTGTCACCGCTCGCCGAAGATCGGCGGCGTCGAACACGCCGGCCCGGGCAACAAAATGCCCCCCGGAGGGGGCCTTGCCATCGGCGGCCCGGGCCTCCGGGTCGCCTGATGCCTGGTTGTCGTCGATCGGCGCGGGCCTCGGCCCGCCGACGTGCGCGTTCACCCTTGCTCCCTCCGTGGGAGCCTCACGGGACCCCCTTCACGGCTGGCGGTTGCGTCCCTCTCGGGATGCGGTAGCGCTCATGGTATCAGCATCTGGAGCGAGTGCTGCGAGGCCCGGTCCGCGTGATCACGTGCCGAGTGCGCGAATCAGAGCATCCTGGACCCAGGTCAGGTACGCATAGAGATGCAAGCCGGGCGCTCGCGGGTCATCGGTGGAGATCGCTTCGATCTCGAGATCTTCGGTCACCTCGAACGTGACGCCCAGTGCAAGTCGGACGTCGTTGAGCACCGCGAGCCACGTGTCGACCTCGTCCGGCGCGAGCACCAGTTCGACTCGATCCCGCGCCGTCGGCGCCGCGTGGTCGAGCGTGTCTCGGAACGCTCCAACGGCGGCCAGCTTCCCCCGCAACAGCTCGCCGTGCATGAGGCGCTGCCACTCGCGCTCGGCCTCGTCCTCGGTCGGATCGAGGTAGGCGGCAGGGAACAAGCGAGCGTGAACCGGGCCGTCCACCGCGGCAATGACGTCTTCGAGCTGCCGGGGCAAGCCGGCCAACAGGGCGATCTCTTGACCCTCGAGCTCCACTCGCACCGAGCCATCCGCCGACGCCCGCGCAAAGCCCGGCATTACCCCCGCCCGCCCGACTTCTCCATGGTGGCCCACAGCCCGTGCGCATGGAGACGCGCCACGTCAGCCTCGGCCTTCTCGCGCGCTCCCTCGCTCACGACAGCCCGACCCTCGTGGTGCACCTGCAGCATCAGGCGCGTCGCCTTCTCCAACGAAAACCCGAAGAGTTTCTGAAACACGTGCACCACGTACGCCATCAGGTTGATGGGGTCATTCCAGACCACCACGATCCAGGGCGTGTCCGGACGCAGGTCACGCTGCGCCGGCGGCTCTTCGACGTCGGGATCGACCTCGACGGGGAACACGGTCGGACCCGCCACCAACTCCCTCCTAGCTCACGACCGCGGTGCCGTCGCCCCCGAGGTCCGGCGCGGCGTCCGCGGTATCCCCCGCAGCACCACGCAGCTCGCCGGCGAGGCGCGAGAGGACGCCGTTGACGAACCGACCCGACTCCTCGGTCGAGTAGCGCTTGGCGAGCTCGACGGCCTCGTCGATGACGACCGCCGTCGGAACTTCCGGGTGGTGGGCAAGCTCGAAGGCGCCAATTCGGAGGAGGACTCGGTCGATCACCGCCATCCGATCCAGCGTCCAGTGCTCTGCGGCCTCGCCGATCCGTTGGTCGAGGGCCTCGCGATCCGCATCGACGCCCGCGACGATGGACGCGGCATACGCGTCCGGCGGAACCGGGAGATCGGCGAGCATCTCGTTAGCCGTTCGGCCGCGGACATCGAGCTCGTAGCACAGGGTGAGCGCGTGCTCACGAGCCTCGCGCCGCGTTCCCATCAGGCTCGCGTCAGATACTCGCCGCTGCGGGTGTCGATCTTCACGGTGTCGCCGGTCTCGACGAAGAGGGGGACCTGGACCACGTGGCCGGTCTCGAGGGTGGCCGGCTTTCGAGCACCCGAAACGCGGTCTCCCTGGATCCCTGGTTCGGTCTCAACGACCTTGAGTTCGACCGCAGCCGCGAGCTCGGCACCGAGGACCTGCCCCGCATGCACGGACAGCTGCGCGTGGTCGCCTTCCTTCAGGAACGCGACCGCTCCTCCCATGATCGCCTCGGGAACGTGCGTTTGCTCGTAGCTCTGGGTGTCCATGAACACGAGGTCCGACCCCTCGCGGTAGAGGTACTGCATCTCACGCTTGTCCACGATGGCCTGCTCGACCTTCTCGTCCGCGCGAAAGGTCTTGTCGATGACTGCGCCGGTCTTGAAGTTCTTGAGCTTCGTGCGAACGAAGGCCCCGCCCTTTCCAGGTTTGACGTGTTGAAACTCAACGACGGTCATCAGCCCCTCATCGAGGGACAGGATCATGCCGTTCTTGAGGCCGTTGGTGGAGACGGTGGGCAATGGACTACTCCAGGACGAGTTGCTTGGGTGACGTGGTGAGCACGTCGCAGCCGCCATCGGTGACGGCAACGGTGTCTTCGATGCGCACGCCGCCGCGGCCGGCAAGGTACACGCCCGGCTCGACGGTGACGACGTGCCCAACGGCCAAGGTATCACCGACGGTGGCGGCCACCCGCGGGTCCTCGTGGATTTCAAGTCCGACGCCATGCCCGGTCCCGTGCAGGAACGCGTCTCCCCATCCTGCCGACTCGATGACCTCACGGCACGCTCGGTCCACTCCCGAAGCTTTCGCCCCGGCCCGGACGGCGGCGCAGCCGGCCTCCTGGCTCTCGAGTACGACGTCGTACATGCGCTGTGCGTCCGGCGGTGGTTCACCCACGGAAACGGTTCTCGTCATGTCGGAGCAGTAACCGTCGACCTTGCACCCGAAGTCGAGCACGATCAGCTCGCCGGGTTCGATGCGCCGGTCGCCTGGTCGCGCATGCGGCTTCGCGCCGTTCGGACCGGACGCGACGATGGGCTCGAAGCTCACCGCTTCCGCGCCCCGGCGCCGCATCTCGAACTCGAGATCGAGCGCGAAGTCGCGCTCAGACGGACGGTCGGCGAGGCGCACCTTCACCGCATCGAACACGGAGTCCGCCACCGCGCACGCCGCTCCAATCCTCGACAACTCGCCGGCGTCCTTCACCCGTCGCAGGCCCGCCACCAGCCCGACGGTGAGGACGACCTCGGCATCGGGAAACCATGTCGTGACGAACGCCTGGTGCTGGGAGGTCGTGACGTGGTCAGCCTCGACGCCGACCCGCACGGCTCCGGCGGCCGCGGCCGTGATCGCCTCCTGCTGGCCCGCGCCGGTGTGCACCTCGATGTCCGCATCGATGCCCGACTCGGCGAGCTGGTCCGCCGATTGGTCGCGATACCGACCGTCGGTGACGAACAGCAAGCCCTTTGGGCGCACGAGGAGCAGCGCGGCCGAGCCCGTGAAACCGGTCAGGTACCGCACGTTGACGAGGTTGGTCACCAAGAGAGCGTCCGTGCCTGCGTCGTCCATCGAGGCGCGCAGCCGATCCATGCGCGGCGCCACCGCCATCGGCACCAGATCCAACTCGGTCACCCTGCCCTCTCTCGACGTGTCGAATCAGCGTTGCGAAGCGGCTACTCGCCCGCGAGAAGCGCGGCAACCCGCTCGACGGCCAACCGATATCCCTCGCCCCCGAACCCGGCGATACAGGCGTCGGCGACCGGGGCGATGACCGAATGATGCCGCCACGCTTCGCGCACCGCGGGATTGGAGAGGTGCAGCTCCACCACGGGGCCGTCGAACGCGGCGAGGGCGTCGTGCAGCGACCATGCGTAATGGGTGAGTGCCCCAGCATTGATGATGACGGCGGCGCACCGGCCCCGAGCGCCGTGGATGGCGTCGAGCAGCACGCCCTCGTGGTTGCTCTGTACGTGCTCGATCTCGAGGTCGGCCTCGGCGCCGGCCGCGCGTGCCGTCGCCACGTGGTCGTCGAGCGTCTCGGTCCCGTACACCTCGGGCTCGCGCTCGCCGAGCAGATTGAGATTCGGTCCCGAGAGGAGGAGCACAACCGTCATCGCTCGATCCCAACCGTGGCAAGTGCAGCGCGAACGATTTTCTCCGCGGGATCCTCGACCCGATCAAGACCGCCTTCTCCGGCCAACACGAACGTCAACCCCCCCTTTGCCTTCTTGTCGCGCCGCATCTGCTCGACGACCGCGTCGGCGGAAAGGGACGCTCCAATGGCGGCGGGGACGGCTGGAGCGAGATCGAGGGCGCCCACGAGACGTCGGTGTCTCGCGACCGCCTCGCCGTCGATCCGGTCCAGCCGATACGCGAGCTCGGCCGCGAAGACGACGCCGATCGCCACCGCCTCACCGTGGCTCATTCGATACCCGGTAAGCGTCTCGATCGCGTGGGCGAGGGTGTGGCCGTAGTTGAGTTTCGAGCGCAGCCCCGTCAGCTCCCGCTCGTCGCCCGCCACGACCTCCGCCTTGATGGCAACACTCCGCTCGACGACCTCCCCGAGAAGGGTCAGGTCACGGGCGAGCAGGGCTTCGGTGTCGTCGAGGATGATCGTCCCGAGGCGTTCGTCGAGCACGCACGCATACTTCAGGACTTCCCCGAGACCCGACCGGAAGTCCCGCTCGGGCAGGGTCGTCAGGGTGTCGAGGTCGGCCACCACCGCCACCGGCTGATGAAACGCTCCGACGAGGTTCTTGCCTTCCGGAATGTTCACGCCTGTCTTGCCCCCGACCGACGAATCCACTTGGGCGAGCAAGGTCGTGGGAGCCTGCACATAGTCGATGCCGCGGTGGTATGCGGCCGCCGCGAAGCCCGCAACATCGCCGACGACCCCTCCGCCGAGCGCCACGATGGCATCCGACCGAAGCAGGCCCCACTCCGCGAATCGCCGACACAGACCCTCGACCGTACCGAGAGACTTCGCCTGCTCGCCGTCGTCGATCTCGAACAGCTCCGCAACCGCCGACGCCTCCGCGAGCGATGCCATGAGGCGGTCGGCCCAGTGGTCAGCCACGCGTCGCTGGCTGACCACCGCGACGCGGGCACGATCGGCGAGGAGCACCCCGGCTTCGACCAAAGCTCCAGGACCGATGGCGACCTCGTAGGGAGCATGCGCCAGCGCGACGTTGACTCGTTTCACGATGATCGACCGGAGACCATCGGACCAACCGCCTCGAGCACGTCGTCAGCCACCTGCTTGACCTCGCGCCCGCTTGTATCGACGACCACATCGGCGACTTCCTCGTACGCGCCGCGTCTCGCCGTGACGAGATCGGCGAGAACAGCCGTCGCGTCGCGCCCGACAAGCAATGGCCGACTCGACGTGCGACCAATCCGGGCGGCGAGATCCGCGGGAGTTGCGGTGAGCCACACCACAAACCCCGCCTTCTTGAAGAGGTTCCGCGTGTTCGCGTCGAGGACGGCGCCTCCGCCGCAAGCGACAACCATCGGGGCGGGCTCACGCATGAGTGCGGAAATCGTCTCGGCTTCGAGCGACCGAAACGCGGCCTCCCCCTCGCTCTCGAACAGCTCGGCGATGGTCCGGCCTTGCTCGTGCTCGATGACCATGTCGGTGTCGACGAACGGCCACCCGAGCTTCTCCGAGCACACTCGGCCAACGACCGACTTTCCCGTCCCCATCATGCCCACGAGGATCAAGTGCGGCTGGCCCCGACTCACGATCGTCGGATCTTCGCGTTGGCCCCCGCCATCGTCCCTATCTCCACCGCAACGAATCCACGTACGCGTCGTGATTCCTGGTGAACTCCGGCACCGAATCACCGCCGAATTTGCGCTGCGCCTCTTGGGCGAGGACGAGCGCGACCATCGACTCGGCCACGACCCCCGCCGCTGGGACAGCCGTAACGTCGGTCCGCTCCTTGAACGAAACGGTCTCGCCCTTGGTTTCGACATCGACGGTGCGCAGCACGGGCCGGTTGAGCGTGGACAGCGGCTTCATCGCCACTCGTGCAACGAGGAGTCCGCCGGTGGTCATGCCACCCTCGATGCCCCCTGCCCGAGCAGACGCTCGGGTGTATCGCAACTCCTCGTCGTCCCACAGGATCTCGTCGTGCGCCTCGCTACCGCGCCGCCCGGCGACGTCAAAACCTTCCCCTACCTCGACCGCCTTCATGGCCTGGATGCTCATCAAGGCTTGGGCGAGCCGGCCGTCGATCCGGCGATCCCAGTGCACGTGCGACCCAAGGCCGGGGGGCACGCCGAAACCGAGAACCTCGACAACACCGCCAAGACTGTCGCCCTCGCGTGCCGCGGCCTTGATCTCGTCCATCATGGCGGCCTCGGCGTCTCCGTCGAAGCAACGGACCGGCGAGGCGTCGATCGCGGCGAGATCGTCGGGACCGGGTCGTGCACCGAGGGAGGCCTCTGCCTTTCCTAGGCGGATCACATGACTGATGACCGAGACTCCGACCTCCGCGAGCAGCGCCTTGGCGAGGGCCCCCGCGACCACACGGGCTGCCGTCTCACGAGCGCTGGCGCGTTCGAGCACGTCGCGGGCGTCACCAAACCCATACTTCTGCATGCCGGCGAGATCGGCGTGGCCGGGACGCGGCTGGGTCAAGGGCCGGGTGGTTGCACCGGGCGCCGGCGACATCTCTTCTTGCCATTTCGGCCACTCGGTATTCCGGATGATCACCGCTATGGGGGATCCGAGCGTGCGTCCGTGGCGAATGCCGGCCACCAGCTCGAGCTCGTCCTGCTCGATGCGCATCCGCGGCCCACGACCGTGGCCGAGGCGGCGGCGGGCGAGCTCGGACTGCAAGTCTTCGACGCCGACAGAGAGACCCGCAGGAAGACCCTCCACCGTGACGACGAGCGCCGGCCCGTGGGATTCGCCGGCAGTCAGGAAGCGAAGCACGCGATCAGGGTAACCGTCGGGTTTGGGAAGCCCCGCTCACTTCTGCGGAGTCGTGCCCGGCGCAGGCGGCTGCTGTGGTGCTTGGCCGACGCACATGCTGAACGCCTCGTCTCCAAAGAGGAATGTTCCGCACTGCGCGCCCGCGTCCAGGGTGACGACGCGGTATTCGTCGTTGGGGCCGAAGCGATCCCCCTCGGCGGCGTCGTAGAGGGTCCCACCCACGTCAAGCGTGGCGACCTCCGCTCCGTCCACCACGGTGATGGAACGAAGCGCCACCGAGGCCGGCGACGGGGACGGGTCATCCGGGCTCGGGTCGCCGGACGAGGGCGGCAATAGGGCGCGCAGGAACTCGATGGCCGCCAACGGCGGCGTGAAGGGATCGCGGAGCTCCGAGGTCTCGAAGGCCTCGGGTACGGGTGGAATCGCCACGACGGGCACCTCCGCGGGGCCGCTCGCTCCGCCACCTGGTGGCGGGGTACCCGGAGTGGTCTTGGGCGCCGGTGTGCTCGGCGCGCTCGGCTCGGCGGTCTCGGATCCTCCGCCGCCACCGACGAGCCTGCTCCCGACGAACAGCGCGAGGACGAGCACGAACCCGCCGGCGGCAATCACCAACGCTCGGCGCTGTTGGGCGGGGGCGACCGATGCCATGTCAGCCCGCCACCGTCGTGGTCGTGCCGCCCGCCGGGGCGGTGGTCGTCGTTGTCGCTGCGCCACCACCACCTGGCGCAGCGGTGGTGAACAGCCGGGCGGTCACGGCAACGGAGATCACCCGGCTGACAATCTGCACGGCCGGCTCGCGCGGGAGCAAGAGCGCGCCGGCTCGCGGCTGGGTGGTCGTTGGCCCCGTGGGCGTGACCTGTCCGGCACTCGCGGCATCGGTGCGCACCGAAACCGTCGCGGTCCCCGTGTCGAGCCCGTACTCGATCGGGGTGGAGCCGTAGCCCGCCCCCGCGGCACTGGCACCCGCGTCGCCCGCCCCAACGGTGGAATTGCCGTTGGCGACGCTTGACGTCGCCGTCCCCGAATCGTCGTCCGGCTCCGTCGACGAGAGGGCGAGGGCGTCGACCACGACGATGCGGTCGAGATCCTGCAACCGATCGAGAAAGTCGAGGACGTTCGGAAAGTTGCCCGCCACGGTCATCGTGACCGCGATCGTGCTCACGGCCTGGCCAGGCACAACGGCTGGCAACGCGGGTGAGATCGATGCGAACTCGAGGTCGCTCCGCCCGACGATGTCGTGCACGGCAAGGATGAAGTTCGCGAGCTCCGGGTCCGGCGGGATGGCCGCGCTGAGCCGTCGAACCTCTGCTTCCTCGGAAGGACGGTCTTCATCGACGCTTTGAAGTTGGGCGAGCGTGGCGCGCAGGCTCTGCTCCTCCGCGATGGCCGTTTCGACCTGCGTCTCGACCTCCGAGATCTCGCCGGACTTCGGCTTGTAGAGGAACATGAACCAGGCGAGAACGACGATCACGAGCGCGCCGGCGATTGCGGTGAGGAGTTGACGGGGTTGATTCATCAGCCTGCCGCCACGGTCGTCTCGGTGGTCGCCGGGGCAGGCGCGCTCGGCGCGGCCGTGGGGGACGTCCCGGCAACCCTCGCGGCGCGGCGAGCCCGCTCGGTGATGGCGGCGTCGGTCAGGATCGCGTTCGAACTGAACGTGACCGCCGGATACTCCGTGGCCCCGATGGTGACGGAACCCTCGGCGAGCGAACTCACCCACGGCGCTCGGATCGACGGGAGGGTGGCGAGCCGCTGGAGCCATCCGGCCGCCGACGGGTAATCAATGCCCGTCGCCGCGAACGTCAGCGTTCCCAAGCCTGACGCCACGGCCGCCGGATCAGTCGGTGCGATGGTGACGCCCGAGGTCGCGCTCGTCTGAAGGCTGTCGAGCCAGACGTCGCCCGGGATCACCCTTGCCAGCTCTTGAAGAACGCGGCTCCATGCGACCTCTCCCGTCAGCGCCGCCGCAATCAAGGCCTGCGCCTGGTCAGATTCGGCCTGAAGGTCGGTCGTGCCCTGGAGTCCGGCGATCGTGTCCTGAATCTGCTGGTTGGTTGCCTGCTGGTCCGCGAGGCGTTCCTTGGTGGCAGACAGCTCGTTGTTCCGTTGCATGGTGAAGGCAGCGAGCCCGCCCACCACAAGGACGCCGGCGGCAGCACCAACCGCGGCGGCGCGACCAACCGAGAAGACGCGTCGCTCACGCTCCGAAAGGAGGTTGAACCGGTACAGCGCACCCTTGTCAACGCCGAGAGCAAGCCCCACCGGGGCCGGAAGATAGGGCTGGAGCGCCCCGAGCTGTTCCGGCGCAAACCCGATGTCCCCGACCGACGCCGTTGCCGCGACGTCGGCAAGCTCGGCCGCGATTCCCATGGTGTCGGCCAGACGCTGCGCGAATCCGTGCAACAGACTGCCCCCGCCCGTGAGGAGGGCCCTCGACAACGATCGGGCTCCCGGCTGCGCTGAGTAGAAGTCGATCGAGCCGCGGATTTCGTTGAGGAGGTTCGCCACCGGACCCTCGACCGCCGTGACGGCTTCGTCGCGCCGATCCACCACACCCGAGAGCTGGCGCTTGAGCGCCTCCGCGTCCTCGAACCCGAGTCCGAGCGCCTGTTCGATCGCGGCGGTGAAGTCGTCGCCACCACCGCCGACGATGCGGACGAAACGAATGACTCCTTGTTCATGGACGACGACGATCGTCACACCGGAACCGACCGAGATGATGGCTTCCGCCGTCTCGGTGTCCTCGCCACCCGGCTGAGGGACAAGCGCACGCGTCAGCGCAAAGGGCGTCAGGTCGAACGAGACGGTTTGCAGGCCGGCCTCGCGGACCGCGGTGAGCGCGGTCTGCAACGTGTCGCGATGGATGGCCGCGATCAGGATCCGGAGCATGTCCTCGCCGTCGGACGACGTGAAGGGCTCGACGACCTTGAAATCAAGGTACGTCTCTTCGGGCGGCAAGGGGATGAACTCACCCGCCTGGAACTCGAGGGCACTCCGAAGTTCTGCCTCACCCATCGCCGGCATCTCGACCTGACGGATGATCGTTCGCTGACTGGCGAGGCCGACCCGCACCTGGCGGTCGCGGAGATGCGCGTCGCGCCATAGTCGGCGCAGCGCCGACGCGACGAGCCCCGGATCGATGATTTCGCCGTGCTCGACTGCGCCGCGAGGGAGCCCGACCTGGCCGAAGCCAACGGTCTCACTCGGCCGTCCGACGCGCACCGCGGCGGCGCGCACGGCGTGGCTGCCGATGTCGAGGCCGATCGCCCGGGGCATCAGGAGTCTCCGGAACCGTCCGCCGGGTCGCTGCGATGGACGCTGGCCGACACCGACACCGCCCGAGCGTCGAAGTAGCGATCGACGTCGGACTCGCGGATCCGGAAGTTGCGCCCCACCCTGATCGCCTGGAGGTCGCCGGTCTTGATCAACCGATAGACCGTCATGTTCGAGACCCTCATGGCGAGGGCCACCTCCTGCACGGTCAACAGACGGTCGTCAGCATCCACCTGGCCTCCTCACACTCCCTCGCGTCCCCGGCGCTGCACGCGGCGCCCGTGTGCGCCTCCGATCGCCACACGCCGAATGACGAGAATGTAATTCACACAACTAACACTGTCAACAGTAACCACATCTAGGCTCTAAAATCCCATTACCACCAGAAGACGTTTCTAGAACCACCAGCCACGGTGATGGACACCCCTCTCATGCAAGACGAGGAGCCGCGACCGCGTCGGGAGCGGCGAGGGCGCGCGCAGATGGCGACGGGTGAATCGGGCCCGCCGCACACCACCGGTCCTCGCGTGGCTCCCCGCAGCATGACGAGGAGCCGCGACCGCGTCGGGAGCGGCGAGCGAGCGCGAGGAGAGCCGAGCGAGGACCGGCCGCGCGAATGCCGCTTACTGGCGGGCGTACCAGTCCAGGATCGACTGCCCCCAGACGATGGCGGTGAACGTTCCGCCGGCCAAGAAGGGCGCGAACGGGACCGCCTCGCGCCGGGTGCGCAGCCCCGTCGCCACCAGGAGGATCCCCACGACGGCCCCGTACAAGAAGCCGAGGAAGAGGCCCAGCGCGACGTGCCCCCACGACAACCACGCAAGGTGGAGCCCGAGGAGAAAGGCGAGCTTCACGTCGCCCATCCCCATGCCTCGGGGTGAGATCAGGTGGACCACGAGGAGTCCGAGGAAGCCGACTGCGGCGCCGAGGACCGCCCTCCCGAGCGCACCGAACGCTCCGTCGGCGACGGCGGCAACCGCGAGGAGACCAACGCCCAGGGGGATCGCGACCACCAGGATTCGGTTGGGAACGATGTAGTGCTCGAGATCGATGACGGAGATGGCGAACAGCACGGCGGCCAGCACAACAAACGCCGGGAGAGCCCAGCTCAACTGGAACCGCCAGGCCATGACCCCAAAGAGCATCCCCGTGGCAAGTTCGACGAGCGGGTACCGCACCGAGATCCCCACGTGACACGACCGGCACCGGCCCTTCAACAACAGCCACGACGCGATCGGGATGTTGTCGAACGGGCGTATCGGCGCTTCGCAGCTCGGACATCGCGAAGCCGGTCGGACGACGGATTCCTTCCTCGGAACCCGCCAGATGACCACGTTCAGGAAGGACCCGACCGCAAGTCCCAACGCAGCGATACCGCCGGCGAACGCAAGACGGACTCCCGTGTCATCGATCATCGGTCGGAATCTAGACACGTATGGGTGAAGACGCGATGAAGGGGTGGCTCGGAGGCCACCCCTTCATCCACGTCAATCAGATGCCGGCTGGATCAGTCCCAACCCGTCTCGATGAAGCTGGCGGTCAGCGCCGCCGCGTCGGCACCCTCGCAGCCGTTGGCTGCAACCGGGCCGGCGAGCTTCCAGTACGTGGTCCCGTCGCCCGTGGACGACTGGTTGTCCTTGACCATGTAGCAACTGTCGTCAGCCGCGCGGACGGCCGCGAAGAAGTGGCCGTTGGCGTCGACGTTGATCGAGGCAACCTTGGGGCCGGTGGAGTCCGTCGTGACGAACGACAGATCCTTCTCGATGGCCGCGAGGTTGGCGGTCGTCAGACCCACGTAGGTCTGCGTGTCGGTGAACTTCACCTTCGCTGCCACGAGGGTATTCCTTGCGCCGGACTGCGCAGCCTTCTGCTGCGAACGGGTCCGGGCACCGAGGAAGGTCGGGACGGCGATGGCTACCAGGATGGCAATGATGAGAACGACGACCATGAGTTCGATGAGCGTGAAGCCCTCGTCCCTGTCGCGCTTATTGCGAATGGCCTCGAGCATGTTGGTTTCCCCCTGTCTGCTCTTGATGCCTGATGGACGAGGCTCACCCAGCCTGTCCGGCCCGGGAGGGCCGGAGTTCTCCAGGTAACCCGGCGGGCCTTCCCACTCTGGGGGTGTCGGCTCCGTGGCTTTGCGTGTCCCGCCTTCCGACGGGCTTGCCTTTCTCAGGAGAACCTCGCTGCACCGGTCATCGGCGCGTTTCCGGCGAGTCTTGAGTCCGAGATCGGCCGTTCGACCACGCTGATTCGCCTTCAAACCCGACAAGTCGCCCCAACCGCATCTGGGTGGGGGGCGTTGCCTACTGGATGAGCTTGATGATGTTGAACATCGGCATGTAGAGGGCGATGACCATGCCCCCCACCGAGCAGCCCATGAACACGATGAGCAAGGGCTCGATCAGCGAGGTGAGCGCCTCGACGGTGGCCGCGACCTCGGCGTCGTAGAAGTCGGCGATCCGAGCAAGCATGTCGTCGAGGGCGCCCGTCTCCTCCCCCACCACGATCATCTGCACGACCATGGCTGGAAAGACGTCGTACCGACCGAGCGGAACGCCAAGCGACTCGCCCTGCTTCACTGCGGTCTGACACTCGCGCACGGCCTTGCCCATGACCTCGTTGCCCGAGGTGTCGGCCACGATTTCGAGCGACTCGAGGATGGGCACGCCGGACTGGATGAGCGAGCCCAACGTGCGGGAGAACCGGGCGACAGCGGTCTTGTGGACGAGCCCCCCGAACACGGGCATCTTCAGCTTGATGGCGTCCCAGGCCCCGCGCCCCTTCTCGGTGTTGATCCACTTCTTGAAACCGATGATGGCGCCGATCTCGACGCCGACGACGAGGAACCACATCTTGCGCACGACGTTGGAGACGTTGATGAGCATCCTCGTCGGCAGCGGGAGCTCGCCGCCGAGGCTCGCGTACATCGTCTCGAACATCGGGACGATGAACAGGATCATCGCCGTCAGGATCAACAGGACCAGGACGCCGACCACCATGGGGTACGTCATCGCGGACTTCACCCGCCGCTGCAGTTCGACCTGGGCTTCGATCGTGTCAGCCAGGCGCATCAGCGTGTCGTCGAGCGCACCCGACACCTCGCCGGCGCGAATCATCGAGATGTACAGCCGGCTGAAGACCTTGGGATGCTTGGCCATCGCCGCCGACAACGACGAGCCCTTCTCCACGTCGGAACGAACGACGCCGCACACGCGAGCAAGTTCTTTGTTCTCGGTCTGGTCGGCCAGGATCGTCAGGCTGCGAAGGAGCGAGAGCCCGGCATTGATCATGGTGGCGAACTGACGGGAGAAGACCGCGACGTCCTTCAGCTTGACGCGGTTCGACAGCCCCGGGATCTTGATCTCGGCCTGGAACTTGCTGTCCCGTTGCGCGTCGATCGACATGGGCACGTAGCCCATTTGCCGCAGCTTGTCGGCGACGAGCGAGACGTTCTCCGCCTCGAGGGTTCCCTCGAGGACCTTGCCCTGCTTGTCTCGAACCTTGTACGCAAAGTTGGTGGGCACGTGTCGTCCTCGTCGTGTCTCGGTGCTATGCGCTCGGGGCCGGTCGGTTCGCGTCGGGCATTACGCGCGGCCCGCGAGGCGGCGAAGTTCGCTCTCGTCGTGGCACCGCTCGATGGCCATGTCGAACGAGATCTTTCCGCTCTTCACGAGGAGGGCCAGCGACTGGTCCATCGTGATCATCCCGTGCTGCCCGCCCGACTGCATGAGCGAGTAGATCTGGTGAACCTTTGCTTCACGGATCAGGTTGCGCATCGCCGGCGTGATCACGAGCACCTCGGCGGCGAGCGCTCGACCCTTCCCGTCAGCGGTCGGGACCAGCTGCTGGGTGACAACGCCCTGCAGCGCGCCGGCGAGCTGGACGCGCACCTGCTCCTGCTGATGCGAGGGGAACACGTCGATGACGCGGTCGATGGACTGCGGGGCGTCCTGGGTATGCAGGGTTCCGAACACGAGGTGCCCGGTTTCGGCCGCGGTCAGGGCGGTCGAGATCGTCTCGAGGTCCCGCATCTCCCCGACGAGGATCACGTCCGGGTCCTGCCGCAACACCCGCTTCAGGGCTTCGGCGAACGACTTGGTGTCTTCGCCGACCTCGCGCTGGTTGACCACGGCCTTCTTGTGCTGGTGCAAGAACTCGATGGGGTCCTCGACCGTCATGATGTGTTCGGCGCGCTCGCGGTTCACGATGTCGATCAGCGACGCCAGGGTCGTCGACTTCCCCGACCCCGTCGGGCCCGTGACGAGCACGAGGCCCCGGGTGAGCGACGCGAAGCTGCGTACGGATTCGGGAACCCCCAGGCTGTCGAAGGGCACGATCTCGAACGGGATGGTCCGCATCACGGCGGCCACTGACTCCCGCTGCAGGAAGACGTTGACGCGGAAGCGAGCCTTGCCCGGGAGCGAATACGACGTGTCGAGCTCGAGGGCGTTCTCGAACTGCTCGCGGTGCTTCTGCGAGAGGACGGCGTAGATCATGTCCCGGATCTGCTGGCTCGTGAGATCGGGGTACTCCGTGAGGCGGCGGAGCTCGCCGTGCACACGAATGACGGGTGGCGTGTCCACCGTCAAGTGGAGGTCGGACCCGTTGAGTTCGAGCACGCGCTCGAGCAGGTCATCGAGGTGGACATCGCTGTGGCGGAGAGGCCCCTCGGTCGCCACGCCCGACACCGGCTCGGCGTCCGGAACCGGCACCGCCACTTCGAGCGGCTTGACGGGCTGGGATGAGGTCTCCGGCGCCGGCGCGGCCTTGCCGTAGATCGCGTCGAGCGCCTTCAGCAGGTCGCCCTTGACGGCCGCGGCCGGGACCACCTCGGACCCCAGCGCGCTCCGAACCGCCTCGAGCGCTGCCCCGCTGGTCGGATCGGCAAACGCCACCAGCATGCCGTCCGGGGTCACTTCGACCCCTACGCACAGGTGTTGGCGCGCGATCGCCTCAGGGATGGCCTCGGCGGCATCTGGTCGCAACGGCGACGCGGTGACGTCGACGAACTGGAGGCCCACGCTCTCGGCGATCGCCGCCACGAGATCCTTCTCAGGCACGAGACCGCCACGGGCGAGCAGTGCGGGGAGCGGAGTGCCGCTGCGGGCCTCCTCCTCGAACGCGTCGGCGAGGGCCTGCTCGTCGATCGCGTGCCGCTTGAGTAGCACTTGTCCGATCTGTTGCGAGGCGCTCATCGGCGCGTGTCCTCCCATGTGGAATATCCCCAAACCTTCTCTGGCGGATATCGGTTCCTCGCAGGGCGTCCTTGAACCGAGAACCGGAATCCCGCCAGGCGACGGCCGGCTCATCGCGGCGCTACGAAACGACCCGGGCAAGCTCCTCGAGCGCGGTCTGTCCCTGGAGAACCTTGCGGAGACCGTCCTGGCGCAGCGTCAGCATGCCTTGGGACGTGGCGATCTTGCGCAGATCCTCCGACGACCGCTGTTCGACGATCGCCCGCTCGATCTCCTCGCTCATGAGCATGACTTCATGGATCGCGAAGCGTCCCTTGTATCCGGTCTTCGCACAGACCGCGCACCCGACCGGCTTGAACAGGGTGAAATCTCCCGGCGAGGCCGCGTCGTCCGGTGAGAGGCCCGCGGTGAGCAGCTCCGGCTCGCTCGGGGCGTATTGCTCCTTGCACCGGTCGCACAGCCGTCGCGCCAATCGTTGGGCGAGCACGCAGTCGAGCGCGCTCGTCACGAGGAACGGCTCGACGCCCATCTCCAGCAGCCGCAACGGGGTGGAGGTGGCGTCGTTGGTGTGGAGGGTCGAGAAGACGAGGTGGCCCGTCAGCGCCGCCTCGATGGCGATGACGGCCGTTTCCTCGTCGCGAATCTCGCCGACGAGGACGATGTCGGGGTCGGAACGAAGGATCGATCGGAGCGCCGCGGCAAAGGTCATCCCGGCCTTCTTGTTCACCTGGACCTGGTTGATGCCGGGCAGCCGGTACTCGACCGGGTCTTCGACGGTGATGACGTTCTTGGCCTCGTCGTTGACCACATTGAGCGTTGCGTACAGCGTCGTCGACTTCCCCGAGCCCGTCGGGCCGGTGACGAGGATCGTGCCCCAGGGCTTCGAGTAGGCGCTGTGGTAGCGCTCGGCGACCTCGGGCAGGAAGCCGAGGTCCTCGAGCGTCAGCAGCGCCGTGCTCTTGTCGAGGATCCTCATGACGACCTTCTCGCCGAACACGGTCGGGAGCGTCGCCACACGGAGGTCGATCGTCTTTCCGGCCACGGTGAGCGAAACGCGGCCGTCCTGTGGGATCCGCCGCTCGGCAATGTTGATGTCGGCCATGACCTTGAGCCGGCTGATGACGCCGGGCTGGATCGAGCGTGGTGAGCGCATCACCTCGTGCAACACCCCGTCGATCCGGTAACGAATGCGCAGATCCTTCTCGGCGGGCTCGACGTGGATGTCCGAGGCTCGCTCCTGGACGGCTTGCATGATCAGGAGGTTCACGAACTTGACGATGGGCGCGTCCTCGACGATCGCGCTGAGCTTCGAGAGGTCGGTGTCGTCCTCGAACTCCTCGGCGGCAATCTGTGCGACGGCGTCGGCGTCGGAGTCGAGCTCCACCAGCCGATCGAGAGACTTGGCGAGCTGTGAGCTCGTCACGACCACGGTCTTGAGGTCGGCGCCGGTCAGCGCGCGGATGTCGTCGATGGCGAACACGTCCGACGGGTTCGCCATCGCCACGACGAGGCGCCCGTCTTCCCAGCCGATCGGAAGAGCTTGGTGGCGTTTGGCGACGGCCTCCGGAATGAGGCTGGACACGGACGAGTCCACCGCGTAGTCGTCGAGATCCACGAAGTCGAGGCCGATCTGGCGGGCGAGCGTCCGCACGAGGTCGACCTCGGAGATCACCCCGCGGTCGACGAGAACCCGCCCGAGCGACTGTCCGCTTCCCTGTTGGAGCGCCAGCGCGTCGTCGAGCTGATCCTCGGTGATCAGCCCGTCCTCCAGGAGGAGGCTCGCGAGCTGTGGACGGTCCGACACCCTTCCTCCTCAACCAGCACGAAATCGTTCCGCACTCAGCATCGGACCAAACGGGTGATGACCTGAGCGCTCCCGAAGCTTTGCGGGCGAAGGACGGTTATGTCAGCGTTCGAGCGGTTCGCGGAGCTCCCGGACCGCGGCCGCCCGCATGGTCTCGAGGGGAGCCTCCACGCCGGTCCAGCGGCGAAAGGCGAGGGCGGCCTGGTGAACGAGCATGCCGAGGCCCCCGACCGCGGTCGCACCGCGGTGGCGGGCGGTGATCAGCAAGGGCGTCAACGCCGGTTGGTAGACGAGGTCGATCACGAGGTGCTGGGGACCGAGCACCTCGAGGTCGAAGGGAATCGTCCCTTCGATCCCCTCCATGCCGATCGGGGTGGCGTTGACCACGACCTCAGCGGCTCGTGCGGCCTCGGAAAGGTGAGCGAGGGCGAGCGCGTGCACGCCGGCGGTCTCGGCGGCTTCGGTCACGGCCTCGGCGCGGCGACCGGCGAGGGTCACGTCGGCCCCCTCTTCGCGCAAGGCGAGCGCCACCGCCCGGCCCGCTCCCCCCGTCCCGATGACGAGCACCGACTTTGACGAGACCGAGATTCCGTCCTCATGGAGGGCACGCACGAGACCGGCGCCGTCGGTGGAGTCGCCCTCGAGCACCCCATCGGCAGTGAGGGTCACGGCGTTGACCGACCGAAGCCTCCTCGCGTGCTCCGAGACGGTGTCGCACGCCGATGCGGCCGCTTCCTTGTGCGGCATGGTCACGCTCAGCCCGCCGATTCCGAGGTCACGCATCGCCGTGACGGCGGCCGCGCCGCGTCCAGGCGGCGTCGGGAAGGCGACAAAGATCCAGTCGAGCCCGCACTCGGCGAAGGCCGCGTTGTGGATCGCCGGTGAGAGCGAGTGGTGCACCGGGTCACCGATCACCCCCGCGACGCGGGTCGCTCCCGTGGGCATCACCGCGCCCCGTTCCGTTCCGCCTCGGCGATGTTGCGCTCGTGCTCCGCTCCCGTTGTCGCGAAGGCGTGGTGGCCCTCGGTGTCGACTTTGACGTAATACAGGTACGGAACATCGCCCGGCTCCACGGCCGCGCGCAGCGCCTCGGCCCCGGGCGCGGCGATGGGTGTAGGTGGCAGCCCCGGGTTCCGGTACGTGTTGTACGGGCTGTCGATCTCGAGATCCCTGAACAGGACGCGCGTCTTGTGCTCGCCGAGGGCATACAGGACGGTGGCGTCGATCTGGAGGAGCATCCCGGCCTGAATCCGATTATGGATGACGGCCGAAACCAGCGTTCGCTCCTCGGCGATCTTGGTCTCCTCCTCCACCAACGATGCGACCACGATCGCTTGGTACGGAGAGAGCCCCACCGCGCCGGCCTGAGCGGGCAACCCCACCTCGTCGGCGACTTGCTCGAAGAGCACCACCATGCGAGCCAGGATGTCCTCCTCGGTCTCGTCGTCGGCGATGTAATACGTATCCGGGAACAACAGCCCCTCGAGATTGTTGGAACCGTCGGGTTGGAACTTTGAGCGGACCGCGCCCGAGTTGGCCAAATCGAGGAACCGCTGCGGATCCCTTCCGATGGTCCCCACGCGGTCGGCGATCTGGCGAAGGGTGAACCCCTCCGGAATGGTGATCTTTCGATACTCGATCTCAGGTCCTTGTTCGAGCGCATCGATCGCGTCGGACATGCCCATGCGTTTGCGCAGCTCCCCGCGGCGGTAGATGCCGGCCTGGAACTCGCCCGCACCCGTGAGACGCGCGTACAGGCGGAAGACGCGGGCGGACGTGATCACGCCGCGATCATTCAGGATGTCGGCGATGGCCGCCGCCGACGTGCCCTGCGGGATCTCCACGGTGACCGCGCTGCCGGGTGGCCCCGGCGGGTCGATGTGGCGGAGCAGCCACATGACGCCGAGCCCCGCGAACAGCATGAGGGCGGTCGCGACGCCGAGGACGATCTTCCACCGGCGCGTGAGGCGGAACGAATTCGGCCGCGGCACCGACTCGGGCGACGGCTCGATGACGGCGTCGTCGTCTCGGGCCGTGTCGTGATCGCTCATGCTCCTCCACGGGCGTCGAGCCATGACTGAAGGATCACGGCCGCCGCCACCTTGTCGATGTCGCGACGGCGACGCTCACGCCGCGCTCCGGCGTCGGTCATCGCGCGATCGGCCGTGACCGTACTCAA
>DATDOY010000253.1:0-2062 GCA_035293045.1 Acidimicrobiia bacterium
GCGGTTCGGGGTCCTTTTGGCGGCCGCCACCGTGGTCTGGTGCCTGCCGGGGCGCGGCTGGGCGCAGGACGGTCGACCTCCGACGCTGCGCGTGGGCGGGTTGCCGGAGCGATTCTCCATCGACGGCGTGCTGAACGAACCCGCGTGGAACACGGCGGAGCGGGCCGACGCGTTCGTGCAGTCCGACCCGATGGAGGGCGCCGCGCCCTCGGGGCGCACGGTCGTCCGCGTCCTGGCGGGGCCCAAGGCGTTGGTGATTGGTATCGTCTGCGAGGATCCAGACCCTGAAGGCATCGTCAGCTTCAGCGTCCAGCGCGATGCGGCGCTCGCCTCGGAAGACCACGTGCGGATCGTGCTGGGACCATTCCTCGATGGACGCTCGGGGTACGTCTTTGCGGTGAACCCGGGCGGTGCTCGCTACGACGGCCTCATCAACCCCGGCGGGGAGGGCGACAACGCCGAGTGGGACGGCATCTGGGAGGCCGCCACGTCCCGAAGCGCGACGGGGTGGAGTGCCGAGGTCTGGATCCCGATGCAGACCTTGAGCTTCAAGCCGGGCCTGCGCGAATGGCATTTCAACGTCCAACGCCGCATCCAGCGCCTGCTCGAGACGGACCGCTGGGCGTCGCCAGCGCGTCAGTACCAAGTCACGCAGACCAGCCGGGCCGGCCTCCTCATCGACTTGCCCGACTTCGACCAGGGTCTCGGTCTGAGCGTACGGCCCGCCGTGACGACGGGAGGCGGGGTACCGGCGCCTTCGATTCCGGTTGACGGTGAGTTCCAGCCCAGTGTGGACGTCAGTCAGCGACTGGGGTCCGGCATGCTCGCGTCCCTGACGATCAACACCGACTTCGCGGAAACCGAAGTCGATACGCGGCGGACGAATCTCACGCGCTTCCCGCTGTTCTTTCCCGAGAAGCGTACGTTCTTCCTCGAGGGCGCCGACATCTTCTCGTTTGGGCTCGGGTTGAACCAGAGCATCATTCCGTTCTTCAGCCGCCGCGTTGGCCTCGTCGGTGGATCGGAAGTCCCCATCATCGCCGGTGGCAAACTCAACGGACGGATCGGCGAAACGAACGTCGGCGGTCTCGTCGCGGGCACGAGTGACAAGACCGATGTCGTTCGAGACAAGGCGCTGATGGCGGTCGGCCGCGTGAAGCGGAACCTCTGGGCCGAGTCCTGGGTCGGCGCCATCGCCACGGTTGGCGATCCGATTGGCCGCAGCGGGAGCTGGCTCGGCGGCGCGGATTTTACGTATGCGACCTCACGCTTCCGCGGCAACAAGAACCTGCTCGTCGGGGTCTGGGCGCTCGCGACAGGTCGAGACGATCTGGGGCGCGACGCGACGGCGCACGGCGTGACGATCGACTACCCCAACGATCTGTGGGACGTCAACTTCGTGTACAGGCGAATCGGCCGGGACTTCGATCCCTCGTTGGGGTTCGTGCCCAGGCGAGCCGTCCATCTATTCAACATGCAGGCGAACAACCGGACGCGGCTGTCGCGGGGCCCTCTTCAGCAACTGTTTCACCAGTTTCAGCCGTTCGTCGCCGCAGATCTCTCGGGACGCTGGGAGAGCTACCAAGTCTTCGTCGCCCCCATCAACTGGCGATTCCGCAGCGGCGATCGAGTCGAGGTCAACGCGAACCCAACGGGCGAACGGCTCGTCGCGCCCTTCGAGATCGCTCGAGGCGTGGTGATCCCACCTGGGTCGTACCACTGGCGCCGCTACCGGCTGGAAGGCGGCACCGCCCAGAAGCGCCGCCTGTATACGCAGTTCACCTGGTGGTTCGGCGATTTCTACAATGGTGACCTGGACCAGTTGCAGTGGACCGGATCCTGGAATCCAACGCCCCTGTTCACCGTCGAGTTCACGGCGGAGCGGAACCTCGGACGACTCGCAAGCGGACGCTTTACACAGACGCTCGTCGGTAACCGCCTCCGCATCAACGTGTCGTCTGACTTGTCGGTCGCCAGCTACGTGCAGTACGACACCGACAGCGACTCGATTGGTGTGAACACGCGGCTCCGGTGGACCTTCCGGCCAGTGGCCGACCTGTTC
>DATDOY010000254.1:0-2703 GCA_035293045.1 Acidimicrobiia bacterium
CCCGGAGCCGGCCATCGACATCTTTCTCGGGATCCTGTCCCTCGTTGCCCTGATCGTCGCCACGGCGTTGTTCGTGATGGGCGAGTTCGCGCTCGTCACCGTCGACCGAACCCGGGTCGAGCAGCTCGCCGAAGAGGGGAACAAGGGCGCGCGGCGCGTGCTACGAGCATTGCGTCGGTTGTCCTTCGAGCTCTCGGGTGCGCAGCTCGGGATCACGCTGGCATCGATCGTCCTCGGTGTGGTGGCCGAACCCGTCCTCACCGACGTCCTCAACGCGATCCCCGGCGTCGAGCTCGACCCGGGGTCGGCGGAGGCCGTGGCCCTCGCGCTCACGCTCTCGACGATCGCCACGATGGTGATCGGCGAACTGGTCCCCAAGAACGTGGCCATCGCCCGTCCGCTCCGCGTCGCGCCCGCCGTCGTCATCCCGCTCGCAATCTTCTCGACGGTGTTCGGGCCGCTCATCCGGGTCCTCAACGGCCTCGCCAACGTGTTCGTGCGCCTCATCGGCGTCGAGCCGCGGGACGAGTTGACGGCGGTGCGCTCGCTCGACGAGATGGAGATCCTCATCCGGAGTTCGATCGAACGCGGCGCGGTCGACGCGGCGACCCTTCCTCTACTCAAGCGCACCATTTCGTTCAGCGAGAAGGACGCCGGCGAGGCGCTCGTGCCGCGTGTCTCGCTCGTCGGTCTCCCCGCGACGGCGACGGTGACCGATCTCGCCGACGCCGCTCGGGAGTCGGGCCACTCGCGCATCGTCGTGTACTCGGAGGACGGCGATCTCGACGACGCCATCGGGGTAGTCCACGTCAAGGACGCCTATCGAATCCCCCGCGATCAATGGGCGGTGACGCCGATCGCCTCGTTGGTCGACGACGTACCCTTCGTTCCAGAGTCGCGTTCGCTCAAACTCATTCTGCGTGAGCTCTCGCGCACCGGGCGCGCCATGGCCATCGTCGTCGACGAGTACGGCGGAACGGCTGGGATCATCACCCTCGAGGACGTCCTCGAGGAGATCGTCGGAGAGATCGAGGACGAATACGACCCGGCCGAATCCACCACCGCCGCACCCCTCGCGTGGGCGGGCATCCACGACGCGTCGGGAATGTCGCACGCGGACGAGCTCCGGGAGCAGACCGGTTTCCATCTCCCCGACGGCGAGTACGAAACCCTCGGCGGGTTCATCCTCGACCGACTCGGTCGGGTCCCGATCGTCGGCGACCGCGTCACCGAGGGCGGGTGGACCTTCGAGGTCATCGAGATGGAGGGGCGGCGCGTCGCTCGTGTGCGTGTGGTG
The DNA here is from genome assembly GCA_035293045.1 of Acidimicrobiia bacterium. Lineage (GTDB taxonomy): Bacteria > Actinomycetota > Acidimicrobiia > IMCC26256 > JACPCJ01 > DATDOY01. The sequence continues at coordinate 1,298 of DATDOY010000254.1, forward strand.
TCGCCGGTCGACGGCGAGCGGACCGACGGCGGGGCGTCGTGAGCACGGGCACGGCCCTCGGCCTGTCGGCCTTCCTGTTGGTCGCCAACGGCTTTTTCGTGTGGGCGGAGTTCGCGGTGGTGGCGGCCCGCCGCAGTCGCATGGAGACCCTCGCGGCAGCGGGAAGCAGACGTGCGGGTGCCGTCCTGCGCACGATGTCCGACCTGAACTTCGTGCTGGCGGGCGCGCAGCTCGGGATCACGATGGCGTCCCTCGGCCTGGGTTTTCTCGCCGAGCCCGCGATCGGGCACTTGCTCGAGGAACCCCTGCACGGCCTCCCGGAGACGGTGGCGTCGGCGCTCGAGGTGGCGATCGCGCTGGCGGTCGTGGTCGCAGCGCACATGGTGATCGGGGAGATGGTCCCGAAGAACCTCGCCATCGCCGAGCCGGACCGAAGCGCGCTGTGGATGGCGTTCCCGTTCCGGATCTACACCGCCGTGTTCCGCCCCGTGATCTGGGCCCTCAACGGTATGGCCAACGGAGTCATGCTCGTACTCCGGCTGCCGGCGGGGACCGACGACCCCGTCCACACGCCCCAGGAGCTCTCGGCCATGCTCGAGCTGTCGGGCGAGGAGGGGGCGATCGACAGCTTCGAGCTCGAGCTGGCGCTGCGCATTCTCGCGCTGCGTGCCCTCGATGCCCGCGCGGCGATGGTCCCCCGGCGTGACGTCGTGGCCGTTCCCACGACCGCGACCCCGGCGGAGATCGGGGCGCTCGTGGTGGAGACGGGTCACTCGCGGCTGCCGGTGTATCGAGAGTCGCTCGACGACGTCGCCGGGTTCGTCCACGTGAAGGATCTCCTCGCCGTGTCCGAGGCGGGCTGGGACCAGCCCTTGCCGCCGGCGATCGTCCGCGATGCTCTCGTTGTGCCGGAGTCGCGATCGCTCGTCCACGTCCTCGCCGACATGCGCTCGCGTCGGACCCACATCGCGGTCGTGGTCGACGAGCACGGCGTCGTCGAGGGCGTGGTGACGCTCGAGGACGTGCTCGAGGAGCTCGTCGGCGAGATTCGCGACGAGTACGACCTGCGAGAGGGGACGTTGCGGCGCATCGGTCCCGGCCGATTCGACGCGGACGGCCGCCTCCGCCGCGACGAACTCGAGAACGGGTGTGGACTCGAGATTCCCGACGGCGACTACGACACCCTGGGCGGGTTCGTGATGGCCAGCCTCGGCCACGTTCCGGCCGTCGGCGATGAAGTCACCCACGCGGGGTGGAGCATCCGCGTGCGTCGAATGGACGGACGTCGGGTCGGCCGCGTGGAGCTCGTCGAGGCGCCACCCGAGGCCGCATCCGAGAGCGACGCAACGGAGGGGTGACGCCGCGTCCGCGCCGAGCGGCGGGCCCGGCGAGTCCGCCGCTACCCT
>DATDOY010000255.1:0-4906 GCA_035293045.1 Acidimicrobiia bacterium
GAGGAGCACGGAGGTCAGGGACACCTAGCGGATGAACCGCCCGCGTCCTGTCGGTGCGAGTCCCCATCGACGTCAACTCGGGAGGCGTGTTCGGCGGGGTAGGCGCAGCCCACGCACGCCCCTGCGCAGGAATGACTCGAAGACAGGCGTTGACACGCCTCAATGCATGTGAGATATTCCTAACTATGTTAGGAAAACCGGTGCGTGATAGGCGTGCTGAGCGACACGAGGCGACGAAGTCGGAGATTCTCGATGCAGCCTGGGAGATCGCCCGCCAGGACGGGTTGGCGGCGGTGTCGCTCCGGGACATCGCTCGCCGCGTCGGCATGCAGCCCCCCTCGCTCTATGGGTACTTCGACTCGAAGAACGCCATCTACGACGCCATGTACGCGCAGGGGTGCCAGCAGTTCGCCGACGCCGAGCCCTGGGACGAGATGATCGGGGAACCCCTCCACGACCTGCGGGTCATCGTCCACTACTTCGTCGGGTTCTGCGCCGCCGACCCCGCCCGCTACCAACTCTTGTTCCAGCGCACGATCCCGGGATTCGAGCCGTCCCCCGAGTCGTTCGCGATCTCCCAAGCCAGCGTCGCTCGCTTGGGCGAGCACATGGCGAAGTGCGGCCTCACCGACATGCGGGCCGTCGACATGTTCACGGCCCTCGGTACCGGGCTCGCCGATCAGCAGATCTCCAACGACCCCGGCGGTGGACGATGGATCCGGCTCATCGATGACGCCGTGGAGATGTTCTTCGACTTCATGACCAAGACCAAACCCGCTCAGCGGAAGGCACCAAACGGAAGGCGGACACGATAATGACAGCGACACTGATCGAGACCATCGCCCCGATCGCGAGGACCGACGCCCGCGAGCTGGCCGCCACGGAGCACGGGCGCCTCACCGATCTGCTCCGAACGCTGTCGCCCGATGACTGGTCGCAGGCAACGGACTGCCCGTTGTGGGACGTCCGGGCCATGGCCGGCCACAGCGTCGGGATGATGGCCGACTTCACGTCGTTCCGGTCGCTCATGCGGCGCATGCGCGCCGCGACCAAGGCATCGAAGAAGGGGGGCAAGGTATTCATCGATGTCATGACGGCGATGCAGGTCGCCGACCACGCCGGGCTCTCCACCGCGCTGCTCATCGCCCGCGCCGAGGAGGTCGGGCCGAAGGCGGCGCGATGGCGGAACAAGGCGCCGGCACTCTTCCGCCGCATGCCGATGAAAGAAGAGGTCGGCGGGCAGACCGAAACCTGGCGCATGGGCTACTTGCTCGACACGATCCTCACCCGCGATCCGTGGATGCACCGCGTGGACATCTCCCGGGCGACCGGGCGCGACCTCGTCCTCACTCCCGAGCACGACGGCCGCATCGTTGCCGATGTCGTCGCCGAGTGGGCGCGCCGCCATGGCCAGCCGTTCACCCTCACCCTGACCGGTCCCGCGGGAGGCGAGTTCGTTGGTGGGGACGGGTCCCGCGAGCACATCACGATCGACGCACTCGAGTTCTGCCGCACCCTCTCGGGGCGCGCCGCGGGAGAGGGCCTACTCAGCCAGCAGGTGCCGTTCTGACACTTCATCGAGCGCTTGACGTTCTGCCGTATGGGGCGTCGACCCGCGAGGACATCGTCGGCCCCGCGGTTGACACCGAGGACGCGGCACCGGGGTCATTGTCGCTTCACCCCGACAGCGGAGCGATCATTCGTCGCCTCGCCGAGTTCGAGATCCTCACGCTCGCCCCGATGCATGTCCCGGCACTCGCCGCGACTGCCGACAGGCGCTCCTCGACCTCGCTGGCGACTTCGAACGGCGAATCGAAGAGCCTGGAGCGCGCGGCATCACCGACGGCGAACTCGATTGACGAGCAGCCCTCATAGGACGCCGTTCACGCCCCGCCAAGGCGCAACGAGGAGCGGTCTCTGTGGAGGCTGAGCCGGCTCAATGATCCGGCGCTCGAACAAGATGGTGACGGCAGGCTCGGCGCTGAATGGGGCGCCGTCGACCTAGCGTGGTGATGATGCGCGTCCTCCTCACTACCCCGGCAGGCCTCGGCCACATCCATCCGATGGTTCCGCTGGCGATGGCCCTGGCGCGTGCCAGCCACGAGGTGCGTTGGGCGCTGCCCGAGCAAGGGGCCAGCGTCGTGGCCGAACATGGGCTCACGGTCGTCGCCATCCCGGGGCGTGACCCGATCACACCCCAGGAGGTGATGAAGCGATTCCCGGAGCTCGCGGCGCTGGACCCGCGGGATCGCCCGGACACGATGTTCGGCAAGCTCTTCGGGGCCATGGCGACCCCGCCCATGCTCGAGGGCATCGAGCCGTTTGCTCACGAGTGGTGTCCACATCTCATCGTTGCGGACGCCGCTGATTTCGCCGGACACATCGTTGCAGCATCGCTCGGAATCCCGAGCGTGACGAAGGGGTTCGGAGCGCTGCTCCCAGAAGTACGAGCCGCGCGCGCAGCCGAGGAGGTGGAGGCGCTCTGGGCATCCCGCGGTCTTGAACCCCGCGCGTACGGCGGTGCGTACGACCACCTCTACCTCGACATCTATCCGCCGGAAATGCAGATCGACAAGGGGACCCACGTTCCTCGTCGCCAGCTGATGCGTCCAGTCACGAACGACGGCCTTGTCGAGGGATCGGCGCTCCCGCTCCCTCAAGCCCGGGTGGACGCACCGCTCGTGTATGTGACCATGGGAACCGTCTTCAACGACGCCGCTCCTCTGGGACGCGCCGTACAGGCCGCACGGAGTCTCGACGTTCGTGTGCTGGCCACCGTCGGGCCAGTCGCGGATCCAGCTGTGCTCGGCAACCAACCCGCGCATGTGGTCGTCGAGCGATACGTGCCGCAGACGGCCGTGCTACCCCGGTGCGACGTCGTGGTGTCCCATGGCGGATCGGGAACCGTGCTGGGTGCCCTCGCGCTCGGCCGTCCCCAGGTGTGCCTCCCGCAGGGGGCCGATCAGTTCCTCAACGCCCAGGCCGTCGCCGCATCGCAGGCCGGTCTCTCACTCCTGCCGGATGCCGCGTCCATTGACGCCGTCCGAGACGCCATCGCAACCGTGCTGAACGAACCGTCCTTCCAGCAGGCAGCCCAGCAGGTCGCACGCTCGATCGACGCGATGCCGTCTCCGGATGAGGTTGCCGCGGTACTCGAGGGACTCGTCTGACCTACCAACCGAGCTGTTCCGTCGCATGTGCCGACTGGCAGGCCTGGAACAACGCTCGCCGCTGCTGCTCAGCGCCGACGGCCCCCCAGTGGTGGACCTCGCCTACTTACACAACGTCAAGGGGCGTTCCCCGAGCCATCGGCGCCGACTCATGTGCCGCGCCGAGGGCGGCCCGTCGTCAGACCCCTACACCACCTGGAACTCGTGATTCAGGCGTCGGGACCGGTTTGAGTACCCCTCGAAGCAGTGAATCCCCGCGGGCGTCCGCCGGACGCTCAGCATCTCGGCCCGCCTGAACGAGGTCAAGGCCTCGGAGCAGCCCTCATGGGACGGCTTTCAGACCCCGCCAAAGCGCGGCAAGGGGCGCGCGAGTTCTGAGCGACGAACGCCCACCAGTCGGCATCGTCGATGTCACGCTGTATCAAGCTCGACGGCGCGCTGCCTCTCGATCCGATGTGTGAAACCTGCACTTCGGTCGATGGGCGTTGCAGGTCAGTCCTTCCGACACAGGTAGTACACGTTGAAGATGTCCTCAGGGATCTTCTTGGTCTCGATGCTCGTGAAGCCCGCCTCGCGGAACATCTCGTTGGCCTTCTGCTCACCCCACATGGCGCCAAGGCCGGCCCCGCCGAGCGCGAGAGACACCGTCATGCAGTGGAACGTCGACACCGAGTAGATCATCGGCGCCAGCGGATGTTCCATGTTCTCCTCGATGTTGCTCGAGGCCGCGATGTCGACGCACAGGAAGACGCCGCCGGGCCGAAGCGAGTCCGAGATGCCCTTGAGCACCTTGGCGGGTTGGGCCTGGTCGTGGATCGCGTCGAAGACGGTGATGAAGTCGAACTGCTGCGAGCCGTCGATCGTCGCCGCGTCCTTGACCTCGAACGTCGTGTTGGTGACGCCGAGTTCGGCCGACTCCTTCCGGGCGGCAGCAATCGCCTCCTCGGAGAAGTCCCACCCCGTGAAGCGGCTGTTCGGGAACTCCTTCGCCATGAGATTGATCGCGTGGCCCTGGCCACACCCGACGTCGCAGACGTCGATGCCCTCGGCGAGCCGGTCCTTGATCCCGTCGACGAGCGGAAGCGTGCTCTCAAGCAAGGCGGCGTCATGGATGTCAGCGCTCATCTCCCCCATCAGTCGCTGAAAGGTCGGGAACTTCTCGTAGGGAACGCCTCCTCCCTTACGGAAGCACTCGACGATGTCGTCCTCCACGGAACCCATGAGCGATTCCAACTGCGTCATGACCGCGAGATTGTTGGGCCCCGCCGCCCGAGTCAGCGATGCGGCGTGCTCGGGCGGGAACGAGTAGGTCCTGTTCGCCGCGTCGTACTCGACGATCCCTCCCACGGTCATGGCATTGAGCCACTCGCGTACGTAACGCTCGTTGAGCCCGGTGGCCTGCGCGATCTCCTCGCTGGTCGACGCCGGAAGAGTCGCGAGCCTGTCAAACAGTTCGGTTCGGTGTCCGACGCTGATCATCAGACACAACAGGGAGTTGTTGAGCAGATTGACGATGCGTCCGCCGAATTCCTCCGCCCGCGCTTGATCCAGTTCCACGATCGACATGTGCCCTCCTCCGGGTCCCGAACCCGGCCGGTCTAGCGCACATCGGGCCACGGTGCACGAGGCTCGTACGGCTCTCCTGCCGGGCGGCGGTCGTGGTCTCGGGGCGTCACCGGGGGACGGCGTAGATCTGCCACGGGTCCGAGATGCCCTTGAGCGTGTGGACGCCCCGG
>DATDOY010000256.1:0-5866 GCA_035293045.1 Acidimicrobiia bacterium
CCAGCGTCGCCTCATCAGCATCCGGTGGCGTCCGCCAACGTCCGGCAGGCCTCCGCCATGCGCTCCGGTGTCAGCGACGTGATGCGCCGGCGAAACCGGTCGCGGGTCAGGGTGTGGAGGTTGTCAAAGTTCACGACGCAATTGGTCGGAACCCCGTCATCCGCGGCGGTGAGATCCAGTTCGGAAACCAATCCGCGGCGCGTGCGCGTCAATGCTGCGACCACCACGGACTCCATCCGGGCGGCCACAGGGTCGCGAGTCAGAACCAGAACCGGCCGATCCCCTCCCGGCGTGGCCGCGAACCACACGTCACCCCGATGCATCGGCCCAATCCGACCAGTCCTCGGCGACGCCCCAATCCGCAATCTGGCCCAGCGTGCGTTCCTCCTCGGTCAGCGGCACCCGCGCCCATGTCTCGGCGTCGACCTCGCTGGCCAGGCGCACGAGATGACGATGGAGCGCCTCCCGGAGAAGCTCAGACCGGTCGATCCCACAGCGCTCAGCCCACCGTCGGACCGCCTCCGCATCGGCGGGGTCCACTCGAAAGCTCAGCATTGTCATACAGAAATCGTATGCCGTATGACAGGTGGCGGCAAGGCCCAACTACGCCTCGACGGCTTCGGGCTGGAGATATCGCACCGGGTCGGGCAGCATCACCGCGCCCTCCAGCGACTCGCTCTCGGATGTCGGGAGCGACGTCGGGTACTCACCCGACATGCACGCGGTGCAGAACCCGTCGGGCGACGCGCCAGTGGCGGCGAGGAGCCGGTCGAGCTCGAGATAGGCCAGCGAATCGGCTCCGATGTATTCGAGGATCTCCCCCACTTCCAGCGACGCGGCGATGAGCTCCGAGCGGCGGCCCGTGTCCAGGCCGTAGAAGCAGGGCCAGCGATACGGCGCCGAGGAAATGCGCAGGTGCACCTCGGCGGCGCCGGCCTCGCGCAGCATCTGCACGATCCGACGGCTCGTGGTGGCGCGCACGATCGAGTCGTCGACGACCACGAGGCGCTTGCCCTTGATGTTCTCGACGATGGGATTCAACTTGAGGCGCACACCTTCGCCCCGCATGTTCTGCGACGGCTGGATGAACGTGCGTCCCACGTAACGGTTCTTGACGAAGCCGTCCCCATACGGGATTCCCGCGACCCGCGCGAATCCCTGCGCGGCGGGGACCCCCGACTCGGGGACCGGCATCACCATGTCGGCGTCCACCGGAGCCTGACGGGCGAGTTCCTCACCCATGCGCTGGCGAGCGGCGTGGACGTTCTGGCCGTAGAGGATCGAGTCGGGCCGCGCCAAGTAGACGAACTCGAACAGGCACAGCCGCGGCCGCGCCTCGGCGAAGCGCTGGCTGCGCAGCCCAGTGGCGTCGATGGCGATCATCTCGCCGGGCTCAACCTCACGAACGAAGTGCGCGCCGACGATGTCGAGGGCGGACGTCTCGCTCGCCACCACCCAGCCGCCGTCGGTGCGCCCGAGCACCAGGGGGCGGAAGCCGTGCGGGTCGCGCACGGCGACAAGGTGGGCTTCGTCCATGAGCACCAGTGAGAAGGCGCCCTCGAGACGCGGAAGCACGCGGAGCACGGCGTGCTCGAGATCACGGCCGTCGCTGCGCGGCTCGGGCGGGTAGGCGCCGGCAAACAACTCGGCCATGAGATCGGAGTCGGACGACGAGTCGCCGCTCGACGCGTCTTCGGTCATGCCGGGGAACTTGCCGAGCTGGGCGGCGAGCTCGAGCGTGTTGGCGAGGTTGCCGTTGTGCGCCAGCGCGAAGCCAGCGTCACCTACGGAGCGGAACATCGGCTGGGCGTTGCGCCAGTTGCTCGTGCCGGTGGTCGAATACCGCACGTGGCCGATGGCCAGGTGACCCTCGAGGGGGGTGAGGCGCTGCTCGTCGAAGGCCTGGGTGACAAGACCCATGTCCTTGACGACGGTGACGCTGTCGCCGTCGGAAACAGCGATCCCGGCCGACTCCTGGCCGCGGTGCTGTAACGCATACAGGCCGAAATAGGTGAGGGTGGCGGCCGGTTGCCCGGGCTCGTAGAGGCCGAATACGCCGCACTCGCAGCCGTAGCGCGTGCCCATCGCCAGCAGTATCGCATTCGCGTGACCCCCCGTTGCGATCCCGGTTGGCGGGGCGTTGCCACGGGCCGAGCGGTCGAGCTCATCCCAGGCACCCGATCGGGGGTGAATGGCACAACCCGGTCGTCGCCGCATCGTGCGTGAACGCCCGGCCGACCCCCCGATCCATTCAGTTCGGTGGCGAAAAAACCACGGAACGCAACGCGACCACCCGATCGGTGGGTCGTAAGAGAGCGTGATGGCGATACCGACGGAACACCCCCCCTTGTTCCTGCGCCAGGACGCGGCGCTGCTCCGCGAGGCCGCTCGCGCCGCCGCGGAGCAGGTCGATCTGCGCGGTCTCGTCGAGCGGTTCGCCGACCTCACCATCCAGGCCACGGGGTCGTTCCGGGCCACCGTCTTCTTGATCGAAAACGACACCCTCGTCCTGTGGGCCAATCAGTCGCGCGAATCCGATCCCGAGAAGCGCCAACGCAACTGGGAACGCGGTCTCGCCCTCGAGGGGATCCACCTCGACGAAGTGCCTGAGCGCCGGCTGATCTTCGACCTCGGCGAGCCCCTCGCCATCCACGACGCGCGTGCGTCGGAGCTGGTGCCCGACTCGTGGGTCGACACCTTCGAGCTCGGCGCCCTCGTGGTGGCGCCGCTCAAAGCCGGCGCCGAACCGCTCGGCTTGCTCGTGGCCGACTGGCCGGAGCGACGCGAAATCGACGCGTCGATCGTCGAGACCATCGGCGCCATAGGGTCGTCGCTCGGACTCGCCGTCGGTAACGCCGTCCTCACCCGTCGCGAGAAGGAGCGCAACAACGCGTTGCAGGCACTGCTCGCGGCGACCACCGTCCTCGGGTCGAGCGACGGATTCGAAGACCTCGCCTCGAGCCTCACCGAGCCCCTCGCCCGCGCCCTCGGGGCCGACGGCGTATCGATCTGTTTGCTGGAAGGCACCGGCCCGCGGTGGCGGACCCTCGCGGCACTCAACCCCGCCATCCCGAAGCGAGGGTCGTTGGCGGATCTCGCCAGCCCCCTCCAACAGTTCATCGCCGAGCAGTGGAAGGACGACCCCCAGCCGATGGTCGTGAGCGCCGACGACCTCGCCCGGATGACCTCCGAGCGGCGCGCCGGACCGATCATGCTGCTCCCCCTCGCGACCACCGATCGGGCGCTGCTCGGGTTCGTGCTGGTGACGCTTCCCGAGGGCGAACCCCCGGCTCCGGCCGTCGAGCTCGCCCGCGCCCTCACCGCGCACCTCGCCGCGGCGATCGAACGCGCCCACCTCCAAGAGAACCTCGCCCTCGAGACCGAACGGCTCCGGGGCCTGTGCGCCCTGTGGGGGTTCGAGACCGAGGCGCTCGAGTCGTACTCGGCGGCCATCGAGGACGCCATCGGCCCCGCGCTCGGGTTCACCGTGGTGCGCGTCAGCGTTGCCGACGACGACCTCCGCTCGCTCGCCTACTTCTCCGAACCCGACGACCTCGATCGCCAACTGATGGCCCGCTGGAGCCGCCGCAGAGGCGGCGCCCGCGATCCCCTGCCCGCCTGTGCACCGGGCGAACTCGCCGCGCCCCTCACGGTGCGCGGCAAAGTCATCGGCGTGGTGCGGGCCCGCGCCCGGCACTCGGGCATCTCTCAGCGCGAGGCCGAAATGCTCAACGCCCTCGCCGCCGCGTTCGGCCGCGCCATCGAACAGGAGCGAGAGCGGCGCGAGGCACGCCACAAGGAACTCGACCTCGCGCTCGCCGACGAGCGCGAGCGAGTGGCGGCGCGTCTCCACGACACCGTCGGACGGCTGCTCTACGCGCTCCACCTGCGCGCCGGGACGCTCAAGTTGGCCGCGGGCGAATCCCCGCTGGCCGGGGAAGCGGACCAGATCGAAAAGCTCGCCCGATCGGGGCTCTCGGGGTTGCGGCGCGCCGTCGCCACGCTCGCCTCGATGCGCATCGACGATCGGGGGCTGGTGCCCTCCCTCGAGCGCCTCGTGTCGGACTTCCAGGACTCGCACGAGATCGCCGTCAGCCTCGCGGTCGACGGCGCCGACCAGCCGCTCCCGCAAAAGGTGGAGGACGCGCTGTTCCGCGTCGCCGGGGAGGCCCTCGCCAACATCGAGCGACATGCGCAAGCGAGCCGCGTCACCATCTCGCTCGACCGCCGCGACGCCGAGATCGTGCTGCGGGTGCGCGACGACGGGCTCGGCCTCGGCGGCTCCACGTCGCCGGGCGGCACCGGCCTCGGCATCGAACTCGCCCGGCGCGCGCTCGCGCCCGTCGGGGGCTTGATCGAACTCCTCGACGGGGCCCCCGGGCTCGAACTCGTCGCCCGCGTCCCCACTCGTTCCTCTTCCCTGGAGGTAGCTCCATGACCGCCGAACTCGTCGACATCCGGGACAACAGCCGGGGGGAGCCGCGGGTCCGAATCGCCGTGGTCGAGGACGAACCGCTGGCGCGGTCCGCTCTCGCCGACCTCATCACGCAACACCCGGAGGTCGCGCTCGCCGGTGAAGCCGGATCGGTCGCCGGCGCCATCGAACTCGTCGAGCGCACCCAACCCGACGTGGTGCTCTCGGACTTGTTCCTTCCCGATGGGGACGCGTGCGGCCTGAGCCTGCGGCTGCGCCAGCTTCCCAACCCGCCGGTCGTGGTGGTGGCCACGTTGTTCGCCACGCCGTCCGCTGCCGCGGCGTGCGTGTCGGCCGGTGCTCGGATGTGTCTCCAGAAGGAGGCGCCGCCCGAGAGCATGGTGGCCGCCTGCATCGCCGCCGCCCGCGGCGAAGAGTGGGCCGGTCCGGGTGCCGTGCGACCCCTCGCCCGCCACCACCTCACCTACCTCGAGTCGCAGGTGCTCGCGGAGGTCGCGTCGGGGTCGACCAACGACGAGATCGCCGTGCGCCTCGGGTACTCGCCCAACTACATCAAGGACGTGCTCGCTTCGGCGCGCGAACGCCTCGGCGCCAAGGACCGCGCCCACGCCGCCGCCATGGCCGTCGCCCTCCGCCTCGTGCGCCCCGGCTCCGACGGCCGCTTCGCCCCCGCCATTCCCATGACCGACGGGGCGGGCGCCCTCCGCGGCTGACGCCGTCGGGGTCGCCCCGGCCGCCTCGTTGGGCGGTCATTGACCCGATTTGACCACGTAGAGCGGGCGGATTTCGCGGTTTTTAGACCCCTTTCTAGGGGTCTGATAACAATCGCGGAGCCGCCTGCGTGGCGAATTCTTGGGATTCGGGCGCGACATCCGCCCCCGTGGCCCGTAATGCAGGTGACAGCCGGGGGCGATTGCGTTTCCCCGGAATCGCACACAACCAGAGACCCGTGGGTGCCCCCGGCAACCACGACCGACAGGGAGGAAATACATTGCTTCGCAAGACTCTTGTAGCTGCGGCGCTCGTCGGCCTGGTGGCCGGCATCGCCCCCATCCGTGCAGAAGCCACCCCGAACGACACCCGCGCCGTGCTTGTCTTCGCAGGCAGCGCTCGCGTCGGCAACGGCGCGTGGACCAGCTCGACCGAGCCGGCCGTCGGTAATGGCCTTTGCTTCCCTGGCCTCACGCCCACGGCTGGTGACCCGACTGCCACCCCCCCGGTCGCTCCGACATGCAGCACCACCGACGACAACGCCGACGGCGATGGCGACTCTCTCACGGGAATTGCCAACAGCTGGTCGTTCAAGGTCCCCGAATCGATTGACGGGCTCCCGACAGCCTGCGTCTCCGAGGGCACCCTTGGTGGGAACAACGCCTCCGACGGGGCCTGCAGCTTCCTCCTCGACGGATACGTCGATGAGAACGCCGCCGA
>DATDOY010000257.1:0-4210 GCA_035293045.1 Acidimicrobiia bacterium
TCGCGTCGGCGCTCCTCCGCCGTGTGATCAACGCCACGGGCGTGATCATCCACACCAACCTGGGCCGGTCGCCGCTCGACGTCGGCGCGGTCGGCGCCGGACTCGAGATCGCCACGGGGTACTCCAACCTCGAATACCGCATGGCCACCGGCGAGCGCGGATCGCGCCACGAGCACGCCGGATCCCTCCTTGCACGTGCGTGCGGTGCGGAGGCCGGCATCGTCGTCAACAACAACGCCGCCGCGGTGCTCCTGACGCTGGCCTCCCTCGCCCGAGGACGCGAGACGGTCGTATCCCGTGGCGAGCTCGTGGAAATCGGCGGAGGATTCCGCGTACCCGACGTCATGGCCGAGTCCGGCACCCGCCTCGTCGAGGTCGGCACCACCAACCGCACCCGCGTCGCCGACTACCGCGACGCCATCACGCCCGACACCGCGCTGTTGCTCAAGGTTCACTCATCCAACTACCGCATCGTCGGGTTCGTCGAGTCCACGCCGGTCCGTGAGATGGCCGACCTCGGACCACCCGTCGTCTTCGACGCGGGATCGGGGTTGCTCGACGCCACCACCCCATGGCTCCCCGCGCCGCCGCCGTGGCTCGCCGACGAGCCGGGCATCCGCCAGGCCGTCGACGACGGCGCCGCCATCGTGACCTTCTCGGGCGACAAGCTCCTCGGCGGTCCGCAGGCGGGGGTGATCGTCGGCCGCCGCGATCTCGTCGACCGCATTGCGCGGCACCCGCTCGCCCGCGCCGTGCGCGCCGACAAACTCACCCTCGCTTCGCTCCAGAGCGTGGCCTTCTCCTACCTCTCCGGCGAGGCGGCGGCCCTACCCCTGTGGCGGATGACCGCCATGCCGCTCGACGACCTGCACGATCGCGCCATGCATCTCGCCTCCGCCGTCGCGGGACTCGACGTCGTCGACACCGAGGCGGTCGTCGGCGGGGGGTCGCTCCCGGGTCAGACGATGCCGTCGGTGGGCGTCGCCGTCGCCGCGTCCGGGGCCGCCGCCGATCGTGTGACCGGCGCGCTGCGAGACTTCGCCGTCGTCGCGCGCGTCGAGCGCGACGCGGTGATCTGCGACCTGCGCACGGTCGACCCCGGCGACGACGACCTGCTCGCGACGGCCCTCAAGGACGTCATGGCCGGCATCGAGCGCTGAGCGTGCGGGTCATCGCCACCGCAGGCCACGTCGACCACGGGAAGTCGACCTTGGTGCGCGCCCTCACCGGGACAGACCCCGACCGGTGGGACGAGGAGAAGCGACGCGGGCTCACCATCGACCTCGGGTTCGCCTTCACGACCTTGCCGTCGGGGGCCGATGTGGGCTTCGTCGACGTGCCGGGCCACGTCAAGTTCCTCAAGAACATGCTCGCCGGCGCCGGCGCTGTGCAAGCGGTCGCGCTCGTCGTCGCGGCGACCGAGGGCTGGATGCCCCAGACCGAAGAACATTTGCGAATCCTCGAACTGCTCGGCGTCGAGCACGGGCTCACGGTCGTGACGATGGCCGACGCCGTCGATCCCGACGATCTCGACCTCGCCCAGCTCGACGTGCTCGAGCACCTCGATGGGTCGTTCCTTGCTGCCGCGCCGCTCGTCCCGTGCGACTCGGTGACCGGTCGGGGTCTCGACGACGTGCGGGCCGCGCTCGACGACCTGGTTCGCAACTCCCCGGCGCCGCTCGACCGCGGGCGACCTCGCCTCTGGATCGACCGGGTGTTCAGCGCGCGCGGGGCGGGGACGGTGGTCACGGGGACCCTGTCGGGGGGCACGCTGGCCCCCGGGGACGAGGTCGCCGCGGGCAGCGACGCCACGTCGATCCGCATCCGGTCGATCCAGAGCGGTCACGCCGACGCGCCCGTCGCCGAGGCCGGAGCGCGGGTCGCGCTCAACCTCGCCGGCGTCGAGCGCAGCCGGCTGGTGCGTGGCGACGCGATCTTCCTCACGGAACAGTGGACGCTGACCCGCACCCTCGACGTCGCGCTGACGCTGCTCGAGGGCGAGCGCATCGATCGGCCGCTCCGCATGAAGGCCTACATCGGCTCGGGCGAACACGACGCTCGGGTGCGCCCGCTCGGCAGCGGGTTCGCCCGGATCACGCTCGCGAGCCCCGTTCCCCTGGCCCCCGGAGATCGACTCGTGCTGCGCGACCCCGGACGCGACGCAACGATCGGCGGCGGCGAGGTCCTCGACGTGGCGCCCCCGCGCACCGCGACGGGTGCTGAGGCGCGCCTCGGACTCCCGCTGGGTCCTCGCGTCCTCGCGTCGCACCGCATCATGCGCGCCGACGAATTCGCCCGGATCGCCGGCTTGTCCCAAGAGGAGGCTGACGGGCTTGTGACGACGCTCGTCGATGCCGGCGAGGCCCTCCGTCTCGCGGCGGCGATCGCCGCCCCTGCGGTCGTCGCCAGGCTGCGCGACGAGGGGGTCTCCGAACTCGCCGCCTTTCACGCCGCGCAGCCCTTCGAGGCGGGCATGGTCCGCTCGGCGTTGGCGGCGCGGTTGGCCGTCGACACCGAACTCCTCGACGACGTGTTCGCCGGAGTCGACGCCGTCGTCCTCGACGAGGCGAGCGCGCGGCTGGCCTCACACGCTCCCGCGCTCAGCGGCGACCCGGCAGCGGCGGCGTTTCTGGACGCCCTCGACGCGTCACCCTTCGCTCCCCCGTCGCCGGCCGAGGTGGGCACTCCCGCCGGCATCGTGCGCACGCTGGTGCGAGCGGGATCGGTCGTCGAAACCGAGGGGGTCTATTTCTCGGCATCGGCCTACGAGCAGGCCGGACGAGCCATCACCGCGGCGATCGGCGAGCGAGGTCCACTCACGGTGGGCGAGATCCGCGACCTCCTCGGGTCCTCCCGCAAGCACGTCGTTCCGCTGCTCAACCGCCTCGATCGCGACGGAATCACGCGGCGCAACGGCGACGTGCGCGAGATGGGGCGTCGAGCCGGGACGGCGTCGACGGGGTGAGCACGGACAGGGGTCCCTGTCCGTCCAGCCCTACGTGCGCCGGGCGACCAGGTCTTGGCGCTCGACCTCGGTGAGGCCACCCCAAATGCCGTACGGCTCCCCCGTTCGCAGGGCGAAGTCGAGGCAGTCCGATTTGACCGAGCACCGCTGACAAATGCCCTTGGCGTGGAGTTCACGCTCCTCGCGCTCCTCCTTGCGTTCGGGGTGGGCGGGCGGAAAGAACAGCCACGTCTCCGGACCACGGCACGCGGCACGCACCTGCCACGGCTCACGCGGCGGCAGGGTGTATTGGAGGCCTTGCCGAAGGCCGTTCTGCAGGCTGATGGCCATGCCGTCGATACCCCCACGCATCAAAAGGGCTGAGTCGGGCCGGGACCGGACCCGGTCGTTGCTCGGCGAACCTATCTCCCATGCCCGGGGGCCACAAGAGGGAATTTGCGCTCTGACCTGCACCTATGGACGCAGCGTGACGTGAATCGCTTCGATCACGCGCGGAACGCGGTCATGCGGGGTTCGGGGCCGTCTCGGGATCGTCGGCGCGGGGCTCGACCTCGAGGACCAAACCTCGAATCGCCGTAACTCGGACCGGTTCACCGGCGCGGATGCGAGCGGCGCGGGTCGACCAGGCGCGCCACGGAGCACCGCGCACCGTCACGACGCCCTCCTGGTCGAAGTCGACGGCGGCGACGCCGTCCTCACCCACCATCCACTCCCGGCCGATGGTGGGCGTGGAAAAGCGCGCCCGGATGACGGCGGCGAGTCCGGGGAGGAGGAACAACAGGGCGCCCGCCACCACCAGCAAGGTCTGCCACACCGGGGGGTCGAGACGCGCCGGGCCGTCGTAGAGCCGGAGTGACCCGACGACCACCATCAGCGACCCGATCGTCGCCCAGAACCGGGCGGCCCCCGCCTGGACATCGACGGCGATCGCGACGACGCCGGCGAGCACCAGGCCCATCGAGAGGGGATCAACCGGGAGGTGCGCAAGGCCGACGAACGACGCGAGAACGAGCACGGCGCCGACGGCAGCGGCGATCCCGATGCCGATGGCGAAGAATTCGAACACCATGAGGCAAAGACCGAGCATCAAGAAGAGGTAGGCGACGAACGGGCTGGTCAGGGCGTGCTGCGCCTGATCGACGAGGTCGAGCTCCCGGAATGTGAGGGGCAGAACCCGCTTCTCCGAGGTCTCGCCGTCGCCGGCCCCATCGGGCGCGGCATCGGCGTCGTCCCCCGCGTCGTCGA
>DATDOY010000258.1:0-5201 GCA_035293045.1 Acidimicrobiia bacterium
ATCGGCGTATACCGCCTCTGGCGCGACCTCGGCTTTGTGGCCGGTGCGCTCTTGGCGGGAATCGTGGCCGACGTCGTCGGCGTCGAGGAGGCCATCCTCACGGTGGCGGCCGTCACCGCGGCGTCGGGATTCATCGCGTGGGCTCGCATGTCGGAGTCACACGTTGGGATCGCGAGTGGGAACCAGTCAACAGAGGAGGAGTCATGAGTGACGTTCTGCCGGTCGACCCGGTTGCGTTGCGTGAGGAGGTGAAGGCGAAATACCGCGCCGTCGCCGAGGAGCCGGATGCGACCTTCCACTTCCACACCGGGCGTCGTAACGCGCTCGGCCTCGGGTATCCGCCGGACGTGGTGGACGCGTTCCCTGACGTCGCGGTGGAGTCGTTTGCCGGGGTCGGCAACCCGTTCGAGCTTCGCGAGTTGCGTCCCGGCGAACGCGTCGCCGACGTCGGGTCGGGCGCCGGATTCGATTCGTTCGTCGCGGGACGCGCCGTGGGGCCGACCGGCCATGTGGTGGGCGTCGACATGACCGAGGAGATGCTCGACAAGTCGAGGGCCACGGCCGCCTCGCTCGGGTACGACCACGTCGAGTTCCGCGAGGGTCTCGCCGAGAGCCTTCCGGTCGAGGACGGCTGGGCCGACGTCGTCATCTCCAACGGCGTCATCAACCTCTGCGCCGACAAGCGTCTCGCCTTCGACGAGATCTGGCGCGTGCTCCGCTCGGGCGGCGTGCTCCAGTTCGCCGACATCGCCAACGGCCAGCCGATTCCCGAAGGAGCGCTGAAAGACATCGACCTGTGGACCGGCTGAATTGCCGGTGGCCTGCCGGGTGCAGGCTGGAAGCAAATGCTCGAGGACGTCGGGTTCGTGGGCGTCGAGATCGGTCCTCCGGTGGACACCTTCGGCGGGGCCGAGGGTGAGGAAAAGGCGCGCCAGTTCGAGGTCTACGGCCACGCCTTTCTCGCCCGCAAACCCTGATTACCAGCGTCTGTGGCGCGTTAGCGGGGTATATCCCCGCTAACGCGCCACAGACAGCGAAGGCCGGGCGCGGTGGAGCCGCCGATCGCCGCGCGGGTCGCAGTACGGTCGTGCGCATGAGCGACGTCACGGTGTTCTTCAACCCGAAATGCGGGACGTGTCGGACCGCGTGGTCGATCCTCGAGGAGAAGGGCATCGACGCCGAGCAGTACCGATACCTCGACTCGGGTCCGGACCGAGTCGAGATCGAGCGCGTCATGGGGCTGCTCGGGATCACCGACCCCCGCGAGATGATGCGGGCGAAGGAAGCCGTGTACCAGGAACTCGGCCTCGAGACCGCCGACCGCGACGCACTGATCGACGCCATGGTCCAGCACCCCATCCTGATCGAGCGACCGATCATCATCCGCGGCGACCGCGCGGTTATCGCCCGACCGGCCGAGCGCGCCCTCGAACTCTTCGACTGACGACGGCCACGACGCGCCGCCGCCCGGGCGTCGGTAGTGTGCGAGCGATGAAAGTGGTCGTGATCTCGACGTCGGCAACGGGACGGGCCCTCGGCGAATCGCTCCCGTTCGAACACGTTCGCGGATCGCTTGCGTCGAGCTTCGCGCTCGCGTGGAACGAAGCCGACGTGGTCGTGTGCGTGGGGGACGTGTCGAGCGTCGTTCGCGCCGCCGCCCCGCTGCTCGGCCGCGACCCGGGTCCAGGGATCGTCTGCGTGGACGAATCGGCGACGTGGGTTGTCGCGGTCCTCGAGGGTCGAGGCTCGGCCTCCGCGGTGGCCATCGAAGTGGCCGATCGCCTTGACGCCGACGTCGTGCTCACCGAGTCCGTTGGGGGCGGCCGACTCGACGAGTTCGACGCCTTCTCGGTGGAAGGCGAGGTCGAAGTGCTCGCGGCCGCTCTCGCCGAAGGGGCCGCCGTCGACATCGAGGTCGACCCGGAACTTCGCGAGTGGCCCCTTCCGCCGCGGCTGGTGATGGCCGCCACCGCGGTGACCTCCGCGACGGGGCCACGCCCCGTCGTCGTGGTGACCGACCGGATCACCTCGCCGCGATCGGGGGATACGGTCCTGCACCCGCGGTCGCTGGTCGCCGGGATTGCGGCGAGTGCGGGGGCTTCCGCTCGCGAGATCGACGATCTCCTCCACGAGCTGCTCCGCGACGAGGGCCTCTCGCCGGAAGCGCTCGCAGAAGTCGCGACGTCTGACCTGTGCGCGTCCGAACTCGGTGTGCTGGCGCTCGGGCTGCCCGTGCGGTCGTTGAGCACGGAGCGCCTCTTGGGGGTCAAGGCCCTGCCGCGGGTGGCCGAGGCGGCGGCCCGTCGCTCGGCGGGGCGCGACGGCACGCTCGTGACCTCCGTGCGATCGAGCAGCGACGGATCGGTGGTGATCGCCCGCCGGGCGCGGCCGCGCGGTCAGCTCGCCTTGGTGGGCCTGGGACCGGGCGATCCCGAACAGCGCACCGGCGCGGCGGCCGACGCGGTGCTCCTGGCCGACGTCGTGGTCGCCTCGGGCACAGACCTCGAGCAGGTGCGCGACCTGCTTCGCCCCCGCCACGAGGTCGTCGAGCGCATGCCGGGTGACGAACCCGCCCGCGTCCGCCAGGCGCTTGCCGAGGCCGAGCGGGGCCGGCGCGTCGTGCTGCTCTGTAGCGGCGACGCCGGCGTGTATGCGCTGGCGCCGATGGCGTGCGAGCTCGCCGCCGACGCGGACGCCGACGTCGACGTGATTCCCGGCGTCACCGCCGCCACGAGCGCGGCGGCGCTCCTCGGCGCGCCGCTGGGTCACGACTTCGTGCTCATCTCCCTGTCGGACGCGTTCACGCCTTGGGAGGTCATCGCGTCGCGGATCCGGGCGGCGGGGGAGGCCGACCTCGTCGCCGTCTTCTACGAGCCGCGCACGAGCGGACGCCCTGATCAGCTCGCGCGGGCGCGTCGCATTCTCCTGGAGCATCGCAAGCCGGAGACGCCCGTTGGCATCGTGACCGACGCGTACCGTCCCGAAGAGGAGCTGACGGTGACGACCCTCGGCGACCTCGACCCGACCCTGGTCGGCATGACGACCACCGTCATCGTCGGATCGACGACGACGGTGGTGGTCGACGGCCGCATGGTGACACCGGCGGCCTATCTTCCGTAACGACGCCTGCCGTAGCCCTGCCGTAACCGGCGGCGTCGGCGGAGTAGTCGCCCCCGCGCGCGCTCGTCTGGTAGACAAGCCGGACAACCAATGCACTCACGGTAGGTCTCGGGGAAGCCGGTGGAAGTCCGGCGCTGTCCCGCAACTGTGAGCCGATCGCCTCGCCCCTTCGCAGGCTTGGCCGATCGGCAAGCCAGGAACCCGCCTCCGTGATCGCCCGACCGACCCTTCGTGGAGAAAGGGGGAGGCGCCCATGAGCCACTCACCGATCCGCAGTCCCTAGCCGGATCCCTTCGTCCGTCCTGGCAGTTCTTCAGACGTTCTCGCGCGCATACCGGCGCGCCTTCGAAGGGAGTCCCATGCGCAAGTTCATCCTCTGGGTCGTGCCGCTCGTTTCGATCGCCGCGGTGGCGTGGCCGGCGCAAGCGGTCGACGTCACCGTGCATCTCGACGTCGACGTGGTCACCGCCGCGCCCCTCGCCGACTGCGACGTGTCCGTGCCGAGCGGATCAAGCGGCCTCGCCGTCCTCGACGCCGCCGTGGCCAACGGCTGCATCGAGAGCTATGAAACCCAGACGTTCGGTTTCGGGAAGCTGGTCACGTGCATCAACGACCTTTGCCAGACGCCGGACGAGACCCTCAACGCCGTCAACTGGACCGTCTTTGTCGACGGGCACGTGGCGGGTGAGGGCGTGAGCGACCTGCGGTTCCCCGCCGACGGCACCACGCTCGGGTTTTCGTACGGCCCGTGGGCCATCTACGGGACGTGCTTCATCCTCGGTGTGGCGTGCCCCTAAGCACTGCGCCAAGGCGGGTTGCCCGCTCCCTCGTGGCGGCGGCGTGTGGTGTCGGGCTGATCGTGGGGGCACCGGCCTCCGCGATCACGCCCGACCCGGCGAGCGCCGAGTCGGCGCGCCGCGGCGCCGCGTACCTCGCCACGACCCAGGGCGGTGATGGCTCGACACCCGACGGCTGGCCGGCCAACGCCGTCGCCGAGACGGTCGTGGCGCTGGTGGCCGGCGGGGCCCCGGCGGGCGCCATCGCCGATGCCGTTGACTTTCTCGCCGACGAGGCCCTTGACGAAGTCAACGGGGTGTCCAACTCGAAGAAGGGGCCGTATGCCGGCCGGATCGTGTCGGGCCTGGTGGCAGCGGGCGAGAACCCGCGCGCCTTCGCGGGGACCGACTTCGTGGCGCTCCTCCTGTCGTTCTTCAACCCGGTCACGGGAGGGTTCGGCGGCGACAACATCTACGCCGACGGCCTGGCCATGCTCGGGGTCCTCGCGGCGGGCGAACCGCTGCCGGATGCGGCCGTGACGCGACTGACGCTCAACCAATGCGACGACGGGGGGTGGTCGTATCACGTCGGGTGCACCGGCCCGAGCGACACCGACACGACGGTGCTGGCGATGTCGGTCCTTGCCGCCAAGATCGGACCGGGTGCCTCCGAAGTCGGCGACGCCCGGGAGTGGTTGCTCGACACGCAGAACGCCACCGGCGGCTGGGGGTTTCAAGACGCCAACCCCGACAGCGCCAACTCCACGGCGCTCGCCCTCTCCGGCATCACGGCGCTTGGTGAGCATCCCGGCGCGTCGCCGTGGACGGCGGGCGACCGGAACCCGCTCGAGGCGCTGCGCTCGCTCCAACTCGATTCGGGCGCGTTTCAAAAGGAGGCTCCCGAGCCTGGGTCCGAGCCCGAGCCGAACAACTACGCCACCGTGCAGGCCGTGCCGGGTGTCGCGGGGTGGGCGTACCCGGTCTCGCCGGCGGCGCCCGGACCCTCGCCATCGGTTCCGTCGACCCGATCTGGGAGTGGGCCCGGATCGCGGTCGCCACCCACCGAGGCCGGGAACTCCGCCATCGGCAGAACCAACGGCGAGGACGGCGGAACCGTTGGGCCCGGGTCGGCGGGGGAGCGTGGTGGCCCGCTCGGCGCGGACGACGAGCGTGGGTCTGGCCGCACGCAGGTCATGGGTGTCTCGCGGCGCGCCGTCAACTCGTTGATGGGCGAGCCCGAGCGAGGGGGGACCCCTGGGGCGAGGGTCGCGATCGACCCGACGTCCTCCTCGCCGGCCGGGACGG
>DATDOY010000259.1:0-9577 GCA_035293045.1 Acidimicrobiia bacterium
GGGGCCCGCCCGCTCCTCGTGGCGCTGAATTGCGACCTCGACACCGACATCCTCGAGGTCGCCGTGTCGATCGCCGCGGCCGTTCGTGAGTCGAGCGGGGGGCTGCCCGGCGTGCGGGCGCTCGGGCTCGCCCTCGCCACCGCCGGGTGCGCCCAAGTGTCGATGAACCTCACCGACCTTCCCGCCACCGGGATCGAGGCGGCGTGCACGGCCGTGCGCGAGCGCGCCGTCGCGCTCAGCACCGACATCACCAGGGTCGAACTCGTGGGCCTCATGCCCGCGGCCGAATTCGCGCGGTGCAGCGACGAGTTTCGGGCGTGGTCGGGCCTCGACGCGTCGATGACGATCGAAGCCCGCCTCGCGGCGCGCGAGACCGCGCTCTGATCGGGATCAGGCGGTGGCTTGCCGCGCCGCTTCGGCCGCCCGGCGAGCGATGGCCCGCTGGCGGCGGATGCGACGACGCTCGCGCTCCGAGAGGCCACCCCAGATGCCGAATTTCTCGCCGTTCTGGAGGGCGTACTCGAGGCACTCGAGCCGCACTTCACACCCCCGGCACACACCCTTGGCCTCCTTGGTGGAAGCCCCTCGCTCGGGGAAGAAGAGGTCGGGATCGACACCAAGGCAGTTGGCCCGGGTTTGCCAGGTACGATCACCGGCGCTCAGGTGCGCAAAGAAGATCTCCACTGGTTGCTCCCCTTGCCAGACAACGTGCCAGACACTTGCGCTTGCCGTTCGGATTGCGTGTGCGGGCTCAGACCCTGACTCCCGACTTCTCAGGGCCTGTCCCCGCAGGCTGGAATCCCATTCGTGGAATTACAACACTGGCACTCTCCCACGATCCGTTCGCCATCGCAAGGGGCTGATCGCCCAAAAACCTGCGCAAATCGCCCATACTCGCCCCCATTTCAGGCACGGAGACGCCCGTGACGACCCACGCCGAGACCACCGACGAGCACGCCGGCTACCACGTCTTTCCCAAGGACGCCACGTTCACGGGGTCCGACGGCACCCCGCTGGCGTATACCGAACGAGGTACCGAACGAGGTGCGGCGCCTGGAGTCGAGGGGTCCGGGCTGACGTTCGTGACCGTGAACGGGTGGAGCTGCTCCGACGTCTATTGGGCCCGGCTCGTCCCGCACCTTGCCGAGCAGGGTCATCGCGTGGTGATCATGGACACCCGCGGCCACGGGGCCTCCGGCCTCCCCCGGCCGCCGGGGTACCGGGCCCGCAACATCACCGCCGACGACATGAGCCTCGAGCGCGTGTCACGCGACTTCGTCGAGCTGTGCGACGCCGCGGGGATCGAGCGGGCCGTGTTCGTCGGCCACTCGATGGGCGTCCAGGTCATCTATGAGATCTACCGCCGCGCCCCCGAGCGCTTCGCCGGCATCGTGGCCGTCGCCGGACCCTATGAGAACCCGCTGAAGACCTTCTACGGTCGCAGCGAGGCGCACATGCTCTTCCCCGTCGGCCACTTCGCGCTCCAGGCCATCCCCCGATTCCTGCTCCCGGCGTGGAGGATGCTCGGCAAGCAGTACAAGCTCGGATACCGGGCCGCGCTCCTCGTGCGGGCGGCGGGACCGCGGCTCGCCGAAAGGGCGCTGGCGCCGTATATCGAGCACTTCGTCAGCCGCGATCCCCTCGTGATGTTCAAGTTCATCGAGTCGATGCGGGCCAGCTCCGCCGCCGACGTGCTTCCCACGGTCGACGTGCCCGTTCTCATCCTCGCCGGCGACCGCGACCCTTTCACGCCCCTCTCGGTGCAGCGCCGCATGCACGAGTTGGTGCCGGGCTCGGAATTGACGGTCTACGAGGGCGGCCACCACACGCTGCCGCTCGAGTTCGCCGACGAGATCAACGCCGCGCTCGACGACTTCCTCGCCCGGCGGCTCACGCCGCCCGCCTCGCGCGTCTAATCCTGCGTCTGTGGCGCGTTATCGGGCTATATCCCCGCTAACGCGCCACAGACACGGAAAGGCGGAAAGGCGGGAAGCGGGGCGGATCGCTGGAGCCAATCCCCATCCAGGAACTAAGGGTTGGCCACCACCATCTTGAGGCGGGTCATGTCCTCGGCGGTGTAGGGGATGCCGCCCATGCCGAGACCCGACTCGCCTCGGCCGCCGAACGGCATCCAGTCGACGCGGAAGGCCGTGTGGTCGTTGACCATGACGGCGGTGGCGTTGAGGCGCGACGTCACGCGGTTGGCGTGGGCGAGGTCGCGCGTGAACACCGCCCCTTGGAAACCGTAGGGCAGGGCGTTGGCGCGGGTGATGGCGTCGTCGAGCGCGTCGTAGCCCGACACGCAGACCACCGGGCCGAACACCTCGTTGGTCATCACACGCGTGTCGTCCGGCGCTTCGAGGAGCAAGGTGGGCTCGTAGCACTGGTGATCCATCCGCGCGCCGCCGGCCACGAGCGTCGCGCCGGCGTCGATGGCCTCGCGCACCCACTCGTCGACCCGGTCGACCTCGGCGGCGCGGATGAGCGGCCCCACGTCGGTCTCGGGCGACAGCGGGTCGCCGGTGCGCAACTCGCCCACCGCCGCGGCGAGTCGGTCGACGAGTTCGTCCCTGATCGAGCCGTGCGCGAACACGCGCTGGACGCTGACGCATACCTGTCCGGCGTGGTAGTAGCCGCCCTTCACGAGCGCGGGAACGGCGAGGTCGAGGTCGGCGGTCTCGTCGACGATGGCCGGCGCCACGCCTCCGTGCTCGAGGGCGCAGCGCACGCCGGGGGCGAGCTTGCTCCGCAGCGCCCAGCCCACGCGCGCGCTCCCGATGAACGTGAAGAACGCGATCCGATCGCTGGTGACGAGCTGTTCGGCGACGTCGTTGTCGCAAGGCAACGCGATGCACCACTCCGGCGGAAGCCCCGCCTCGCGCAGGATCTCGACGAAGGCGATGCACGACAGCGGCGTCACCGACGCGGGTTTCACGATGACCGGGCACCCCATCGCCACCGCGGGGCCGACTTGGTGGACGATGAGGTTGAGCGGGTGGTTGAAGGCGCTGACGGCGGCCACCACGCCGATCGGCTCACGGAAGGTCGTGGCTCGACGCCCGGCCGACGCCGGCGTCGCCCCCATGGGCACCGGATCGGCACGCAGGTTGGCCGCCTCCTCCGCGCACAGCTCGACGCCGTTGACGGCGCGGTCGGCCTCCACCACGGCGTCGTTCCACGGCTTGCCACCCTCGAGGGCGATGCCGCGGGCGAGGTCGTCGCGCCGCTCGCGCATGATGGCGGCCGCCCGATGGAGCACGCCGATGCGCTCGTGCGCGGGAAGCCAACCGTCCTGGTCGGCGAACAGGCGGGCCTGGAGGTCGAGGGCGTGCGCCAGCGCGGCGGCGTCGGCCTGTTCGACCTCGCCGATCACCTCACCCGAGTAGGGCGAGTGGACGGGCGCGAACGCGCCCTTCCCCGCCGCCACGCCGGAGATCGACAGCGAGAAGCGCTCGGCCATGATCAATGGGCGAGCACGACGCCGCCGCAGCGCTCGCTGAGCTTCATGTTCTCGGAATAGTCGACCGGCACCACGATGACCGACGGACGGTCGGTGACGGCGAAGGCCTCCTGGAGGGCAGGGCGCAGGGCGTCGGCGCTCTCCACCCGCGTCGCCCACGCCCCGAACGACTCGGCGAGCTTCACGAAGTCGGGATTCTGGAACGCCGTGTGAGAGTGCTTGCCGAACCCCATGGTCTGTTTCCAGCGGATGAGGCCGTACTCGCCGTCCTCCCAGATGAGCTGCACCACGGGGACCTTGTATTGGACCGCGGTGGCGAGTTCCTGCACGTTCATCATGAACCCGCCGTCACCCTGGAGGCCCACGACCTTGGCGTCGGGCCGGGCGAGCTTGGCGCCGATCGAGCCGGGGAGGGCGATGGCCATCGAACAGAACCCGTTGGAGATGATGCAGGTGTTGGGCTCGTAGGTCGGGTAGTGCCGGGCCGTCCACATCTTGTGGGCACCGACGTCGACGACCACGATGTCGTCGTCGGCCATCTCGAGCCGCAGGTCGTGGAGGATGCGCTGCGGTTTCATCGGGAAGCCGGCGTCGTCGGCGTTCTCCTCGGTGAGCTCGTAGGTGAGGCGCTTGCGGATCTCGGCGAAGTCGGGGAACGGTCCCTTGCGGTGCGCATCGGTCAGGCCCTCGTTGATGGCCCAGAGGCACGCGGCGATGTCGCCGACGCACTCGACGGTGGGGCGGTACGCGCCGTCCACCTCCGCCGCCTCGAAGTCGATGTGGAGGATCTTCTTGTCGTGGCGCGGGTTCCACCGCTCGGGGTGCCACTCGACCATGTCGTAGCCGATGGCGATGACGAGGTCGGCGTCGTCGAAGGCCGCGGCCACGTGATCACGGATACCGAGCCCGGCGGCATAGAGGCTCCGGTCGTGACGGTCGGAGAGGGCGCCCTTGCCCTGGAACGTCATGGCCGCGTAGATGCCGGTCTCGTCGACGAGCCGGTTGAGTTGCTTGGTCACCCGAGTGCGGGTGCACCCGTTGCCGGCGAGGATGAGGGGCGAGGTCGACTCGGCGATGAGAGCGAGTGCGGCGGCGACGCTCTTCTCGTCGGGGACGGGCCGGCGCACCTTCATGCCCGGCTCGATCGGCGTGTCGTCGACCTCCTGCTTGGCAATGTCTTCCGGCAACTCGATCAGGGTGGCGCCGGGCTTCTCCTCGACGGCGAGTTTGAAGGCCTTGCGCACCACCTCACAGATGTTGCGGGCGTCCCAGATCGACTGGCCCCACTTGGTCACGGGGTCGAACATGGCGACGACGTCCATCGCCTGGTGCGACTCCTTGTGGAGCCGGGTGAGCGCGCCCTGCCCCGTGATGGCGACGACCGGCGAGTTGTCCATGTCGGCGTTGGCGACGCCCGTGATCAAGTTGGTCGCCCCCGGTCCGAGCGTGGCGAGGCACACGCCGGGCTTGCCCGTCAGGCGTCCGTAGACGTCGGCAATGAAGGCGGCGCCCTGCTCGTGGCGGCAGATGACGAACTCGATCGGCGAATCGAGGAGCGACATCATCACGTCGGCGTTCTCCTCGCCGGGGACGCCGAAAATGTATTCAACGCCCTCGGCCTCGAGACATCGCAGAAACAGATCGCTCGCCTTCATGGTGCGCTCCCTTCTGTCGTATCTGTTGTTCGCCGTCGTCGGGACGACGTCGCTCGCCCTCGCTCGGGCGCCAACCATGGCCTCCCGCGCCACCGCTGTTACCTGCAGTAACCATCGCCATGCGCGAGTTACTGCAGGTAACCCCGGAGGTGTTGGGCCTAGATCAAGCCGCGGAGTTCGGTGGCCTCGGCCACGCGGGCGACGGCGAGCACGAACGCCGCCTCCCGCAACGGGATGCCGCGGTCGCGCGCCAAGTCGCGCACCGTGGCGTAGGCCGCCACCATGCGCTTCACGAGTCGCTCGTTCACCTCCGCCTCCTCCCAACGGAACTGCTGGATGTTCTGCACCCACTCGAAGTAGCTCGTCATCACGCCGCCGGCGTTGGCGAGGATGTCCGGCACGACGGTGACGCCCTTGTCGACGAGTATCGCGTCGGCCCACGGCGTCACGGGATGGTTGGCCCCCTCGACGATGAGCTTGGCCTGCACGGCGTCGGCATTCTCCGCGTGGATGACCTCGCCGATGGCGGCCGGCAACAGCACGTCGACGGGCAGCGACAGCACGTCATCGGCCGGGCGCGCCTCGGCGCCCGAGAACCCGTGGATGGTCCTCTCTTTGGCGACGTGTTCGACGAGCGCGGGAATGTCGATCCCCGCCTCGTGATACAGCGTTCCCTGGTGGTCGGCGACGGCGACGATCTTGTGGCCGTGGTCATGGGCGAGGCGCGCCGCCCACCCGCCCACGTTGCCGAAGCCCTGCACGGCGATCGACACCTCGGTCGGCATCGAGAGGTCTTTCAGCGCCTCCTCCATCGTGATGATGCAGCCGCGCCCCGTCGCCTGCTCGCGCCCATACGAACCCCCGAGGGCGACGGGCTTGCCGGTCACCACGCCCGGGCTGTACCCGTGGATTTGCGAGTACTCGTCGACGATCCACCCCATCGTCTGGGCGTTGGTGTTCATGTCGGGCGCGGGGATGTCGAGGTGGTCGCCGATCACCCGGGAGATGGCGCGGGTGTAGGTGCGGGTGAGGCGCTCCTTCTCGGCGTTGGACAGCGGCAGCGGGTCGATCTGGATCCCGCCCTTCCCGCCGCCGAAGGGGACGTCAACGATGGCCGTCTTCCACGTCATCAGCGACGCCAAGGCGCGGACCTCGTCGACTTCGGCCTCGGGGTGGTAGCGGATCCCTCCCTTGTAGGGCCCGCGCGAGTTGTCGTGTTGCACGCGATAGCCGATGTAGACGTCGAGGTCGCCGTTGTCGCGTTTGAGCGGCACCTCGACCCGCAACTCGCTGGCGGGGGTCTGGAGAATCGCGCGGGTCGACTCCGGCACGGCGTCGACGTCGGCCGCCTTCTCGAAGTAGTAGTTGACGGCCTCGAACGGGCCCATTTGCTCTCGGAGTTCCATCGCGGTTCCTTCCGTTGTGTCGCCCTCGCCCGTGCTCGGACGGCCTGGCGCGACCAATGCGGAGCATGGGCCGCGGTTGACGAGCGCTATTCCATGGGGAGGTCGACCTCCGCGTCGGCGTCGGCCGAGCCGAGGCGACGGGCGGCGTCGATCACGCCGACGCACATGCTCTCGAGGCGCTGGCGAGACCCGTCGCTGAGCCCTTCCTTGACCTCGTTGGAGTTCATCGCCACGTAGTCGGGCGCCACCCACGCGCCGAGGGAGCGCGCCACCACCGACATGTTGTTGAGCGTGTTGAGCGCGGCCATGGCGCCCCCCGCGAGGGCGGCGAGGCCGACCACGTCACCGCGCATCGGCTCCTTGGCGAGGTAGTCGAAGAGGTTCTTCAAGCTCGCCGCCATGCCGCTGTGGTATTCGGGAGACACCCAGACGTAGGCGTGGATGGCCTCGATGCGCTCCTGCCACGCCTTCGCCTCGGGGAGATCCCAGGGGATGGTGCCGTCGTTGACCGGCAGCCCCGTGTCGGCCGGGGTGACGAAGTCGACCTCGGTGGCGTGCTCGGCGCAGATCTCGGCGATCACCTTGGCGAGGAGATACGTCGTCGAGTCCTCGCGGCTGATCGCGCTGATCACCATCAACTTCATGTGCCGTCTCCCATCTTCATGCTGGTGTTCATGCGGGTTTGGTGGCGAGCCGAGCGCCGGCTCCCCAGGCGGAAAGGCGGGCCTCGTGCTCGGGAAAGGCGCCGGGGCGGGCAGCGCACAGCTCGAGGCCCCGGGCGACAAGGTCGGCGAGCGACGCGTCGGCGCCGGTGGCGGCGGCGGCCTCCGCCGCCGTGACCAGGTAGGTCAGGGCCTGCTCGGTGTCGCCGGCGGCATCGAAATGGAAGGCGACGCGGGCCGCGATCGGCGTCGGATCGTCGGCGTGGAGGCGCAGCTTGGTCTCGGCGACGCGCCCGTGGATGGCGGCCCGGCGGGCGTCGAGGATCCCCGCATACGCAACCTCTTGCACCAGTGAACCCCGGAAGGCGTAGACGCCGGGCTGCCCCACCACGCCCGGGGGCCGGACCAGCTCGGCGGCCACGAGTTCGGCGAGGGCGGCGTCGAGCATGGCCGGGGCCGCCGTGATCTTGTTGAGGACGTCCCAGCGGAACTGCTCCCCGATGACGGCCGCCTCCTGCAGCGCCATGCGGGCGTGGTCGGGGAGGCCGTCGATCCGCGCCTCGAGGAACTCGTGGACCGTCGGAGGGATGGCGAGGCGGTCGGGGTCGCCGACCAGCGTCCACCGGCCGTCGCCCGCCTCGACGACGACGCCGTCGTCGACGAGCGCAAGGGCGAGTTCGGTGGCGAACTCCGGGTTGCCTGCGGCGCGCCCGGCGAGTTGCTCGCGCTGTTCGCGCGTGAGCGCTCCAGGGAGCATCGCCTCGAAGAGGTCGGAGACCGCGGCGTCGCCGAGCAGCGGGAGCGCGATCGCAGTGACGTTGGGCTCGCTGGCAAGGGCCTGGAGTCCGAGGACACCGCGCCGGCCCGAACCCACCCACAACACCGGGCTTGCCGCAGTGGCCTGGACGAGGAACCGGAGACGCTCGAGGCTGGCGGCGTCGGCCGCCTCGAGGTCGGCGAGGAGCACGGCGAGCGACCGGGCGGCGGCTCGCTCGCGGACCAGCCGCACGACGGCGTCCCAGAGATCGGGGGGCGCGTCGTCGAGGTCGTACAGACCCTGCACGGCGTCGCGATCGGGGCCCGCCGGCGCCGATTCCACGAGCGGCACGAGCGCGGCCGCGAGCACCCCGAAGGCGCGCCGCTCCGTGTTGGCCGCCGACGCGGAGAGGACCTGCATGTCGCGGCTGCACTCGGCGGCGAGCTCGGCGAGCACGCGGGCCTTGCCCGCGCCCGGCTCCCCGGTCAGCACGACGGTGGCGCCCGACCCCGTGGCCACGACGCCCGCCGCCGTCTCGCGGAGCAGGTCCATCTCGGCGTCGCGCCCGACGAGCGGAGCGTTGAGTTCTCGGTCGCCGGTGGCCTCTCCGGCGTCGAGTTCGCGGACAACGAGGGCCGCCCCCACCGCCGTCGCCTTGTTCTTGAGCACGAGGTCGCCGGCGTCCTCGAGGAGAAAACCGCGCCGCACCCAGCGTGCCGTGTCGGCCGAGATCAGCGTGTGCCCGGGTGCGGCGGCGTCCATGAGGCGGGCCGCGGTGTTGACGGTGTCGCCCATCACGCCGACCTGCGAGCCGTCGGCCACGGGCCCGGCCACCACGAGGCCCGTGTGGATGCCGATGTGCACTTCCATGGCAGGGAGGTCGGGGCGATCGAGGGCTCGACTCGCCATGAGCGCGTGCATGGCGAGGGCGGACCGCACGCCGCGCTCGGGCTCGTTCTCGTGCGCTTCGGGCGCGCCGTAGATGGCGCACACGGCGTCGCCGATGAACTTCTCGACGTGCCCACCCTGATCGCGCACGCAGGCGGCGAGGGCCGAGAGGGTGTCGCGCAACGTGGCGGCCATCTCGTCGGCATCCATCGCCTCGGCGAGGGCGGTGTAGCCGGTGATATCGGCGAAGAGCACGGTGACGCGACGGCGCTCACCGTCGGCGAGGCCGAGCCGCTGCCACAGGTCGTCGCCCGTGGTGCGGCCGAGTGCCTGGATCTCGTCGTGGACGGCGCGCAGCATCTCCCCTTGGGCCGCGACCTGATCGCGGAGCGCCCGCAGCGCCGCTTCGATCCCGGGGTCGGCGTCGCTCACGCGCTACCCGAGCGACTGGAGCTTGGCGCCTTCGACCCACGCCTCGGCGCCGTTGGAGAAGCGGAGGTGCGCCCAGCCGCCGTGCCACTCGAGCAACTGCACCGGGAGGCCGGCGTCGAGAGTGGTGAAGGGCTGCTGAGCCGGATCGGGCTGGAGCCACGCGCCGAGGCCTCCGGCGGGGACGGCGTGGGTCGGCGCCCACCCCTGCGGCTCGGCCGGGGCGGGGGGCTGCGCCGACTGCCCGGCCTGCTCGGCCCGTTGTTTGGCCTGCTCGGCCTGTTGATCGGCCTGTTCGGCCTGCTGGCGCGCTCGCGCCT
>DATDOY010000260.1:0-8638 GCA_035293045.1 Acidimicrobiia bacterium
TCGGGAGCACCGTCAACGAAGGATCTCGCCATGCCCACCTACCGCGACCTCCTCGCCGAGGCCAAAGCCCGCATCACCGAAGGCACGCCTGAGGAACTCTCGGGCAAGCTCGGCACCGCCGTGTGGCTCGACGTGCGCGAGCCCGACGAATACGAGCAGGGCACCATCCCGGGCTCGGTCCACATCCCCCGCGGTCACCTTGAGTCGCAAGTCGAGAACCGCCTCGCCGACAAGACCGCCCCCCTCGTCGTCTACTGCGCCGGTGGCGTGCGATCCGCCTTCGCCGCCGACACCCTCGCCCGCCTCGGCTACACCGACGTCGTCAGCATGGTCGGGGGCTTCAACCGCTGGAAGGACGAAGGCCGCGACTGGAAGAAGCCCACCGTGTTGAGCGCCGAACAGCGCAACCGCTACCAGCGTCACCTCACCATGCCCGAGGTGGGCACCGAGGGTCAGCTCAAGCTCCTCGACGCCAAGGTGCTCATGATCGGAGCCGGCGGCCTCGGCTCTCCCGCCGCCCTCTACCTCGCCGCCGCCGGCGTGGGAACCCTCGGCATCGTCGACATGGACGAGGTCGACCAGTCCAACCTCCAGCGCCAGATCCTCCACAGCGAGGACCGCCTCGGGGAGCGCAAGGTCGACTCGGCCAAAAAGGCGCTCCGCGGCCTCAACCCCGACGTCAACGTGGTCGGCTACGACCTGCGCCTCGGGGCCGACAACATCCTCGACATCATCGACGGCTACGACGTCATCGTCGACGGCGCCGACAACTTCCCCACCCGCTACCTCCTCAACGACGCCTCCCTCCTCAAGCAGATCCCGGTCGTGCACGGGTCGATCTTCCGCTTCGACGGCATGGTCACGGTCTTTCACCCCTACGTCGGCCCGTGCTATCGCTGCATGGTCCCCGAGCCACCGCCGGCCGACATGGCGCCGTCGTGCGCGGAGGCCGGCGTGCTCGGCGTGCTGCCGGGCATCATCGGCTCCATCCAAGCCGTCGAAGCGCTCAAGCTGATCCTCGGCATCGGCGACCCGCTCACCGGCCGCCTCCTCACCTACGACGCCCTCGAGCAGTCGTTCCGCACGTTGAAGGTGAATCGCGACCCGGCGTGCCCGGCCTGTTCGGAGGGGGCGACGATCGTGATCGCGGATTACGACGAACTCTGCCTGCCCCACGCCACGCTCAAGGACGGCTCCACCACCGGGCACTGAGCGCGGACGTCGGGTGGAGAGCGGTCCCGTTCCGGGAGCCGACCGCGCCGCCTTTGATGGACGCCGGTGGTCGTGACCGCGTCCGATTTGTAGGGATCTCAACGACCAGCACCGTCCATCGAACGCCGAGGAGTCGGCGTGCGGCTCCACGAGAGGCTTCAAGCCCGCCTTGAATATGGGCCGGACTTGTTCAAGGTTATACTTCAACCTTGAACAGGAGAACCGGTTGAGCAAGCTTCTACGACGACGGTGGCGGTCCTCGCTCGACGGCGGGTTCTCGCGCCGTGACAAGCAAGGCTGCGAGTACGAGGCATACCTGCCCGACCAGCTCGCCGAGCGGCGCTTTCGACTGGACGGCGACGTGGCGGCGGACGTGGCCGACGCTGAAGCGGCGATCGCTCGCCTCAACGCCGCTGCGACCACGCTCGCCGACACCGAGGCCCTCGCCCGTCTCCTGTTGCGCGCCGAAGCGGTCGCCTCCTCCTACATCGAGGGTCTCGTGATCGGCGGCCGACGGCTGTTGCGCGCCGAGGCCGCTCGGACGATGGGCGATGCGCCGGGCGATGTCACGGCAGAAGAAGTCCTTGGCAACATCGAGGCGATGACCTGGGCCGTCGACGCCCTCGCGGCGGCGCCCACGATCACCGTCGAAGGACTCCTGGAGGTGCACCGCCGGCTGCTGGCGGGTACACGACTCACCGAACACGCCGGGAAGATCCGCACCGAACAGAACTGGATCGGCGGGAGCAGCTTCGACCCCTGCTCGGCCGCCTTCGTGCCGGCGCCGCACGAGCACGTCGCGGAACTTCTCGACGACCTGTGCGCCTTCAGCAGCAACGACGCGTTGTCGCCGGTCGCGCAGGCCGCCATCGCCCACGCCCAATTCGAGACCATCCATCCGTTCGTCGACGGCAACGGCCGAACCGGACGCGCGCTCATCCATGTGATCCTGCGGCGGCGCGGGCTGGCGCCGCGAATGCTGCCGCCGATCTCGCTCGTGCTCGCGACCTGGTCGAAGTCCTACATCGAGGGCCTGACGGCCACCCGTTACCTCGGGCGGGCGGACTCGCGCGAGGCCCACGATGGCGTCAACCAGTGGATCGCGCTCTTTGCCGGCGCGTGCACCCGAGCCGTCGGCGACGCGACCGCCTTCGAAACACGGGTCGGTGGCATCGTGGAGCGATGGCGGGGGGCACTCGGCCGCGTACGCGCCGGGTCCGCGGTCGAGCTGCTGCTCAGCGCGCTTCCGGGTGCGCCGATCATCTCGGTCCGCGGCGCGGCCGAACTCGTCGGCCGAAGCTTCCAGGCGACGAACGAGGCGATGCGCCGCCTGGAGAGCGCCGGTGTGGTGCGCCAAGTGAACGTGGGACGTCGGAACCGGGCCTACGAGGCGCGGGCGATCATCGATGCCTTCACCGCGCTCGAGCGCCAGCTCGCCAGCCCCGCCGGCAATACCCGCGCCGTCCCGCCTCAGCGACCCGCGCCCTCCCCGCCAGCGAACGGATAGCCACTCGCCTCTGGCCGAAGAGGCTGAAATGTTCTACAGTGTAGAACATGGATCAGGTCGGGGTTCGAGAGCTCAAGCAGAACGCCAGCAGGGTGTTGGAACGGGTCAAGCAGGGGGAGGCGCTCGAGGTCACGGATCGAGGACAGCCGGTTGCGCTCATCGTGCCGATCCCCAAGGGAGGCGTGGTCGAGCGGCTCATTGCGGAGGGCAGGGCGACATCCCCTCGGGGCAATCTCTCCGAGCTGCCACCGCCACGCCGGCCACGAGCGGGAACACGTCTGCCGTCAGAGGTCTTGGCTGACCTGCGGTCCGACGAACGCTGACGCCATGACGGCGACGGTCTACCTCGACTCCTCAGCGCTCGTGAAGACGGTGATTCGCGAACCGGAATCACCGGCGCTGCGCCGCTTCCTTCGCGGATTTCCCCTCCACGCCTCGTCTGCTCTGGCGAGGGCCGAAGTCCTTCGAGCCGTCCGGCGCTCCGACCCCCTGGCCGTG
This sequence comes from Acidimicrobiia bacterium, assembly GCA_035293045.1. Classification (GTDB taxonomy): domain Bacteria; phylum Actinomycetota; class Acidimicrobiia; order IMCC26256; family JACPCJ01; genus DATDOY01. The sequence goes on from DATDOY010000260.1 coordinate 3,218, forward strand.
AAGGGAGTCCACGAGGTGATGGAGCGCTTGCTCCTCGTCGACGTCTCCGAATCGCTGCTTGTAGAAGCCGGCCTGCTCGATCCTCCGGAGCTCCCGACGCTCGACGCCATCCACCTGAGCGCCGCAAAGACCCTCGGAGCAGACCTCGCGGCGATCGTCACCTATGACGCGCGGATGGCGGACGCCGCCCTCAACCTCGGGCTCCCCCTACAGACACCGTCGTAGTCGAATCTCGTGGGTCAGCCCGTCCCCGGCACGCCCGATTCCGTCGGCGGGGTCGTCGGCATCGTCGAGTTCGCCTGACCCCACACGGCAGCAGAGCACGAGGGTGTCGCGCAGGTATCCGCCGCGGCACGCCCGCCGTTCCATACCCTCGATTGCATGCGCCGACTGACGCGTCGAGCGTTCGTTCTCGTGACGTTGTTCGCGCTCGCGGCGGCAACCAGTGGCGACGCGCCGTCGTTCGCCGAGCGTTTCGACGAGGACGCCGTGCTCGGCGCCGTGCCCACCACCGCGAGCACCAGCCCCCCGCCGAACATCACCAGGGCGACAGAGCCAAGACCACCACGACCCCTTGAGTGGACCATCTATGCCGGTGGCGACGTGCTCATGGATCGCAGCGAGCCCGCCCAGCGCAACCCGTTCGCGCATCTCGTTCCCGCACTCGCTGAGGCGGACATCGCCATCGTCAACGTCGAGATGTCGGTCGCCGACACCGGGACGGCCCAAGCGGGCAAGGAGTTCACGTTCCAGGCCCCCGCGTCGGCCGCGCGCGCGATCGCTGCCGCGGGCGTCGACGTTGTGAGCCTCGGCAACAACCACTCCCTGGATTTCGGTCGCGACGCACTCCTGCAGGGGATCGAGTCGTTCCGCGCTCAGGACGTGCAGCCGGTCGGCGCCGGGGCCACCGTCAAGGATGCCTACGCCCCCGCGGTCGTCGAAGTCGGCGGAGCATCCCGCACCATTTCGGTCGCGGTCTTCGGGGCCACGGCCGTCCTTCCCGGCGGGTGGGAAGTCGGGGCGCAGCCTGGCGTGGCGACCACGAGGGGCGACCGCCTGGTGGAAGCGGTCCGCGCCGCCGCTGAACAACACGACGTCGTCGTCGTGTACCTCCACTGGGGCACCGAGCGGGCGCCCTGTCCGAGTCGCGATCAACACTCCACAAGCGACGCCCTCATCGAGGCGGGGGCCGCGGCCGTCATCGGGGCGCACCCCCACGTCCTCCAACCGATCGTCGAACGCGGCGGTGGCCTCGTGGCGTATTCCCTCGGCAACTTCGCGTGGCACCCCCGCTCGGGGCCGCAGGGCGACACAGGGGTCCTCGAGCTGCGCTTTGTCGACGACGCCCTCGATGGCTACTCGTTCCACCCACACACGTTGAACGCGAGCGGAGACCCCGAGCCCGCGGGCGCCGAGGCGAGCGAGCGGATCGACGACGCGGTTGCCGATCACTGCGAGTTGGCGCCCGGCTGATCCGGCCGCCACCATGGCCTGCCGTGCGCCCCGCCGAGTCCCCTGATCCACCGCGCACCACCGCCGGAGACGAGTATGCCGATCGACTCGTCGACCTCCAGACCGTGTGGTGGAAACGACTGCTGCCCGTTCAGGCGCCGTATCGTTGGAACCTGCGCCGCCTGAAGCCGGGTTTCACGCTCGACATCGGCTGCGGGCTGGGTCGCAACCTCGCCCACCTCAAGGGGAACGGCGTCGGCGTCGACCACAACCCCGCGCTCGTGGCGGTCGCTCGGGAACGACGACTCACGGCGTACACGACCGGCGAGTTTCCGGCGAGCGAGCACGCGATCCCCGAGGGCTTCGATACCGTCCTCGCCGCGCACCTCGTGGAGCACATGCGCCGCTCGGAGGCGGTGGAGATCCTGGCGTCGTACATGCCCTATCTGCGGCCCGGCGGCCAGGCCATCCTGATCACGCCGCAAGAACGGGGCTTCGCCGCCGACGCTACGCATGTGGAGTTCGCCGGCTTCGACGAGGTACGAGAGGTGTGCGGCGCGCTCGGCCTCGAGGTGACCCGCGCCTATTCCTTCCCGTTCCCCCGACGCTTCGGTCGGCTGTTCGTCTACAACGAGTTCGTCACCGTCGCCCACAAGTCACCCTGAGCGTCACCTGAGCGAACCCTGAGCGAAATCCTCAGCCCCTTTTTGTGTGTGAGTGCCTGCCCGGCGTCCGCCGGGCAGGCACTCACACACGCGTTGGGGGACACACCCGTGGGGAACGAGGCGGCAATGGAACGAAGATGCCGACTCAGCGCTTCTTGGGTTTGCGGAAGTTGCTCACGACCTCGGCGAGCAGCCGCACGCCGTAGCCCGTGCCTCCCTTGGTGAGATAGCCACTCGCCGCGTCGCGCCAGCCGACGCCCGCGATGTCGAGGTGCACCCAGGGCACGTCGCCGACGAACTCCTTGAGGAAGATCCCCGCCGTGCTGGCGCCGCCGTAGCGGCTGGCGGAGACGTTCTTCAGGTCGGCGACGTCGGAGTCGAGTTGGCGGCGGTAGTCGTCGGGGAGCGGGAGTCGCCAGACCAGCTCGCCGGTGGCCTCGGCGGCGGCCTCGATCTGGCGCATGAGGTCCTCGTTGGTCCCCATGATCCCGGCGTAGTCGTCGCCGAGCGCCACGTGGCAGGCACCCGTGAGGGTGGCGATGTCGAGGATGGCGTCGGGTTCGGCCTCGACGGCGAGCGAGAGGCCGTCGGCGAGGATGAGGCGTCCCTCGGCATCGGTGTTCAGCACCTCGACGGTCTTGCCGTTGCGGATGGTGAGGACGTCGCCGAGTTTGGTCGCACTCCCCCCTGGCATGTTCTCGGTGGTTGGCACGATGCCGATGACCTTCACGGGCGGGGCGAGTTCGGAGAGCAATGACATGAGCCCGATCACCGCGGCGCCGCCGGCCATGTCGTACTTCATCGTCTCGATGAACCCGGTCGGCTTGAGCGACAGGCCGCCGGAGTCGAAGGTGATGCCCTTGCCGACGACGGCGATCGTCGCCCGCGGGCGCGGTGGCGAATACACCATGCGGATGAGGCGCGGCGGCTCGTTGGAGCCGGCGGCGACACCGAGCAGTCCCCCGAGGCCTTCCTGCTCGCACCGCGCCTTGTCCCACACCGTCGTGCGGATGCCCTTTAGGCCACGGGCGACGCGCGCCAGCTCGCTCGGCGTCACCGCCCGGGGCGGGCCGTTGATCAGGTCGCGTGCGAGCGTGACCGCACCGGCGAGGGATGCCCCCTGGGACAGCCCTTGGCGCGCCGCTCCCGCGCCGAGCACCTTGACCCGGCGGAGCTTGCTGGCGCCGTCGCCGTTGGTGCCCTTGCCCTTGTGCGCGAGGAACTGGTAGCCGCCGAGCACCATCCCCTCGGCGAGCGCCTGGGCGACGTCGCTCGGGTCGAGGCCGTCGCCGACCACGTCGGCGAGGGCGGCGGTGACCTCGGTGGCCTTGCGGGCGCGGCGGGCCAGCGCGGCGCCGGCCCGACGGAGGTCTTCCGCGGAGGACTTCCCGTGCTTGCCGACCCCGACGAGCACCACCGATCCCGCCGCGATGCCGTCGGCCGCCGGCGCCACGAGCGTCTCGCCCGGCTTGGCCTTGAACCCGGCGCTCTCCATGAAGCGCTTGAGCGTGCCGCCGATGGCCTCGTCGACGACTTTGGCGTCGTCGCCGAGCTTGAGGTCGGCGAAGACGGGGACCGCGAGCAGGTCGGACTTGACCTTGCGCAGGTCACCGGTGGAGGACGAGAACGAAATGGCCACGAGCGACGCTCCTATTCGGGATGGGGTTCGGACTCGCCCGCCCGCACCGGGCGGTAGGCGCCCTCCTGCCAGCGGGCGAGCGTGTAGACCAGATCGGCGAGGCGGTTGAGGTAGGGGATGACGTGGCTCTCCTCGAGCCAGCCGGCCGCTTCGGCGGCGACCGCGGCACGCTCGGCGCGGCGCACGACGGCGCGGGCGAGGTCGAGGGCGGCGGCCACGCGATTCTCGCCGGGGAGGACGAACTCGGTGGGCGGGTCGTATCGGCCGGTGATGTCGTCGATGAGCGGCTCGAGGGCGGTCACCATGTCGGGCGTGACCTGCGAGACGCCCGGCTCGAGCTTCGATCGGTTGTCCGGCGCCGTGGCGAGTTCGGCGCCCACCACGAAGAGCTCGCGTTGCAGGCGCACGAGAAGGTCGTGCAGCTCGGAGCCGGGCTCGGATTCCGCTCGGGCGAGCCCGAGGGCGCTGACCGCCTCGTCGACTTCGCCGTAGGCGGCCGGGCCGGGTGCGTCCTTGCGGACGCGGGAGCCGAAGAGCAACCCCGTCGTCCCGTCGTCGCCCTTGCGCGTGTACACCTTCACGGCCCAACCCTCCTCACGCCGGAGCCTACCGGCGTGGTTCGATACGCAGCGATGCGCAGAATCTCTGCCCCATCGCCGTGACGGCGCCGGGCGAGGGCGGCGGGACCCTGAGTGTTCTCTTCGTCAAGTAGCCGCCCGAACGACGGCGCGCCCTTCCGGATCCGTCGAGCTCATACGACGCCAGCGGTAATCTCAACGCGTGTCTACCGGATCCCTCCGAGAGCTTCTCGACCGTCACAACGGCGAGGTGCGAGAGACGGTTCGCCGCCATCGGGGCCGCAAGGTGTCGGTCTTCGGTTCGGTTGCTCGGGGAGACGAGTCGCCCACGAGCGACATCGACCTTCTGGTGGAATTCGAACCCGAGAGTTCGCTCTTCGACCTCCTCCATCTCCAACAGGACCTCGAGGCGCTTCTCGGGCATCGCGTCGATGTCGTTTCGCGCGGCGGACTGCTCGAGCGGGACCGCGACATCCTCGACGAGGCAATCGAGCTGTGACGCGGAGCGATCAGCAACGACTCGCCGACATCCTCGATGCATCCGAGCAGGTCGCCGAGCTGGTCAAGATCGAGAAGGGCTCGTGGGACGCTGACCGCCCGCGGCAGCTCGCCGTCGAACGGCTCCTCGAAATCATCGGAGAATCGGCACGCGGTGCCTGGCGTGACCGCCCTTGGGGTTCCTGCTTCCGTGTCTGTGGCGCGTTAGCGGGGATAGTCCCCGCTAACGCGCCACAGACACGGAAGGAACGGGGAGCGGGCGCACCGGGCCGACCTGAGATCCGTTGAGCCGGCGCTCGAGATCGCCCTGCGCCCGCCGGCCGCTCGCTCTCCGGGGTAGGAACCGCTCAGGGTGTGCGTATGGCGTCGCGCCATGCGCGACGCCATACGCACACCCCCGAGGAATCGAAAGGGGTGAGAGGGCGGGCCTCCGGTACCCTGGTCGCACCGTGAAGACCTTCCTCGAGACCCTCCGCGAGCGCGTCGTGATCTTCGACGGCGCTTTCGGCACGTGGATGCAAGAGCACGACCTCGGCGCCGACGACTTCGGCGGGCCCGAACTCGAGGGTTGCAACGAGCACCTCGTGCT
>DATDOY010000261.1:0-25477 GCA_035293045.1 Acidimicrobiia bacterium
GGATCAGGGCGTCGACGGCGTCGAGGTGTTCGCGGGTCTTGACAGCAAGCGCATCGACGCCGAGGGCGTCGAGCGTCTCAACGTGTTCGCGAACCGCCCCTTGCAGCGCCAGCACGCCGACCTTGACCACGTGGCGGCACCTCGGTCACCAGCCCCGCTCGGCGAGCCGGACCTCGAGGGTGTCGATCTCCTCACCCTTCATCGCAGCACCCAAGCCGCTCGACACCTTGGCAACAATGCCGGCGTCCTCGTAGTGCGTCGTGGCCTCGACGATCGCCTTGGCCCGCACCGCCGGGTCGTCGGACTTGAAGATCCCGCTCCCGACGAACACCGCCTGCGCGCCGAGCTGCATCACGAGCGACGCGTCGGCAGGAGTGGCAATGCCACCCGCGCAAAACAACGGGACGGGGAGTTCGCCGCGTTCGGCCACTTCCTTGATCAGCTCGTAGGGCGCGCGGTGCTCTTTGGCCGCGGCGAACAACTCGGCCTCGTCGGATGTGGTCAGGCGCCGGATGTCGCCCAAGATCGACCGCAGGTGGCGCACGGCTTCCACGATGTTGCCGGTGCCGGCCTCGCCCTTCGACCGGATGAGCGCGGCGCCCTCGGCGATCCGCCGGAGGGCCTCGCCGAGGTTGGTGGCGCCACACACGAAGGGAATCGTGAATGCCCACTTGTCCACGTGGTGCGCTTCGTCGGCCGGCGTGAGCACCTCGGACTCGTCGATGTAGTCGACGCCGAGCGACTGGAGGACCTGGGCCTCGGCGAAGTGACCGATGCGGCACTTGGCCATCACGGGGATCGTGACGGTCGCTTGGATGCCCTGGATCATCTCGGGATCGCTCATACGGGCGACGCCGCCGTCGCGCCGGATGTCGGCGGGGACACGCTCGAGCGCCATGACGGCGACCGCCCCAGCGTCCTCGGCGATCTTGGCCTGGTCGGGCGTGACGACGTCCATGATGACGCCACCCCGCAGCATCTCCGCCAACCCCCGCTTGACGCGGGCCGTCCCCGTGCTCTGGTTCTCGCTCACGTAGGCGAGTGTACCGCCGCGCCCAACGAGCATCGCCTGCCCATTCCTGCCTGGAACGGTATGCGTATGCATACCGAAGACGGGCTCAGCCGCCGGCCGGGGCGGCCCCAGTGACCTGAACTTGGCCTCCGCCGGCGAGTGGCAGTTCCACCCATGTGCGGCCCGGCGTCAGCTTGATGGGCTGTCCGGTCTCGTCGAGGTACTGCGTCGCCTTGGCGGGGTCGTCGCGGGTCCACGTCCCCTTCTTGAACTGACCGTCCGAGAACACCCACGCCTCGCCGGACCCCAGGGCCAAGTCGGCGCCCTGTCCGACGAACTGCACGACGATGTTCTCGGCTCCCACCTGCTCTGCGCCGTCGGTCAAGAACGGCGTCGTGCCGTACGCGCGCTCGTAGAGCTTCTTGGTGGCGTTCCACCGCCAAGTCGGGTTGAAGGCCGCGGGACCGACGGGCACCACCACGGTCGCGGCAGGCTGCCCGCCGAACTTCTCACCGGTGCCGAGGTAGGTGAACACCGGGTTGGGGGGCGTCGTGCTCCCGGCGGCGGCGATCAGCTTCTGCGGAAGGTAGAAGAGGATGTTCGGGCGCACGCCGTTGGCGTGATTGCGGTCGAGTAGCGTTGCCCCGGCCCCGGCGGCCTTGCTCTCGTCGAACACCGTGATGCCGCCCGCTTCGAACTTCGGCAGCACCTCGCTGACCACCCCGGCGGCACCGCCCGAGAACCCGAAGATGCCACCGATGGGCTGAATGATGAACGGGTCCATGACCCGCACCGACCGCACCGGACCGAACCGCTCCGGCAGGGTCGAGTGGAACACGGCCAGGAACCGGGTGATCCGACCCTCGACCTCCTCCTCGAACACGAGGTCGGCGTCGTTGAGGCCGACTTGCGGGCGGGCCTCGGGGTTGTTGCCGATCTTGCCCGCGACGGCAGGACGCGACAGCGCGGCGGTGTCGTCGAGCGGAACGCCCGTGAGCGGGGCCGCGGGGGGCAGCGTCGTCGTCGACTTGGCGGCCGTCGTGGTGGTCGACGTGTCGCCCCCGCCCCCTCCGCACGCACCGGCGAGCAGTCCGAGCCCGGCGACAAGGGCGCCGATGCGCAGAGCGCGGCGCGACCTCGGCGCACTCGACGGGACAGCAGGGACACGCGTTGGGTCGAACATGAGATCAGTCACTCCTTGACTCGGCTCGTCGTGCCGGCCCGTTCAACGGGCGAGCACGCGCCAACCGGACGATCATCCGAAACGGAACGGCACCAGTGTTGCGGGACGCTTCCGGCGGATGGTGGATACAGGTGGATACAGGTCGATACAGGTCGTTGCGACGATCGGAGATGGAGGGAGGACGAGCGGGGTATCACAACTCCTTTAAGGCTTCGATCCGTTCCTCGAGGGGCGGATGCGTGTCGAACATCCGGTTCAACCAGGCTCCCCGCCCACTACGGCGATCCAGTGGCGATTCGATCCACAGGTGCGCCGTCGCCCGGGAGGCCGAATGGACGACGGATGAGTCGTCCCGCAGCTTCTCGAGCGCCGAGATCAGCCCCGGAGGGTAACGAGTGATCCCCACCGCGCTGAAATCGGCGAGCGATTCGCGGCGACGACTCACGGCGAATTGCAACAGTTGGGCCGCGATCGGCGCGAGCACGATCACCACGAGGCCCACCACGCCGAGGATCGCCGCGGGCCCCTTCCCCTCCGACGAGTCGTTGCGATGACGGGGACCCCCCCACCACAGAAATCGGAGCGCGAAGTCGGCCACCAACGCGACGACCCCTGCCAACACGACGGCAATCGTGCTCACGAGGACGTCGTAGTTCTTGATGTGGCTGAGTTCGTGGGCCAGCACGCCCTCGAGCTCGATCCGATCCATGCGGTCGAGCAGGCCCGTCGTCACCGCGATCGCACCGTGCTCGGGGTTGCGCCCGGTGGCGAAGGCGTTGGGTGCCGGGTCGTCGATCACGTAGACGCGGGGCTTCGGGATGCCCGCGCCGATGCAGAGGCCGTCGACCAGGTTGTGCAACCGCTGGTATTGCGCCGGATCGGCGGGACGGGCGTGGCTCATGGCGAGCGCGATGCGGTCGGACCACAGGTAGCTGCCGATCGACATCGCAACCGCGATCCCCCCGGCGACGATGACCGCGACGCCGCCGGCACCCAAGAGGGCGTCGAAGGCGAAGCCGACGACGACCACGAGGACGAGGAACGCGAAGATCAGCCCGTACGTGCGACGCGTATTGGCGGTGATGTGCTCGTGCAGCAGTGGGACCTCGAACCTGGTGCGGAGTGGGGTGCGCTAGAACTGGACCTGGACGGGCCCGCGTGACTCGTCGTCGATCTCGAAGTACTCGCGAGCGCCGAAGTTGAACATGCCGGCGATGACCACCGTGGGGAACGCCTGCCGCCGGTTGTCGTACTGGAGCACCGAGTCGTTGTAGAACTGCCGCGCGAACCGGATGCGGTCCTCGGTGGCGGTCAACTCCTCTTGCAGGGCGAGGAAGTTCTGGTTCGCCTTCAGATCGGGGTACGCCTCAGACAGTGCGAACAACTGCCGGAGCGCTCCGGTGATGAGGTTCTCCGCTTGGGCTTGCTCGGCGACGCTCTGTGCCTGGACGCCCTGCTGGCGAGCCTGAATCACCCGCTCCAGGGTTTCCTTCTCGTGCGAGGCGTAGCCCTTCACGGTTTCGACGAGGTTCGGGATGAGGTCGTACCGGCGCTTGAGCTGGACGTCGATCTGGGACCACGCGTTGTCGATGCGGTTCCGCAGCCGCACCAGCTTGTTGTAGGCCAGGGCGATCCAGAGGCCCAGCACCACGAGCGCGCCGAGCACGATGAGCAGGACGATCACGAGCGTCCCTCCAGGGTTCGTTCGCCTTCCCGTCGGGAAGTCGGCTGCATCATACGCGGCCGTTCGGGTGCGGCCCCACCGCCCTCGAATCAAACCCGAGCCCGGGACCCTCGGCTGGCAGGGGCGCTTCTATCCCTGACGCCCCCGTGCGAGCGCGTGCTCGAACAGCTCGACGTACCGGTCCGCCAGCGACGCCATGGAGAACGTCGACGCCCGCTCACGACCGGCCTCAACGCATCGGGCGGCCCCGGCCGGGTCGGCCAGAACGGCGCACAGGGCTAGCCGCAGCGCCTCGGCGTCCCCGGGGGGCGCCAGGATGGCCTCGCGACCCTGGCGCGCGACATCTCGGTATCCGCCGATATCGGAAGCGACCACCGGAACGCCCGCTGCCATCGCCTCGAGCAACACGATGCCGAACGACTCCCCGTAGAGAGAAGGCGCGCAAAAGACCGTGGCCGCGCGAAGTCGTCGCGCCTTCTCGTCGTCGGAGATGGGGCCGAGCCACTCGACGCCGGGGACTCCCCGGTCGCGGAGCCCCTCGGTCTCCGGTCCCTCGCCGGCCACCCACAACACGGGCGGTGGTCCGTTGGCCGAACGGCGGAGGGACGCGAAGGCGTCGAGCAGCACCCCGAGACCCTTGCGCTCCTCGTGGCGGCCGACGAACAGGATCGTGGGCGGATCTCCGTCGTGGTCGCCGTTGCCCTCCGGACCCCGGGACGTCGGCCAGGGCTCAGCTTTGGCGAACTGATCGACGTCCACCCCGTTCGGGAGGATCCGGTACGCACCCCCGAGCGCCCGCTCAGCGGTCGCGCGCGCATCTCCCGACACAGCCGTGCGGATGGCGAGACGGCGCCCGAGCGCGCGGAACAACGGGCGAAACGCGCGGTACACGCTGGCGACGGTGGAGCCCGACGCGTGGAAGGTTCCCACCGCCGGCGCGGGACATCCGAGGAGCGCCGCCCACGGCGCGCCGGGCGAAAGCGGCTCGTGAATGTGCAACACATCCGGACGCTCCGCCCGCAACGCCGACAACGTGCGGGCAATCGCCGCCGGATCGGGCGCTACTGGGGCGACCGAACCGTTGGAGGCAAACGGAATGCTGCGCCCGAGCGGGATCACGCCCGGGGCGGGCGGTTCTCCGTCGCACGGCGCGAGCACCACCGCGTCGAGGCCCAAACGCCGATACGCCTCCGCGAGTCCGAGGACCTGCACCTGCACGCCGCCAGGGAGCGTGAGCGAGTAGGGGCAGACCAACGCGACCTTCATGGTCGCCATCTCACGCGGCTCCCTGGTGTGCCGGAGGCTCCACGGGTCCATGCTTCCACCCCGGGTCGCTCGGCCAGTTGGGCTGCATCAGATGCCATTGACCAGGGGCCTGTGCGATGAGCGATTCGAGGGCGTCCGCGACGGCCTGCGTGACCCGCTGCACGTCGTCGCGGAACCGGCCGCCCCGGGTGACGTCGAGCGGCGGTTGCACAACCGCCCGGTGGTGGTTCCGACCGGCGTAGAACACCGCCACCGGCAGGAGGGGCGCGCCGGTCCGGAGCGCAAGCATCGCGGGGCCCGCGGGCAGGGTCGTCCACTCACCGAAGAACTCGACCGGGATTCCGCCGCCAAAGAGATCGCGATCCGACACCAGTCCGACCACGCGTCCTTGCTTGAGGCTCTCGAGCACCGCAGTGCCTGCCTCCGGTCCGGTCGGCACGATTTCCAGGCCGAGCTCCCGCCGCCAGCGCGCGAACCATTCGAACAGCTCGGGGGGCTCGAGCCGCTCGACGACGGCGACGGGCTGGTACCCCTCGACGGCGAGCCACGCCCCACCAAAGTCCCAACCTCCCAAGTGGGGCGCGGCGAGGATCACCCCGCGCCCATCGTTGAACGCGGCGTCGAGATGGTCGCGGCCCTCGATGGTCATCGAATTCGTGATGGCCTCTCGGGTTTGACGGGGCAGGCGGAACGACTCCATCCAGTAGTGCCCATATGACTCGAAGACCTCTCGCACGCGGCGGCGGAGATCGGCCTCGGTCACGCCCGGTCCTGCCACACGGCGCTGGTGTCGCATCACGATGTCGCGCCTGTCCCCGAGTGCGGCGCGTGCCGCCCGTGCCGCTGATCGGGCGACGCCGGCCGCGACCGGATCGGGAAGCCGGGCGGCCACCGTGGCGCCCGCGCGATAGGCCGCGTACGTTGCCCGCGCCGACCATGCGGCCGGCGGCGATTCCGGCTCCCCTCCTGGATCGGCGGCCATCCGGGTCAAGGGCGCGTGCGACGCCACGCGGTGGGTCGCCGACGCGCCCGCGCCCGCCGCGTGGCAGCACGATCCGCCCCGGCGCCGTCCCGGAGGGCCGGCCACCATTCGGCCAGACGCCGCACGCGCGGGCGCTCGATCCACCGCGGGCGACCGACGTGCTCCCTCGGCGTCGGTGAAGCCTGCCGCCACACCTTGAAGAAGCGCTGCAGCGCCGTGAAGGCGGTGAGCCCGACCATGATCCAGAGCACCGGCTCGAGGACGTCGAACGCGAGTCCGATCATCAGGATCACCAGCCGCTCGGCTCGCTCCATGACGCCGCCACGGGCGTCGAACCCCAACCCTTCCGCTCTGGCGCGCTCGTACGAGATCAGCATCGAGAAGGCGAGGGCGGCCATCGGGAGGACGGCCTTTCTCGGATCGTCCGTTCCGGCGAACCACCACGCGGCCCCACCGAGGATCAGGGCGTCCGCCACCCGGTCAGCCACCGAGTCGAAGAACGCCCCGCGAGGCCCCGCCGTGCCGCTGGCCTTGGCGACGGCACCGTCGAGCACGTCGGGAATGCTCGCCGCGACGAGGGCGGTCGCGGCCCACCCGAACCGGCCCTGACCGGTGAGCACCGCGGTCACTCCTGCAAAGCCGAGCCCGAGGAGCGTCAGCGCGTTGGCGGTCAGGCCCAGGCGACGGAGGCCTCGGCCAACCGGTCGGAGCTGCTCCTCGACCTTCGCGCGAAAGCCGCGGTCGAGCATGCCTGCCTCTCTCGTATCCGCTGCGAATCCGGGGAAGGTGGGCGCAACGGCGGGGTCGGGACGCCGCGGAGGGTACCACCGAGGCCCGGTCTCGCATTGACCCGTAGACTCGCCGAGGAACCTGGAGACAAGGGAGCACGATGAAGACCTTTCCCTCGAGTGCCGTCCGCAACGTCGCCCTGGTCGGGCACGGCCACGCCGGCAAGACCTCCCTCGCCGAGGCCCTCCTCTTCCACGCCGGGGTCACGAACCGGGTCGGACGCGTCGAAGACGGCTCGACGGTGTGCGACTTCGACCCCGAGGAGCACAAGCGGGGAATCTCCATCTCGCTGTCGCTCGCGGCCTTCGAACTCGGCGGCACCAAGATCAACCTGCTCGACGCTCCCGGGTACGCCGACTTCGTCCAGGACGCCTATGCCGCTCTTGCGGGCGCCGACCTCGCTCTGTTCGTGGTGTCGGCGGTCGATGGCGTCCAGGTCCAGACCGAGATGCTCTGGAAGGAAGCCGCCAACCGAAACCTCCCCCGGGCGATCTTCGTCAACAAGGTCGATCGGGAGCGGGCGTCGTTCCGGAAGGTCCTCGAGGAACTCAAGGACAAGTTCGGAGCCGGCGTCGCTCCTCGCCAGCTCCCCATCGGCGAGGAGGACGCGTTCCGCGGCGTGGTCGATCTTCTCGACGACCGGGCCTATGTGTACGACGGCGGCAAGGCCACGGAGGGCGATATTCCCGAGGATCTCAGGGCCGAAGAGCACGCAGTCCACGACGCCCTCGTCGAGGGGATCGTCGTGGCCGACGAAGCGTTGATGGAGCGGTACCTCGGTGACGAGGAGATCTCCACCGCCGAGCTCACCGCGACGCTCGCTCGCGGGGTGGCAAGCGGGGAGGTGTTCCCGGTGCTCTGCGGGAGCGCCACCAAGCAGATCGGAGTCGACCGCCTCGCCGCCTTCCTCGTCGACGTAGCGCCTCCCCCAGCCGAGGCTGACGGGGAAACGGCGGCGCTCGTGTTCAAGACGCTGGCCGACCCCTACGTCGGCAAGATCACCTACTTCAAGGTTCTGCAGGGCACCGTCAAGACCGACGCCGTGCTGCGGAACCAGCGAACAGGCACCGACGAGAAGCTCCACCAGATCTTCACGCTGAGGGGCAAGGAACAGGACTCGCTCAGCGAGGTCCCGTGCGGCGACATCGCCGCGGTAGCGAAGCTGTCGAGCACCCACGCCGGCGATGTGCTCGGGGCCGCCGTCGACGCACCCGAACTCCAGTTGCCCGATCCGGTGCTCCCGGTGGCGATCGCACCGGCGTCGAAAGCCGACGAGGACAAGCTGGCCAACGCGTTGCACAAGGTTGACGAGGAGGATCCCGTGCTCCGGGTCGAGCGGAACCCGGAGACGCACCAGACCATTCTCTGGGGTGTCGGCGAGACCCACATCGGAATCGTCAAGGAGAAGATCCAGCACCTCGGCGTCGAACTCGTCGAGGAGGATGTTCGCGTTCCCTACCGGGAGACGGTGCAAGCGAGCGGTGACGCCGAGGGCAAGTACAAGAAGCAGACGGGCGGTCGCGGCCAGTTCGGCGTCGCCTTCGTGCGCGTCGAGCCGCTCGAGCGCGGTGCCGGCTTCGAATTCGTCGACAACATCGTGGGTGGGGTCATTCCCCGTCAGTTCATCCCCGCCGTGGAGAAGGGCATTCGCGAAGCGATGGAGCGCGGCGGTCCACTCGGGTTCCCGGTGGTCGACGTCAGGGCGACGGTGTACGACGGGAAGCACCACCCCGTCGACTCGTCGGAGATGAGCTTCAAGATGGCCGGCTCGCTCGGGTTCCGGCTCGCCAGCGCGGCCGCGCAGCCGACGGTGCTCGAGCCCATCTCAGAGGTAATCATCACCGTGCCCGAGGCGTTCCAAGGCGACATCATGGGCGACCTCAACGCCAAGCGCGGTCGGGTCGAGGGCACGACCGCCCTCGGCGGCGGTGAGAACGAGATCGTCGCCAAGGTGCCGACAGCGGAGATCCTCCGGTATTCCATCGACCTGCGGTCGATGACGGGCGGTCGAGGCCGCTTCACCGTTCGCCACTCTCACTACGACCCACTGCCGCCGCACCTCGCCGACAAGGTCGTCGCCGAGTTCGGCAAGAAGCAGGCCGACGACGACGAATGACGACGAATGACATGGTGTGAGTGCCTGCCCGGCGATCGCCGGGCCGGCACTCACACCAACTCCGACCAGTCCTCGGGGTTCTCCTCGACGAAATGACCGAGCGGGTCACCCGTCACGGCGTCGAGTTCGACGAGGCCGCGCCGGGTCGGCGGATCGTCGGCGCTGTAGAGCAACACCCTCCAGGTGGGCCGGCTCCTCAGGCCGCGAAAGGCGAGCTGCGCGGAGGCGTGACCCACCGGAAAGCCCACCGTGCGCACTGCCGTGACCAGCGCCTCATTCTCGTCCACAGCGAGCCGCCAGCCAGCCGACACGTGGATAATCCCCGCGGCAGTGAGGAGAGCGGCAGCGCCGATGAACGCGCCGGAATCGGTCGAGACCCACGCCGCGACGGCGACGGCCGCAGCAGCGAAATGCACCAGCGCGATCCCCCGCCGCCGGGTCGGGTTCGGAAAGGCGTACGGCCCGACGTACGCGGTGACGTCGAGATCCTCCGGCAGTCGATCGGTCACCCCGGCCGGTTCGCTCACGTCGGCCACACGGCTCGGAGCCGCTCCCATGTCGTTCGGAGGTCCTCCGGCAGGACCCGCGCCTCGGCAACCGCGGTCATGAAGTTGGTGTCACCCGTCCAGCGCGGGAGGGCATGCAGGTGGACGTGGCCAGGGACGCCGGCGCCCGCCGAACGCCCGAGGTTGGCGCCGAGGTTCACCCCTTCGGGAGCGAGCGCCGCCTTCATCGCCACGACGCCGCGCTGGAGCGCGCCGAACACCGCGAGCGCCTCCGGCTCGGTGAGGCCTTCGACGTCGGGTTCGTGCCGCGTTGGCGCCACCATGAGGTGCCCGCTCGTGTATGGATAGGCATTGAGCACGGTGTACGCGTGCTCGGTGCGCTCAAGGATGTACGCCTCGTCGTCGTCGAGTTCGACGAGACGACAGAACAGACAGCCCTCCCCCGCCCCTTCGAGTTCGCCGGTCGCGCCGGTGACGTACGCGGCGCGCCAGCCCGACCACAGCCGCTCGAGGGTCACGCGGTCGAGTCCTCGGGCAGGGTGCGGTCGCGGACCTCCGTCGCGACCCGCTCGACGAACGAGTCGACGGCGACGCCGCGCTCGGGGTCGTCGCTCCCGCGAGCATTGACCCCCACCGTGCCGACGGCGACGTCGTCATCACCAACCACGAGCACGTAAGGGATCTTCTCGAGCTTGCCCCGGCGGACGCGCGCGCCCAGCGTGTCGTGCGACGCATCCCAGAGGTCGACCCGCAAGCCTTCCGCCCGCAATCGGGACGCCACGCCGTGCCCATACTCCTCGTGCCGGTCGGCGACGGGAAGGACAAGGCATTGCGTCGGCGACAACCAGGTCGGGAACGCCCCGCCGTAATGCTCGACGAGGACCCCGAAGAAACGCTCGACCGACCCGAACAAGGCGCGGTGGATCATGATCGGCCGGTGCCGCTCGTTGTCCGCGCCGACGTACTCGAGTTCGAAGCGCTGCGGGAGCTGGAAGTCGACCTGGAGCGTCGACATCTGCCATGTGCGCCCGATCGCGTCCTTGGCCTGCACGGAGATCTTGGGTCCGTAGAACGCGCCCCCGCCTTCGTCGAGCACGGTTTCGATGCCCGACTTGGCCGCGGCGACCCGCAGCGCCTCCGTGGCCTCTTCCCAGTCGGCGTCGCTCCCGAGGGCCCTTCCCTCGGGCTTGGTCGAGAGTTCGAGGTAGAAGTCGTCGAGCCCGTAATCGCGGAGCAGGCCGAGCACGAAGTCGAGCAACGTCTGGAGTTCGGCGACCGCCTGCTCTTTGGCACAGAAGATGTGCGCGTCGTCCTGGGTCATTCCCCGCACCCGGGTGAGACCGTGGATCACGCCGGACCGCTCGTATCGATAGACGGCTCCGAACTCGAACAGCCGCATCGGCAACTCGCGGTAGGAGCGCATTCGCGAGCGGTAGATCAAGATGTGGAACGGACAGTTCATCGGCTTCAGGTAGTACGGCTGGCCATCGTCCATGTCCATCGGCGGGAACATGCCGTCGGCGAACCAGTCGAGGTGTCCGGACGTCTCGAAGAGGTCGGACTTCGTGATGTGCGGCGAATAGACGAAGTCGTAGCCCGCCTCCTCGTGCCGTCGGCGCGAGTAGTCCTCCATCACCTTGCGGACTGCGCCGCCTTTCGGGTGGAACACGGCGAGCCCCGAACCGATCTCGTCGGGGAACGAGTACAGGTCGAGTTCGGCGCCGAGCCGACGGTGATCACGCCGCTCCGCCTCCTCGAGGCGATGCAGGTGATCCTCGAGGGCCTTTTGCGACTCCCATGCCGTTCCATAGATGCGCTGGAGCATCGGGCGCTTTTCGTCGCCCCTCCAGTACGCGCCGGCCACTTTCATCAGCTTGAAGGCGCCGAGTCGCTTCGTCGCCGGAACGTGAGGGCCGCGGCAAAGATCGACAAAACCGTCGCCGTCGTTCGGGTTGCGGTACACCGACACGACGTCGGTCGATTCGACTTCGGAAGTCTCGACCCCTTCGATGATCTCGATCTTGTAGGGCTGGTCGGCAAAGAGCGACAACCCGTCCGCCCGGCTCATCTCCTCCCGCACGAACGGCTGGTCGGCGCTGACGATCTCCCGCATGCGGAACTCGATGCGCCCAAGGTCGTCGTCCGAGAAATGGGCGCCTCCCGGGAGTTCGAAGTCGTAATAGAAGCCGTCCTCGATCGGGGGGCCGATGGCGAACTTGGCGCCCGGAAATAGGTCGAGTACTGCCTGCGCCATGACGTGGGCCGTCGAGTGGCGCAAGACCGACCGCCCTTCATCGGTATCGGCGGTAACAATCGCGACCTCGCCGTCGCGCTCGATGCGGTGGCCAAGATCGACCATGGCGCCGTCGACCGTCGCCGCAACGGCCGCCTTGGCCAGCCGGGAGCCGATCCCCGCGGCGATCTCGAGAGGGGTCGTGCCCGCGTCGACGTGCTTGACGGATCCGTCGGGAAGAGTGATCGCGAGTTGGTCGGCCATCGGGGCGGAGGATAGTTGCGGGGTCCTAACGCCCCCCGCTCCAATCTTCCTCGAACAATGCAGTTCCCTTCCCGTAGATCCGGCCGAGGGCCTGATCCAGGTGGTACTCCCAGGTGCCGGGAACGAGGCGCAAGGCCCCGAGTGCTTCGAACAATCGCTTCGGCGCGTCCTCGCCCGCCTTGTCGGCCAGGAAGGCCACTGCAGAGGTGCTCTCCCGGTAGGCCCGCAGGATGCGGTCGCGGCCGCCCGTGACGAACTCGTGGTCGAGGGGCAGCTTGCCATCGGTACCGGGAACCGAACTCGGCGCGGGGTGCCCCAGCGCCTCGTATTCGGCGGTGCCCTCGTGGATCCAGTTCGTGATGAAGGGTCCCGCCTGCTCGAACCCGAGCGCGTGGAACAGTTCATGGTGCAGGGTCTCGACCTGGAAGTCGCGGCCGTGACGAGCGAGGTTGGCTTCCTGGGCGTAGACGCGCGGGGCAGTCCACCTCCAACCCCCCACGTCGGCGCCTCGCTCGACGTCCGCCGTCGCAAAGGCGACGAAGTTGGTGAGGTCGAAGGTGGTTTGGAGGATGTCCTCGAGCTGGTCGGTCGACTCGGGGAGCGTCACGAGAACCCTCGGAGGGGCCGGCCAGTCGAGGGTCCGTCGCAGGCGCCCGTAGCCCTCCTCGGTGATCGCGAGCAGCGCCTCGGCCCGCCCGACGTCGTCGGGCCGCGACATCACCACGACGTTTTCACCTTGGGTCAGGACAACGGGGCCGTAACTCCACAGCATGCGCTGCGTGAGCAGACCGAGGTCGCCGAGATCGTTGTCCTCGTTCACATACCAGCGGTCGCCGCGCCGCACGAACGTGTACCAGAGGTCGTTCACCAGGTCGGCGCTGTCGACGCCGCTCACGCGAAGGCGCTCCTCCACCAGGGGTAGCCGGATCTCGTCGGCTCGGTCGCGGTCGTCGAGCACTGCGGCGCGGAGGTCGCTGATCTCATCCGCCCGCAGCTCCAGCGAGTACACGTCGAATGGGACGGTGGCGAGGCCGGTGAACAGCGTTCGTTGCGCGTCGCGAAATGTCTCCGTCGCAGCAGGGTCGACCGTGGCGAGGAAGGCCTCGCGATCGCGAGCAAGGACCGCTGCAGCCCGCGCGTCGAGAAGATCGCGGACCGGCTTCTCCCAGGTCGCGGACCCGGCCGCTCGCGGCTGCTCGGCCCGCGGACCTGCGCCTGCCGCCGGCGTAGGATTCGTCGCGGCGGCGAGGGCGATCGAGATCGCGACGGCCGCGGCCCAGGCCACCACGCGCACGTTCAGGACGGAGTCGCGAGGGCGAGGGGTCGGGAGAGGTCGATGCCCAGCAGCATGGCGAGTTCCCGCAAGACGCCCGGCGCCTCCGTGTGCGAGCCCCCCGAGAGAATGGCGCTCGCGAGGTCGTCGAGAGCGTCGAGGGCCTTCGGCACGTTCAAGTCGTCATCGAGCGCCCGGTGCACCCAGGCTTCGAACGGTCGGGGGTCGGCGCCGTCGCGCGATTCGGCGGCGGCGAGGAGGCGGCGCAGGAGGGCCGTGCCCTCCTCGAGGTCGGTGTCGTACCACTCGAACCCGGAGCGGTAGTGGTGGCGCATCAGCGCGAGGCGGATGGCGCGCGCATCGGCCTGCTTCAGGAGGTCGCTCACAAAGACGAGGTTTCCGAGCGACTTCGACATCTTCTCGCCCTCGTACGCGACCATCGCCGAGTGCACCCAGTGGCGGGCGAGCGGCTGTCCGGTGACGGCTTCGCTCTGGGCGACTTCGCACTCGTGGTGCGGGAAGATCAGGTCCGTTCCCCCGCCGTGAAGGTCGAGCGTTTCGCCGTGCGCGTGCAGGGCCATCGCAGAACACTCGACGTGCCATCCCGGACGCCCGGGGCCGACCGCCGTCTCCCAGACCGGCTCGTCGGGCCCACTCGGCTGCCACAGCACGAAGTCGAGCGGATCGCGCTTGTTGGGGTCATCGGTATTACCGCCGCGCGCAGCGGCGAGGCGCAGCATCTGCTCTCGGGGGTAATGCGAGAGCTTGCCGAACCCCGGGAAGGTCGACACGTCGTAATAGACGCCACCGCCGGCGCGGTACGCGTGCTGCTTGTCGAGGAGCACCTGGACCAGCTCGACGATCTGATCGATCGACTCGGTCGCCTTTGGCTCGGCGATGGCCGGACGCATCTCGAGCGCTTCCATGTCGGCGGTAAAGCGAGCGAACTCCGCTTCCGCGAGCTCGAGGTAATCGACGCCCATCTCCCGAGCCCGAGGCAGGATCGAGTCGTCGACGTCGGTGACGTTTCGGACCATGCGGATTTCGTGACCGAGTTGCTCGAGGCGGCGGGTCAGGACGTCGTAGGTGAGGTAGGTCGCGGCGTGCCCAAGATGCGTCGAGTCGTACGGCGTGATGCCGCACACGTACATCGACACGACGCGGCCGGGCTCGAACGGCACGATCTCGCGCCGGGCCGTGTCGAACAGTCGGATGGTCATCGCGTCAGCCCCGTGAGTCGGACTCCTGTGCGGACTTTGTAGCGCCGGTTCACGGAGAGGAGCACAGCCGTGAAGGCCTCGATGCCGACGGCGTTGCCGAGGCCACCCACGTCGATCGCGGTGAGACGCGGGACGGTGCCCACGAAATCACACACCACCTGGGCGGCGTCCCGGTCGTCGGAGCACACGAGGACGTCGCCGTCGATCGCCTCGTCGAGGGCAGCGAGTTCGCGCGCAGGAACGTGGTGGAAGGCCGCCACGACCCGGCTCTCCGGCGCGGCCTTGGCCACGCCGGCGGCGACCGAGCCGTCCGGCGGCACTATGGCGACGAACTCGTCATCCCGGCGTTCGAGGGCGTTGGCCATCGAGATCACGATCTTCCCCGACAGCGCGCCCGCCGCGTCGGCTGCGACCATCCCTGCGGCTTGCCACGGGACGGCGATGACGACCATCTCTCCCATCTCCGCCGCCTCGGCGTTGGCCACGCCACGGATCGAAGCAACCCGGTCGCCCAACCGACCTCGTAGATCGGCCACGACTTCCTCGGCCCGAGCCGCGTCGCGCGATCCCACCCAGACGTCGTGACCGAGGTCGGCGACGCGAGCCCCGAGGGCCTTTCCGGCCGGTCCCGTTGCCCCAAGGATTCCGATGCGCATCGGACATACCTTGTCACGCGGGTCACGGTGGAGGAGGTAGCCGCCCGTCTTCCGGCGCCGCCCCTAGACTCGCCCTCCGTGCCCGCAGCGAAACGCTCGGTGCTTGCGCTCGTCATGAGCTTCGCGGTGATCGTCGCGCTCGGAGGACCGATCGCCGCGCAACAAGAGGACGCTCCCCCTGACTCCGGCACTCCAACCACCGTCGCGGACGAGGCGGTCGCGCAGTCCGTCAAGGGCCGCCTCAAGCACGGCGACGCCCCGGTAGCCGGAGCGACCATCACCGTGCGCTCCGGCGCCAGCGAGGTCGGAACCGCGACGACGGCCGCCGATGGCTCCTGGGAGGTTCCCCTCACCGCGGCCGGCTCCTACACCGTCACGATCGACGCGACCTCACTGCCGACGGGCGTCGCGCTGCGGAAAGCAGGCGACGACACAAGAACGATCACCGTCCGCCCTGGGCAACGCCGGACGGTGCTCTTCCCGCTCGGCGAAGGGCGCCGGGCCGCGGCCGCCAAGGACTCGGCGCTCGAACGGATCGTCAACCTCGCCGCCATCGGCGTCAAACTCGGGCTCCTCGTGGCGCTCACCGCCGTCGGACTGTCCCTCATCTACGGCGTCGCGAACCTCGTGAACTTCGCCCACGGTGAGCTCGTCACGTTCGGCGCCCTCGTGGCGTATTTCTTCAACGCGTCCGGCGGTGGCCCAGGGATGCCGCTCGCCGCCGCGGCCGTCGTCGCCGTCGCGGCCGGTGCGGCCGGTGGGTTCCTCCTCGAACGCGGCATGTTCGCCCCATTGCGACGCCGCCGCACGGAGGGGATCTCGCTCATCGTGTTCACGATCGGCCTCTCGCTGCTCGTGCGGCACGTGTTCCTCGTGATCATGGGTGCCGAGCCCCGCCCGTACACCGACTACACGCTCCAGCGCGCCGTCGACTTCGGCCCGATCTCGCTCCCGCCCAAAGACTTCGCCATCGCCGGCATCGCCGCCGTCGTCCTCGTCGCGGTGGCGCTCCTCCTCCAGCGAACCCGCATCGGCACGGGGATGCGGGCGGTGGCCGACAACCGCATGCTCGCCGAGGCTTCCGGCATCAACGTCGACCGCGTGATCCGATTCACGTGGGTCCTCGGTGGCGCGCTCGCGGCATTGGGAGGGGTTCTCCTCGGCGTGACCGAGCAGGTGGCCTGGAACATGGGCTTTAGCCTGCTGCTCTTCATGTTCGCCGCGGTGGTCGTCGGCGGATTGGGTACCGCGTACGGAGCGATGGTCGGTGGCCTGCTCGTGGGGATCGTTTCCCAGACCAGCACGTACTGGATCGACATCCAATACAAGGACGCCATGGCGCTGGGCGTTCTGATCCTGGTGCTGATGGTCCGTCCCCAAGGCATCCTCGGAACACGCGAGCGGGTGGGTTGATGGCCGCCGCGATGCTGTGCCGGGATGGGCGTTCCCGGGATGGGCGTTCCCGGGCTTGCAGCGGAGAGGAGGGCAGGACGTGGATCTCGGCCAAGCCCTGACCGACGCCATCCGCAGCGCCGTCGGCCTTCCCGCGGCGGCGTTCGCCATCGCCGCGATCGGCCTCAACGTGCAGTTCGGTTACGCCGGGCTCCTCAACTTCGGCCACGTCGGTTTTCTCATGGTGGGAGGGTACGGCGCAGCGATCACCGTCGACCGCGGCGGGCCCCTGTGGCTCGGCGTGGTCGTCGGAATCCTGGCCGCCGTCTTGCTCGGCCTGTTGCTCGGGCTGCCGGCCCTCCGACTGCGCGCCGACTACCTCGCCATCGTCACCATCTCCGCGGCCGAGATCATCCGGCTCGTGATCCGTTCACGGCCGCTGCACTCCCTCACCAAGAGCGTGTTCGGGATCCGTGGGTTCGCAGACTCGTTCTACGACGTCAACCCGATCCCCCGCGGTCGGTACGGCGTTGGTGACGTGGTGTTCTCGGAGCGAACGCTCTGGGTCATGACCGTCGCTTGGCTCCTCGTCGGTGTCGGGACGCTCCTCGTGCTGCTGCTCGCGAGGAGCCCCTGGGGACGCGTGCTGCGGGCCATCCGCGAGGACGAGGACGCCGCCCGTAGCCTCGGAAAGAACGCCTTCTCCTACAAGCTCCAGAGTTTCGTGATCGGCGGAGCGCTCGGCGCGCTCGCCGGGATCATGTTCTCGATCGATCGTCAAGCGGTCCGGCCGGAGTTCTTCTTCACCGGCGTGACCTTCTACACCTTCACCATCGTCATCCTGGGTGGCCCGGGTCGCGTTTTCTCGCCCGTCGTGGGGTCGATGATCTTCTGGTTCATCATCAGTTTCACCGACGGTCTCATTCGTGAGGCGCTGCAGGCGGGACACATCGACTTCATCGAGACCACCGACCTCGCGGCGATCCGCTTTGCCCTCGTCGGCGTGCTGCTCATGGTGCTGATCCTGGTGAGGCCCCAGGGGATCTTCGGAAAACGGGAGGAGTTGTTCCTTGGCGACTGAACCCGGCGCGCCCGGACCATCCCTCTCGGCCGCCGCGCCGAGCGGCGTGGACGGGGTCGAGGCGCGCCCGGGCGTCCCGAAGCCCGACCCGGTGCTCGTCGTCGATGGTCTTCGCAAGACCTTCGACGGCATCACCGCCGTCGACGTCGACCATCTCGAGATCCCGCGCGGACTCATCACCGCGCTGATCGGCCCGAACGGCGCCGGCAAGACGACCTTGTTCAACCTGCTGACCGGGTTCGAGCAGCCCGACGCGGGGACATGGAGCTTCGACGGCCGCCGCCTCGATGGGCACGCGGCCCACCAGATCGCTCGCCTCGGGATGGTCCGAACGTTCCAACTGACCAAGGCCCTCCGCAAGATGAGTGTGATGGACAACATGAAGCTCGGGGCGATCGGCCAACGGGGCGAGAACTTCTTCGCCGCCCTTCTGCCGTTCTTGTGGTCAGCGCAGGAGCAGGTCATCGCCGATCGCGCTCTCGCGTTGCTCGAACGGTTCAACCTCCACCACATGCAAGACCAGTACGGAGGAAGCCTGTCGGGGGGCCAGCGCAAGCTGCTCGAGATGGCGAGGGCGCTCATGGCCGAACCCGCGCTTGTCATGCTCGACGAACCCATGGCCGGCGTGAACCCGGCCCTCGTCGAATCCCTCCTCGATCATGTGCGAGGGCTTCGCGCGCAAGGGATGTCCGTGGTGTTCGTCGAACACAACATGGACGTCGTGATGGGCATCAGCGACTGGATCGTGTGTCTGGCCGGTGGTCGCGTGATCGCTGAGGGCACTCCGGAGTCGATCGCCGACAACGAAGCGGTGATTGACGCGTACCTCGGGACACGCGAGTCGTGACGCTTCACGACCCCGCCGCGCCGTTGGCGAGTCCGGTGATCTTCACCGCCCGTGACGTCGTGGCCGGCTATCTCCCGGAAATCGACATTCTCCGCGGGTGCACGCTCGAACTGCGCGAGGGGGAGATCGTCGGGATCATCGGGCCCAACGGCGCCGGGAAGTCGACGCTGCTTCGCGCCATGTTCGGGCTCATTCCCGTGCGGTCGGGAGCCGTGCTCCTCCATGGTGAGAACATCACCGGCCGCAGGGGACACGACCTCGTCGCCATTGGCGTGGCATACGTGCCGCAAACCGAGAACGTCTTTCCACGGCTGTCCGTCGAAGAAAACCTCCGGATGGGCCTCTACCTCGACCCCGCGCGCTGGGATGAGCGATTCGCGATCGTCGTCGAGCTCTTCCCGCTCCTCGCCGACCGGCGCCGCCAGCGGGCCGGATCCCTCTCGGGCGGCGAACGCCAGATGCTCGCCATGGGACGCGCCCTCATGACCGACCCGAGCGTGGTGCTCCTCGACGAGCCCTCCGCCGGTCTCTCTCCCGTTGCCCAAGGCGAGGTCTTCTCGCGCATCCAGGAGATCAACCGAGCCGGCGTGTCGATCGTCATCGTCGAACAAAACGCTCGGCGGTGTCTCGAGATCTCCCATCGGGCGTACGTGCTCGACCAGGGCCGCAACGCCCACACGGGGTCCGGCCGCGACCTGCTGGCTGATCAGAAGGTGATCGAGCTCTACCTCGGGACCCTCGCCCGCGCGAGGCGACGCGAGCCCGGCTCCTGAATCAAAGGCGCGTCGGCGGCATCCACCACGCGACGAGGGGGCCCGGTTTCCCGGGCCCCCTCGTCCACTGCGTTCCTGATCCGGTGAGGGATCAGGCCGAACCGGCGATGGCCACGCTGTCGACCGTGTCCGTGCCGCCCTCGTCATTGAAGACGTAGACGTCGTACTCGCCGGCGCTTGGCTCACCCGCGTCGGTGAAGTCGAGCTTCCCGGCGGCGCCGTCGTAGTCAATGTCCTCGCCCTCGTCGAGCAGGGCCTTGCAGTCGGCAAACGTGTTGCAGACCTCGCCGCCCTTGGTCAGGCCGACCATCTCCTTTTGGATGTCGGGACCCGCATCGCTTCCCGCGGCGTGGGCCGCGAGGGCGAAGAGGATGGTGCAGTCATACGCGTGCGCCGAGAAGATCGTGTCGACGTCCGGCGCGAACTCCGCGAAGGCGTCCGGGAAGAACGGCGCCCCCTCCTTCGGAGCCGCCGACGGGGCCGTTCCCTTGACGCCCTCGAGCACGGCGACGTCGTCGGGATCGACCGAGGCGGAGAGCGTCGAGCTCTGGAGTCCGTCGGTCACGTAGAGCTGCTTGTCCTTGGGTCCGATGCCGGCCTCGATCATCGCCGCAAGCACCTTCGATCCCGTGTCGGGGAAGGCGATCACCGCGATCGCGTCCGGATCGGCGTCCGCGAGCTCCTTCACGTCCGCGTCGTAGTTCGTCCCCTTCGGGTCGTACGCCACGTTGGCCGGGACTTCAAGGCCAGCCTCTTCGAGCGCAGGCTCGAGGAACTTCACGAACCCCTGGCCGTATTCGTCGTCGAGGGCGATGATGCCGACGGTCTCGTGGCCATCACCGGCAATCACCTCGGCGAGCGCCGGGCCCTGCAGGTTGTCCGGCGGCGGGGTCCGGAAGTAGTAGTCCTCGGTCGGGTCCTCCGACGACTCCGTCGTCAGTCCCGCGCCGGTGTTGGAGGGCGAGCACTCCGGAACCTGAGCCCCCGAGATCTTGTCGACGACGGCCGCCGTCACCGTGGACGCGGCGGCGCCGACAATGACGTCGACCTTCTCGCCGGTCAACAGCTTGTCGACCGCGTCGGCGGCGACGTCGGCGTCGGTGCCGTCGTCAATCTGGACGTGGAGCACCTCGGCCTCGGCGCCCCCACCCTGGGACGCGGTCACGCCGCCTGCGGCGTTGATGTCGCGGATGGCCATCTTCACGGCGTTGACCATGGGGGGTCCGAGGGCGGCGAGGTCGCCGGTCTCGGGCAGCAGCGAGCCGACCTTCAACACGCCGTCGACGTTGCCGCGATCGGCCGCGGTCTCGTCGGCCTCGGTGGTCTCGGTCGGTTCGGTTCCCTCGGTCGTCGCCTCCTCGTCGTCGTCACCACACGCTCCGGCGACGAGCACAAGACTGGCGAACAGGGCTATCACGCGTAGCCATTTCCGACGCATCGACTGCCTCCTGGGGTCGGCGGGGTGATCGCTGGATCGATCGAGGCGAAACCTAACGCGTAGCGGGACCGCCCTGAAGCCCCTCGCGCTCCCCGTGGTACCGGGCGGCCACGCTCCGCGCGACCTCATCCGACCGCGGTGGTCGTCGTCGTGGCCGTCGACGTGGTCGTCGTACCCCCAGTCGACGTCGTGGAGGTCGGAGCAGGAGCCCGAGCGACGGTGGTCGTGGTCTTCCCTGCGGTCGGTGGCGCCGTCGCCGACGAGCGCGGCGTCGTGGTCGGCGGGGGTACACCGGGCGTCGTGCCAACCGGAATCCCGTCGTAGCGAACAATCCAGTAGTCGAGCGGTTCGAGCTGGCCCCGATCGCCGAACCGCACGTGCTCGAACAACCCCTGCGCCGGACGCCCCTCGCCGTCCCACACGACGCCGGTCTCTCCTCCGTACGCGACGTCGGCGCCAACCACAAGGGAATCGCGACACGGCACGACGGCGTGGCACGCCTCACCATCCCGGGTGAGCGACACGAGGCGTGACGCCATGGCGAGGGGCTCGTCATCGGCCGTCCCCGCGAGGAGAAGAAGGACGGCGCAGTCGTACGCCTCGGCCGCGAGCCGGGTTTCTTCGACACGGAGGCCCGTCTCTCCTCGAAGGCGGCTCGTGAACGCCGAGAGATCGCGCCCCAGAATCTCGGGCCGGACGCCGTCGATGCCGTTGAGGATGGCCGGTTTCTCCGCGTCGACGACAGCACCGAGTTCATCCGTGGCCAACGTCTCGGCGACATAGACACGCAGCCCCGAACCCTGCGAGGGCAGCACGCTCGCATCGAACAATCCCCTCAGCACCGGAGCCGCTTCCGCGGGTGTGAGGAGCAGGACGACGGCGTTCGCGCCCGATGCCACGACGGCTTCCGCCGCCGCGTCAGGACTGATCGCAGCGGCCGCCGCCGCATCGCTCGCCCCGCTCGTCGTGGTTGCGGCGGCCGGGGCGGCTGCGTCGGGACTCTCCGCAGCAACGACAATGTCGGTGAGCGCCGGGGGCCCGGACGCGAAATCGCGGTCGACGCTGGCGCGCAATGCTGCGAACGACGACGCGTTGACGGGGTCGTCACGTCGCACGACCGCGATGCGACCGGCACCCGGGCCGGCGAGCAACGCGCTCACGACCGCCATGGCGCCGTCGCTGCCCGCCGAAACGCTGAACAGCATGCCCTTGTCGTCGCCGTCCTCGATTCGGGGTGAGGTTGCCGTCGGAGTGCACAGCATGCGCTCGGCCGCGACCGCCTGCTCGACAAGCGCGGGAACCAACTCGATCGAGGAGGCCGGGCCGATGATGGCATCGACCTTCGACGCATCAATCAGGGTGGTCAGCGCAGTCGCAGCGCCCTCGGGCGTGGACTGCGAGTCCTCGATGGCAAGCACGACCTGCTTGCCCAACAGGCCGCCCGCATCGTTGACCTCGTCGACCGCAAGTTCGACCGCCGCCTGCATAGCGGGGCCGAACTGCGCGAGATCCCCGGTGAGCGGGAGCACGGCGCCAAGGGTGACGACGCCGTCGATCGAGAGACCGGCGCGGGCGGGCGGCGCGGTCGAAGGTGGGGCCTGGGTCGTGGTCGGCGACGTGTCGTCGCCGGCGAAGGGGTTGCAGGCGGCTGCGGCGATCACCACGAGCGCGAAGATGGCGACCCGAGTCGACGGGCGGGGACGCACCACATCCTCAACGTACCGGCTGGCCCCGAGGGGGGCGGTGATCCACTCCGTCGGTCGTGCTCGCGCATCGCGCGGCAGAAGTTCGGCGCGAGGTCGAGGCGGCGTTCGTCACGCCGTGGGCGGCACGCCTTCCCGACACAGGCGGTCGGTGAGTTCACGAACCCGGGCGAGGCTGGCCGGGTCGAGGGCGTTGCCGCTCGCCGCGACGGCCTCCTTGATGCGGCGGAACGAGTCGCCCTCCAGTTCGCACGGAGGACACGCCTCGAGGTGATCGATGATCCGGCGTGCCTCTTCGCTGGGAAGCTCGCCGTCGAGCACGGCGTGGAGTTGCTCGAGAGCCTCGGAGCAACTCGGCGAACGGTCGGTCGGGCTCTCGCTCACGGTTCCACAACCCCCCGGGATGGGCTTGACTTCCCGTCGACGCGCGATTCGAGGTTCATGTCGCCGTTCCTCGATCGAGCGGCGTGCCTGCGAGCGCGGCCCGGAGGCGCTTTCGGGCCCGGTGAAGGCGGCTCATCACCGTTCCCACAGGGACCTCGAGAAGGTCGGCCGCCTCCTGGTAATGCATCCCCTCCACGTCCACAAGTTGGACCGCGAGGCGGAACGAGGGCGGGAGCGCGTCGAGGGCGGCCTCGAGATCGTGCTCGAGGATCGGCGTCACCACCTGCTGCTCCGGCTCGAGAATCTCGTCGGCGACCGGATCGACGTCCTCGCCGTCGTCGAGGAGCAGCTCGCGATTGCGCTGGTCGCGATTGATCGCCGTGTTCCGCGCGATGCGGTACAGCCACGCGCGCGGGTGGCGGCCGTCGAAGCGGTCGAGGCTCCGGAACGCCTTCAGCAACGTGTCTTGCGCGAGGTCCTCTGCTTCGGCGCTCGACCGCGACATCGACCGCGCCACGCGCGCCAGAAAGTCGGCCTCGGGGGCGATCACCTCTTCGAACCGTCTTCGGCGCGCGGCTTCATCCTCGGCGACCGTCACGCGGAGGACCCGCCTCGGCCGTTCGCCAGGTCGGCAATGCGCTGCAGCCCGAGCGCGAGGTCCTCATCACCAAGGGCATACGAGAGCCGGGCGAATCCCGGTGCGCCGAACGCCTCCCCGGGAACCACGGCGACCTGGATTCGCTCGAGGAGCAGCTCGCCGAGCTCCACGGTGGTGTGCGCCACCGCGCCGCCGAGGTCTCGACCGAGCAGACCCTCGAACGAGGGGAACGCGTAGAACGCCCCACCCGGCTCGACGCACTCAACACCCGGAATCGCCGCCATCAGCTCCATCATCCGTCGGCGTCGGCGATCGAAGGCGTCCCGCATCCACGCCACGTCGTCTTGGGCGCCCGTCAGGGCCGCGAGCGCGGCGGCCTGCGCCACGTTGTTGACGTTCGACGTGAGATGAGATTGCAGGTTGCCCTGGGCGGCCATCACGTCGGCGGGCCCGATGGTCCAGCCGAGTCGCCATCCCGTCATGGCGTACGTCTTCGAGACGCCGTTGATGACGAGGCATCGCTCCGAGAGCGCGGGGACGGCGGCCGCGATGGACACGAACTCGTGACCTTCGTAGACGAGGTGTTCGTAGATCTCGTCGGTGATCACCCATAGGCCGCGCTCGGCCGCGAGGCGTCCGAGCGCCTCGACTTCTTCGGGTGGGTAGACCACGCCGGTCGGGTTCGACGGCGACACGAAGAGGAGGATCTTGGTCCGATCGGTGATCGCGCGCTCCACGTCGTCAAGCGAGACTCGAAAGCCGTTGTCCGCGGTCGTGGGCACCGCCACGGGCACCCCGCCCGCGAGGCGGACGGCCTCGGGATAGGTGACCCAGTACGGCGCGGCAATCAGCACCTCGTCGCCGGGATCGAGCAGCGTGGCGAAGGATTGGTAGACGGACTGCTTGCCGCCGTTGGTGACGAGCACCTGGGACGCGTCGACGTCGAAACCCGAGTCGCGCTTGGTCTTGGCGGCGATCGCCTCCCGAAGCTCGGGGAGCCCGGCGTTCGGCGTGTACTTGTGGTTGCGCGGATCGGCGCACGCCCGAGCGGCGGCTTCCACGACGTGGGCCGGCGTCGGGAAGTCCGGCTCCCCCGCGCCGTAGTCGACGACGTGCACGCCCTCCGACCGGAGACGCTTGGCCTTGGCCGAAATCGCCAGCGTCGCCGACTCCTCGATGGCCGCGATCCTCGCGGAGACGCGGGAATGAATCCGGGGGGCGTCGGCGCGTCCCGTAGATTCGCCTTGCTCGGTGTCCTCGATCACAGCCTCCGATGGTGACACGTCATGGGTGACCAAATCCCATCCATTCGCATCCCCGCTGATCTGCTGCCCGCCGATGGACGCTTCGGGTCGGGGCCTTCAAAGGTCCGCAACGACGCCGTGGCGCGCCTCGCCACGGCCGCGCCCGGATACCTGGGCACGAGCCATCGCCGCGAAGGCGTGCGCTCGGTCGTGCGGCGCGTGCGCGAGGGTCTGGCCGAGCTGTTCGGGCTTCCGGACGGATACGAGGTGCTGGTCGGCAACGGGGGCACGACCACGTTCTGGGACGCGGCGTGCTTCGGGCTCGTCGAGCGCCGGAGCGAGCACCTCTCCTTCGGCGAGTTCTCAGCCAAGTTCGCATCCGTCGCCCGGAGTGCTCCCCATCTCGACGATCCGCTCGTCATCGAGGCCGACCCGGGCAGCTACCCGGATCCCGTCGCCGACCCGACCATCGACCTCTATGCGTTGACGCACAACGAGACGTCGACGGGGGTGGTGACCCCGATCAGGCGCGTCGCCGGCGCCGACGGGCTGATGGCCGTGGACGCCACGTCGGCCGCCGGCGGGGTATTGGTCGATCCCGCCGAGTTCGACGTGTACTACTTCGCGCCGCAGAAGTGCTTCGCCTCCGAGGGGGGCCTGTGGCTCGCCTTGTGCGGTCCCGCCGCCGTCGAGCGAATCGAACGCGTCGCGGCCTCAGACCGATGGATCCCCCCGTCGCTCGATCTCGCCATCGCGCTCGAAAACTCGCGGCAGAACCAGACCTACAACACGCCGGCGCTGGCCACGCTCTTTCTTCTCGCCGATCAGGTCGA